>NZ_CP107982.1:315357-630714 GCF_036104975.1 Amycolatopsis sp. NBC_00355 | reverse complement strand
GCCGCGGTACCGGGCCGCGACCACGGGCCCGGCGCAGAAGTCGTTCTGCAGGTCCACCACGACCAAGGCGGTCTTCACGCGCCCGCCACCGGCACCCGGTCGGCGGCGGGGTCCAGCGCGGCCAGCACCTCGGCCACGACCTCCGTGGTCGAGTGCCGGCCGCCGACGTCCGGCGTGCCGACGCCGCGGGCGAGGACCGTGGCCAGCGCCTCTTCGGTCGCCGCGATGGCGCCCGGGCAGCCGGCGTGCCGTTCGGCGACGGCCGCGGCGGCCCGGATCGTGGCCGTCGGGTTGACCCGGCCGGTCCCGGCGAGGTCGTCGGCCGAGCCGTGCACGGTCTGGTACTCGACCAGGCCGTCGACCTCCGGGTGCAGGAGGACGTTCTCGGTGTAGCGGCGTTCCTGCCGTTCGCCGCCGAACGCGTCGAGCAGCACGACGTGCATGATGTCGGCCCATTCGTTGCCGGCGACGACCAGCGTGCGCGGGGTGAGGCCGTGCTCGATCAGGTTGCGGTTCACCGTGTCCGGCTGGCAGAGCTCGACCGTCACGCCGAGCCGCGCGGCGATCTCGTCGACCCATTCGCCGAGCGCGCCGTCCAGGAGGTGGAACTTGTACGCCAGGACGATCCGGGCGGGTCCGTCGTCGGGCCACTGCGCCCAGGCCCGGCGCAGCGCGAAGACGATCACCTTCTCGGTGATCTCCTTGCTGAACACCGTCGTGCGGGTCACCGTGCCCGGCGTGTGCGCGTTTTCGCCGGTGTAGAAGCCCTGGGCCTGGTCCCGGACCAGCAGCAGGGCCGGCGTGATCGGGTCGACCTTGACCGCCTGCAGCCGCTCCCGGACCAGGTAGAGCGACTGGGCGTTGATCGCCGTGCGGAAGATCGCCGAAACCCCCGCCCGCGCCTGTTCCCGGCAGAACTGTCCGTAGTGGCCGGCATCCTCCTCGGTGAGCCGGCGGATCCGCTCGGTTTCGCGCTCGTCCTTCAGGGTGAAATAGGAATGGTACAGCCGGGGAGAGCGCACGATTTCGATTTCGGTCGAGTGGCGCAGGCCGATTCGGGTGAGCACGGTTTCGAAGACGTCCGCCAGTTCCGGACCCGTGCCCCGGCCGACCGCCAGCCCGACGACCGGCCGCGCGCGGTGCGCGCCCATTCAGCCGGCCACGTTCGCGACCAGGTGGTCACCGGTGATGCCGACCTTGTCCGGGCTGTAGTAGTCCTTGATCGCCTCGGTCCAGACCGGCACCCGGACGCGATCGCCGGCCGACGGCCCGAAGGCGTCGAAGAGGGCGTCGATGTTGTCGCGGTCGAAGCCGATCGCCGTCATCAGGGCGACGAACAGCGGGCGTTCGATCATCCCGTCACCGTCCGGATCCCCCAGTGCGGCCAGGGATTGCGCGAAGTCCGTCACGGTGGCGTCGAACCGTTCCGGCGACAGCACGCAGGCCGCGTACTCCTCGAAGCTCACCCTGCCGTCGTGGTTCGCGTCGAGTTCCCGCTCCAGGGTCGTCCAGTACCGGTGGAAGGCCGCTTCCATCGCCTGCTTCGCCGCGGCGCCGGAGCCTTGGGCCGCCTGCAGCACGCGGTCGGCCATCGTCGAGAAGTCCTGTTCTTCGAGATAGCCGTTCCGGTCGACGTCGAAGAGGGTGAAAACGAGCTTGATCCGGTCGACCGCGGTGGCACCCATCGAGTTATGACCTTTCCGTCGGGATTGTTCCCCGAGCAGTTTGCGCCCGGCCGACCGGTCCGTGAATCCGTTTCACCCCAAGGTGTGGAATCGCCATTCCGCCGCGTTTTCACCGGGGTGCCGCACCGTTCGTCCCGGCCGGGGCACGCCCCGGCACGCACGGTGATGCTCAGCCGCGGACGGCCGCCAGCGCGGCGACCAGAGCGTCGACGCCGAACTCGAATTCGGCGTCGTGGTCGCAGACCGCCAGGTGCGGCGCCGCCGCCACGACGTGCGGCAACCCGGACGCCGTCAGCTCGGTTTCGCGCCGCCCGGCGCCTTCGACGTCGGCGCCGCTGAACGCCGGTCCCGCGGACACCTCCCGCAGCAGCGAGCCGACCAGGAAGGCCAGCGACGTCCGCAGCGCGCGCACGGCACGGTCCGGCTGGAACCCGGCCCGGTCGAGGACGGCCAGCACCGCCTCGGTCGGCCCGAGCGCGGCGGGCGCGTCGAGCTGGCGGGTCAGCACGAGCGGCGCGCAGCGCGGGTGCCGCAGCGCGGTGCGCCGGAAGGCGTGGGCGACCGCCCGGACGTCGGCGTCGAGGTCGCCGCTCGGGGCCGGCAGGCGCAGGCCCGCCAGCACCGCCTCGGTGATCGCGTCGAGCAGCGCGTCCCGGTTCGCGACGTGGTTGTAGAGGCTCATCGCATCGACGCCGAGGCGCTTGGCGACGCCGCGCATGGTCAGCCGTTCGACACCTTCGGCCTCGGCGAGCGCCATCGCCGCGTCGACGATCCGCGGCCGTGACAACGGTTCCCGCCCCCGCCGGGGCCGGCCGCGCCGCGGCGGTTCCGTCTCGGTGTCCATCCCGCACCTCCTGGACAAAACCTACAGCGTAGGTCTACGGTCCGTACATACCTACGGCGTAGGTTTTATCCCACCAAGACTTGAGGACCCCGGATGACGACCGCCTACACCCTGCCGCCGGAAGACGTGCTGCGCGCTCGCGAGAAGCTCGTCCTCGACCACTTCCACGACGAGGTGCGCCAGGCCTGGGACGACGTGCTGGAGACGTTCCCCCACCCGCACTACGAGCTGATCGCGTCGATGACGGTCCACGACGGCGACGGTGAGGTCCGCGGCTACTACCACGACACCCGCGTCGCCTTCCCCGACCAGGACCACGAGATCATCGCCCTGCGCCACACGGCCGACGCCGTGGTCGTCGAGTTCTGGCTGAAGGGGACCCACCTCGGCCCGCTGGGCAAGATCCCGCCGACCGGCAGCCGGCACCGCACCCGGATGACGGCGTACTTCGTCTTCGACGAGCAGGAGAACCTGGTCACCGAGCGCGTCTACTTCGACCAGCTGACCGTGCTGAAACAGCTGCTGGGCGGGCTGGACAAGAAGAACCCGAAGGACCTGGCCACGTTGGTGCGCGCGGTCTTCGGCGCGTTGGGCGAGGCCGGCGGCGAGCCGGATCCCCGGCTGCTCGGCTGAAAAGCGGGGGCGGCCGGGTTCACCGGCCGCCCCCGCTCACTTCACCTGGTCAGCGCCGGCAGGGGTTGCCGGCGGGGTGGGCGGTGGTTCCGTGCACGTCGGCCTGGGACTCCGCGAGCACGATCTTGGCGAGCGCCGTGTCCAGCGCGACCGCCTGCTGCTTCACGACGCCGTTCACCACGGTCTGGCCGTTCAGCTTCAGCGAACCGATGACCAGCGGGATGGTCAGCGGAGCCGAGCCGACCGTGACCGCGAGGCCGTTGATCTTCAGCGAGGCGACGTTCGAACTGCCCGCCAGCGCCGGGGCGAGACCGCCCGTGGCCGGCTGGCAGGTCGCCGACGCCTGCGACTGGATCACGCCCAGCTCGATGGTCAGCCCGAGCGTGCTGATCACCGTCTTGTCGATCTTGGCGGTGGCCTGCGCGTGGTCACCGGCGGCCGGGGCCGCCGACTGGTTGTCCGGCGTGACGTCCGTCGACGCGGTCAGCGTCTTGGTCTCCACCTTGATCAGGCCCGCGTTGAGCGTCGCGCCCAGCACGGTCTGGCTGTCGTCGGCGCAAGGCAGGTCCGCCGGGTTGGCGACCCCCGCGGTGATGCCGATGACGTTCGCGGCGGTGCCGGTGCAGGAGAACGCGCCGTCCCGGTCGTCGTCGGTGATCGTGCCGATCCCGGTCGGGTCGACCAGGCCCGCGCCGACCGGCGCCGACAGCGTCACCGTGAACGTCTCGTCCGGCTCGTCGACCGTGTCCGGGTTGACCGGCACGGTCACCGGCTTGGCCGTCTCACCGGGCGCGAAGGTGACGTCGCCGCTCGCCGCCGCGTAGTCCGCCGGCGCGCTCGCCGTGCCGTCGGCGGTGGCGTAGTGGACGGTCACCGGGTTCGGGCTGGCCCCGCCGAGCAGCGACACGGTGAAGGTCGCCGGCACCGGAGCGCCGCCGGATCCTTCGGCGACCGTGACGTCGTTGACGCTCAAGCCGAGCACCCGCACGGTCGTCGTCTCCACGTAGCCCCGCGAGACGCCGTCGACCAGGTAGTCGACGGTGCAGTGGTAGGTCCCCGGCGCGGCGTTGCCCGCGGCGGCCACCGTCTCGGTGAAGGTGGCGACGTCACCACTGGGCACCTTGACGCTCGTGGGCGCGTTGGTGACCGTGAGCTGCGGGTCGCACGTGGTGACCTGCGGGGTCACCGTGACCTCGATGGACTTGATGCCGTCGAGGATGGCCTGCGACACCGCGCTCGAGGGCACGTTGTTGAGCAGCACGCCGCCGGTGGCCGACGTGATCGCGCTAGCCTGCCCGTCGAGGTCGAGCGCGCCCACGTTGACCGCGACGACGCGGATTTTCGCCGCCTTGAGCGCGTCGATGGTCTGGGCCAGGTTGTGCCCGCCGCTCGGGTCGTGCGACGGCGCGTCGCCGAACCAGGCGACGATGCGCGTGCCGTCCGGGCGGAAGGTGACCGCACCGGTGGCCAGCTCGTAGAGGGCGTTGAGGTCGGCTTCCGGGCCGTCGCCGCCGCCGGAGGCGACCCATTGGTTCGTGCCGGCCTGGACCGCCGCCTGGTCACCGGTGATGCCCGTGTTGACGCGGAACGCGAAGGGGTCGGTGAAGTCCTTGTACTCGGCGACGCCGAACTGCGCCGTCGGCTGCGCGGCGAGCACGTCGCCGGTGATGGTGTTGGCGTTCGCGCGCACGTTGCCGATGGCGGCGCCCATGCTGCCCGTGGTGTCGGCGAGCAGCACCAGGTCGGGGTTCGGCGGCACGGCCGACGTCGTCACGTGCTTGGTCACGGTGGCGCTCTTCCCCGCGTCGAGCGTGAGGTCGACGGTGGCCGGATCGACGCCGGGCGGCGCCGCGGCGGCGACCGCGGTCGGGGCGAGCAACGCCGTGACGGCCGTCAAGGCGACGAACACTGATCTTCGGGACATGACTTCCCTTTCGAGATTTTCCGGTGCCTGGCCTGGGAAAGACGGAAAACCGCCGACTTCGTTAGCACTTCGCCCGCGCTTCACCCGGAGCGCGCAGTCAAGGCGCTCAATGGGCGATCACCGGGAATTCGCGCTACTCAAAGGGGTACTGGCCGGACCGTCTCGTCCAGGGGCGGCCGGAAACCGTCACACTTCAGTGCGACGCCGGTCCCGATTTTCTGCACAACGCGTGGTCGATCGGCCGCCGGAAACCACCGGTTTTTCTCACCGGAACGGAGAAGAATGACCCGAATGCCGCAGCGAACCGGCTAGGAAAGGTCGGCCAGGTCGAGCACGAAGCGGTACCGGACGTCGTTGCGGCCGAGCCGCTCGAGAACGTCGTTCACCTGCTTCGACGGGACCACCTCGACGTCGGCGGTGACGTCGTGCGCGGCGCAGAACTCCAGCATCGCGGCGGTCGCGGGGCGGCCGCCACTGCCCGCGGAGCCCAGCTTCTTGCGGCCGACGAGCAGATCCGTCATCGACACCGTGACCGGGCCCAGGTGCCCGACGACGCTCAGGGTGCCGTCGAGGGCGACCAGCTTGAGGTACGGGCCGAGGTCGTGGGGCACCGCGATGGTGTCGACGACGACGTCGAACCGGTCCCGGGCCGCGGACAACCGCGCCTCGTCGGTGGACACGATCAGATCGTGGGCGCCGAGGCGGCGGGCGTCCCCGGCCTTCTCGGCCGTCCGGCTGAGGACCGTGGTCTCGGCGCCGAGCGCGACGGCGAGCTTGACCGCGAGGTGCCCGAGGCCGCCGAGCCCGGCCACGGCGACGCGCGTCCCCGGACCGACGCCGAGGGCCCGGAGCGGCTCCCAGACGGTGATTCCGGCGCAGAGCAACGGCGCCGCCGCCGCGGGGTCGAGTCCCGCGGGCAGCGGGTAGGCGAACCCCTCGCCGACGACGTACTCGCGGGCGTAGCCGCCCAGCGTGGGGGTGCCGTCGTGGCGGTCGGTGCCGTCGTAGGTCAGGGTCGGGAACTCGTGGCAGAAGTTCTCCTGCCCCCGCCGGCACATCGGGCAGACGCCGCACGAGTCCACGATGTTGCCCACCGCGACGGCGTCCCCGACGGCGAACCGCGTGACGCCACTGCCCGCTTCGGTCACCACGCCGGTGAACTCGTGGCCGGGCACCAGCGGCGTCTCCCGGCCGGCGCGGCGCAGGGCGTGGAGGTCGCTGTGGCAGACCCCGCAGTAGTCCACCCGCACGGCGACGTCGTCCGCCCGCAGGTCACGGCGTTCGAGCGGCACCCGCCGCAGCGCGTCCCCGGTGCGGTCGGCCTGCCAGCCCACGGTCGTCCTCATGGCTCACTCCTCAAACAAACAGACTGTTCGGTCTATTTGACCGTAGTCGAGGTTCGGCGATCCGGCAAACAGACTGGTCTGTTGTTATCGTGGCGGCATGGCCGACAAGCCCCTGACCTCGCGCGGAGCCGCGACGAAGCAGCGCATCATCGACGTGGCGACCCAGGAGTTCGCGCGGTACGGCCTGGCCGGCGCGCGCGTCGAGCGGATCGTGGCCGCGGCCCGCACCAACAAGGCCCAGCTCTACGGCTACTTCGGCAGCAAGGAAGAGCTGTTCGACACGATCTTCCTGGATGCGATGGGCTCGATCCGCGACGGCGTCCCGATCGACGCCGGCGACCTCGCGGACTGGGCCGTGCGCCTGTACGACGAGTACCTCCGCCGGCCCGACCTGATCCGGCTGGCCACCTGGGTCCGCCTGGAGCGGCGCCCCGCCGGGCACCTCGTCGCCGACGCCGACCGCCTCGACGCCGCCAAGCTCGGCGCCATCGCCGACGCGCAGGCCGCCGGGCGGGTCCGGGCCGGGGACCCGTTCGACCTGATGGCCGTGGTGATCGCGATGTCCATGGCGTGGTCGCCGGTCAGCAACGTCTACGCCGCCACCGACGAGGAACCGTCCGAAGTGCACGAACAGCGCCGGACGCTCCTGCGGGAGAGCGTCCGGCGCGCCGTCGCGCCCGAAGGTCAGTAACGGAAGGAGCGGGTCCCGGTCAGCGACCAGGCCCGGGCGACCCGGCCGTCGCGCACCGACAGCAGGTCGGCGCCGCTCGCCGCGGGGCCGGTCCACAAGAACGCGATGGTGCCCCGGCCGGGATCGACGATCGGCTCGCGGTGCGGCGTCAGCACCGCGGGTTCGGGCCGCGCGAGCGGGCCGGCCGCGCCGGAGAAGAACCCGAAGTCCCCGGTGAGCACGTCCACCTGAACGCCGGCGCGCCACCGGAGCCAGCCGTCGAGGACCTTGTCCAGGTCGTCTTCGGCGGTGTACGCCGGGTCGGGTGCGGTGTCGCGCCGCTCCCCCGCGAACGTCCAGTTCTCCGCGATCCGGTCCCCGCGCAGGATGTTGACGTCGAAGCCGGTCAGCTTCCGGCCGTCGGCCTTGTCCACGTCCCACAGGTAGGCGAAGTGGTCACCGCCGTCGGCGAGCACCCGTGGGCGGAAGATGTTGACGTGCTTCGCGCGGTAGCCGTCGAGGAACCGCACCTGCTCCGCCGGCCCGAGCACGCTGTCGAGGCCCGGCGTCTGCCCGGACCACTGCACGCAGGCGGGGCTCATCAGGTCGTGCGCCAGCGCGGGGTCCTCGTTCCACATGCGGCACCACTGCCGCGTCCGATCTTCGTTGTTTTCCATGTCCGCCACCATTCCGGTGGAGCGCGACACCGTCCTGTCGGTGTTCGGCGTCACATTTCCGCCCCTTTCACCGCAGGGCTTCGGCGTCCAGCCGGTCCAATTCCGCGGCCCATTCGGCCTCGCGCGGGCGGAACCGCTCGCCGGTCGGTTCGACGGCGGTGACGCGGTGCAGCTGGAACCCGCGGACGCCGTCGCGCAAGCGGCACCAGGCGACGACGTACCAGCCGTGCGGCCCCCACAGCAGGCCCATCGGCTCGACGTCGCGCTCGGAGGTCGCTCCCGCCCGGTCGGTGTAGGTCAGGTGCAGCACCCGGCTCGACACGACGGCGTCCTCGACGGTGTCCGCCACCACGCCGCGGATCACCGGGAGGTCGGGGTGCGGGCCGACGCGGTGCACGCGCGCGGCCAGCGCGTCCTCCCGGCGGCGCACGTCGGGCGGCAGCACCGCCAGGACCTTCTGCGCGGCCCGGCGCGCCGCGTCCGCGAACGGCGTGGCCGACGCGGCCCGCAGCGCGACGCTGATCGCCAGCGCCTCCCGCGCGGTCAGCGTCACGGGCGGGAGGGTGCGCTCGCGGTCCAGGCGGTAACCGCCGTTGCGCCCGGTGTCGCTCCGGATGGCGACACCGGACTCCCGCAGCGCGTCGAGGTCCCGTTCGACGGTGCGGGCGCTGACTTCGAACCGGCGCGCCAGCCAGGTCGCACTGCGCGGCCTCGGCGAAACGGCGCGAAGCTCCTCCACGAGGGCGTAAAGGCGTTCAGTGCGATTCACGACAGCTAATCTAACTGCCGTCCACCGGCTGGTTCCCGCCGCTCAGCGCAGGCCACCGGCCCGGGCTGTTACAGATCCCGGCCCGTTCGCGACAGCACTGTCGAGAATGACGGGGAGGGTGGTCGGTGACGGGCGAACGACAGGTGCGGCTGCGGCTGGGCACCCGCGCGGTCTCCGCTCCGGCCGAGATCGGCCGTGAGGTGGTGAAGCGTGAGGTGGTGAAGTACGCCGGAATCACGGTCCAGCGCGTCGAAGACGGCGAACTGGTCGAGCAGACGTGGATCCCGGTGGGCGAGGCGCCGACCTTCGCCGACGACGAAGCGCTGATCGCGGAGTGGCACCAGGCACTGCGGTGGACGCAGGCCCGCGCCGACGTCTGAAGCGTTCCCTTAATCCTCTGTTGCGGACCGCGCATACGACGGGAACGATCGGCGGTCATGCAGGTGCCGGCGCAGTTCGAGTACGAACGGGCCACCAGTGTCGGGCACGCCCTCGAGCTGCTGGCCAAGTACGGCCCCGAGGGCCGGGTGATCGCCGGCGGGCACAGCCTCATCCCGATGATGAAACTCCGGCTGGCGCGGCCCGAAGCCCTGGTCGACATCAACGATCTCGGCGAGCTGTCCCGGATCGAAGTCGCCGGCGGGCAGCTGCGGATCGGGGCCCTCGTGCGGCACGTCGAACTGCTCGATTCGGCCGAAGCCGGGCGGCTGTTCCCGATCCTGCACGACGCCGAACGCGTGGTCGCGGACCCGATCGTGCGCAACCGCGGGACCGTCGGGGGTTCGTTGTGCCAGGCCGATCCGTCGGAGGACCTCTCGGCCGCGTTCACCGCCGTCCGGGCCGAGGCCGTCGTCGAAGGCGTGACCGGGACGCGGGTGGTGCCGGTGCGGGAGTTCTTCACCGGGCCGTACGAGACCGCCGTCGGGCCGGGTGAGCTGCTGGTGCAGCTGCGGGTGCCGATCCGCGACGGCACCGGGAGCGCGTACACGAAGGTCGGCCGGCGGGCCGGCGACTGGGCCATCGCCGCGGCCGGCGCGTCGCTGCGGCTCGACGGCGGTGTCATCGTCGAAGCCGGGCTCGGTCTCACCGCCGTCGGCGCGTCGAACTTCGTCGCCGCGGAGGCGGAGGACTTCCTGCGGGGCGGCCCGGCGACGCCGGAGCGGTTCGGCGAAGCCGGGACGATCGCCGCCGCGCACTGCTCCCCCGCCGCCGACCAGCGCGGACCCGTCGACTACAAGCGGCACCTGGTCGCGCAGCTGACCAGCCGGGCGCTGCACCAGGCCCACGCGCGGCGGGCGGGGTGACGTGGAGATCACCGTGACCGTCAACGACGAGCCGTACCGGCGCAGCGTCGAGCCGCGTCTGCTGCTGGTGCACTTCCTGCGCGACGACCTCGGCCTCACCGGCACGCACTGGGGCTGCGACACCTCCAACTGCGGCACCTGCGTGGTCTGGCTCGACGGGCTGCCGGTCAAGTCGTGCACGGTGCTCGCGGCGATGGCCGACGGCAAGCGCGTCCGGACCGTCGAGGACCTCGCCGACGGCCCGCGGCTCGACCCGGTGCAGCAGGGGTTCGTCGCCTGCCACGGCGTCCAGTGCGGGTTCTGCACCCCGGCGATGCTGATGACCGCGCGCTGGCTGCTCGACCGCGACCCCGATCCCGACGAAGACACCATCCGCGAGGCCATTTCCGGGCAGCTGTGCCGCTGCACCGGTTACGAGAACATCGTCCGCGCGATCCGCTGGGCCGCCGAGCACCCGGACGGTGAAGCGTGACCGCGAACGGCCACGGTTCCGTGCGCCGCAAGGAGGACGGCCGGTTCGTCCGCGGCCGCGGCACGTTCCTCGACGACGTCACCCGGCCCGGCATGCTGCACGGCGCGATCCTGCGCAGCCCGCACGCGCACGCCCGGATCGTCGCGATCGACACCAGTGCCGCCGAGGCGCATCCGAAGGTCCGGGCCGTCATCACCGGCGCGATGCTGGCCGAGCGCGGCATGGCGTGGATGCCGACGCTGTCCCACGACGTCCAGGCCGTGCTGGCCACCGACAAGGTCCGGTTCCAGGGCCAGGAAGTCGCGTTCGTCGTCGCCGAAGACCGGTACGCCGCAAGGGACGCGCTGGAGCTGATCGACGTCGAGTACGAGCCGCTGCCGGTGGTCGCCGACGCGCGGACCGCCCTCGACGCCGATGCCGCGCTGATCCGCGACGACGTCGAAGGCCATACGGACAACCGGATCTTCGACTGGGAGTGCGGTGACGCCGAGGCGACCGACGACGCCTTCGCGCGCGCGGACGTCGTCGCCACGCAGAACATGCTCTACCCGCGCGTGCACCCGGCGCCGATGGAGACCTGCGGCGCGGTCGCCGAGCTGGACCCGGTCACCGGCAAGCTGACCGTCTGGGCCACGGCGCAGGCGCCGCACGCGCACCGGCTGCTCTACTCGATGATCACCGGGCTGCCCGAGCACAGGATCCGGATCGTCGCCCAGGACATCGGCGGCGGCTTCGGCAACAAGGTGGGCGTATACCCCGGTTACCTGTGCGCGGTCGCGGCCACGATGCGCACCGGGCGGCCGGTCAAGTGGGTCGAGGACCGCTCGGAAAACCTGATGAGCACGTCGTTCGCCCGCGATTACCACATGCACGGCGAGATCGCGGCGACGCGCGACGGGAAGCTGCTCGGCCTGCGCGTGCGGGTGCTGGCCGACCACGGCGCGTTCAACGGCACCGCGCAGCCGTCCAAGTTCCCGGCCGGGTTCTTCCAGGTCTTCACCGGTTCCTACGACCTGCCCGCGGCGCACTGCGCGGTCACCGGCGTCCACACGAACAAGGCGCCCGGCGGCGTGGCGTACGCGTGTTCCTTCCGCATCACCGAAGCCGTGTACCTGGTCGAGCGGATGATGGACGTGCTCGCCTACGACCTCGGCGTCGACCCGGCGGAGCTGCGGGAGCGGAATTTGCTGCGGCCGGGGCAGTTCCCGTACACCTGCGCGACCGGCTGGGAGTACGACTCCGGCGACTATCCCGCGGCGCTGGCGCTGGCCAAGGAGATGGCGGGCTACGACGACCTGCGCCGTGAGCAGAAGGAGAAGCGCGAACGCGGCGAGCTGATGGGCATCGGGCTGAGCTTCTTCACCGAAGCCGTCGGCGCCGGCCCGCGCGAGCACATGGACATCATGGGCCTCGGCATGGCCGACGGCGCCGAGCTGCGCGTGCACCCGAGCGGGTCGGCCGTGCTGCGGCTCTCGTGCATGTCCCAGGGCCAGGGCCACGAGACGACGTTCGCCCAGATCGTCGCGCACGAGCTGGGCATCCCGACCGACGAGGTCGAGGTCGTGCAGGGCGACACCGACGCCACGCCGTTCGGTCTCGGCACCTACGGTTCGCGCTCGACGCCGGTGTCCGGCGCGGCCACCGTGCTGGTCGCGCGGAAGGTGCGGGCACGCGCGCGGCTCGTCGCCTCGGCGATGCTCGAGGTCAGCCCGGACGACCTGGAGTGGGAGCCCGGCCGCTGGTTCGTCCGCGGCGTGCCGGACCAGGGTGCCGCGATGCGCGAGATCGCCCGCGCCGCGCATTCGGACTTGGCCCTGCCCGAAGGCGTCGAAGGGCAGCTCGACGCGTCCTGTGTGTACAACCCGCCGAGCCTGACCTACCCGTTCGGCGCGTACATCTGTGTGGTGGACGTCGATCCCGGCACCGGCCAGGTGCGGGTGCGCCGGTTCGTCGCGGTCGACGACTGCGGCGTGCGGATCAACCCGGCGGTCGTGGCCGGCCAGGTGCACCGCGGCCTCGCCGACGGGATCGGGATGGCGTTGATGGAGCTGATCGCGTTCGACGACGACGGCAACCACCTCGGCGGGTCCTTCATGGACTACCTGCTGCCGACGGCCTTGGAGTGCCCGTCGTGGGAGCTCGGCGAGACGTGCACGCCGTCCCCGCATCACCCGATCGGCGCCAAGGGCATCGGCGAGTCCGCGACGGTCGGCTCCCCCGCCGCGGTGGTCAACGCCGTCGTCGACGCGCTGCGGCCGTACGGCGTGCGGCACGCGGACATGCCGCTGACGCCGGCGGCGGTGTGGTGCGCGATGCGGGGCCGGCCACTTCGGACGGACCTGGCGATCACCTGAGGCCGGGCGACGTGGTGCTCGCCCGGCTCGGCACCGTCGTTCACGCAGGAATGCGCTGTGCCGGCGGGAAAGTACCGCGAATCCCCCGCCGTCAGGGTGTAGTCGGTGCCGCCAGGAACCGAGGCGCGGCGTTCCCTCCATGCGGCCCGGGAAATCGCCGCGCGGCCACGATCACGAACCATCCGCCGCGACCTGGATGATCGTCTTGCCGCGGGTGCGCCGGTGGTGGGTGAACGCCTCCGCCGCCTCGGCCAGCGGGCGGACGTCGCCGATCAGGAGGCGGAGGCGGCCGTCCCGCAACCGCTGGGCCAGGTCCGCCAGCCGGGCGCGGTCGGGTTCGACCACGAAGAAGACCGCGCGCCCGTCCTTCGGCGACGCCGTGGGTGGCGCCGCGATGGTCACGAGGGTGCCGCCCGGGCGGACCAGGGCGGCCGACCGCTCGAGGACGTCGCCGCCGATGACGTCGAAGACCACGTCGACCTCACCGGCGTCCGTCCAGGGATCGGTGGCCAGGTCCAGGAAGGCGTGTGCGCCGAGGTCCAGCACGACGTCGCGGTCGGTGGCCCGGCCGGTGCCGATGACGCGGGCGCCGATCTCGCGGGCGAGCTGGATGGCGATCGATCCGACGCCGCCGGCCGCGCCGTGGACCAGGACGGTCTGACCCGTGGTGAGGCCGCCGTGGTCGAAGAGTCCTTGCCACGCCGTCAGTCCGGAGATCGGCAGGGCCGCGGCGACCGGGTAGTCGATGTCCGCGGCCAGCGGGGCGAGGTTGCGTGCCTCCACCGCGGTGTACTCGGCGAGTGAACCGTCGCGGGTCCAGTCGACGAGGCCGAACACCCGCTGGCCGACGGTGAGGCCGGTGGTGCCGTAGCCCAGTTCGGCGACGACTCCGGCCACCTCGTGCCCGGGCACGCTGGGCGTGCGGTCGCGGCCCGCGCGGTCGGTCCAGGTGGCGGGCCAGTCGAGCTCGCCCGGCGTGAAGCCGGCGGCGTGGACGCGCACGATGACGTCGTTTTCGGCGGCGTGGGGGTACGGCAGGTCGGTCAGGGTGGGTCCGGCGTCACGGTCCCGCACGGTGAGGGCGCGCACGGCGGATCAGCTCGGCCACGCCGAAGCGAGGACGCGCTCGACGGTCGTCGTGCGCCGGAAACCGGGGACGAAATGCGCCAGCACATCGGAGTTCACGGTTCCGTTGGTCGTCTCCGGGCGGCTCTTGAGCCCGTCGAGGTAGGTGCTCAGGAAGTCCTTCTTGAACTCGCCCCGCGGGTGCGCGGCGACGATTTCCGCCACCTGATCGGGGTCCAGCCCGTCCAGGCCGAAGCCGAGCACGTCGGTCAGCACGCCGAAGTGCGTGGTGGCGATCTCCGGGCCCATCCGGCCGGGGATGCCCGGGGTCGTGTGCAGGGCGATCGCCGTCCACACCGTTTCCGCGGCCGCCGCGGAGAACCCGTGATCGAGCAGGAACCGGCGCCCGTGGTCGGCGCCGTCGACCTCGAACCGCTGCTCCACGGCGGAAAACGGCGTCAGGAGACCGGCGTCGTGGAACATGGCGGCCAGGTAGAGCAGTTCCGGGTCCGGTGCCACGCCGAGCCGCAGCGCGTGGATCCGGCCGAAGAAGTACACGCGGCGGGAGTGGTGGTAGAGCAGCGGGCTGGTCGTCTCCCGGGCGAGCCGGGTCGCCTCGGCGACCGCCGCCGTTTCGGGAACCGCCACCCCCGCGATGATCTCTGACATGGTTGCCGCGCCTTCACTCGTGGTGGCCGGACGGGGTGTCCGGCTCCCATCCTGCCGACCCGTGCCCGCTCGCGACCGTCCCCGGACGGCCAGGAACCCCTCGGATCAGGACACGGACGGCACCATGGTGCCTCGACCCGCCTGGGCGGAAACCCGGTCCGACGCGGCCTTCTCGGCCGCGGTGGGATCCGGCCGGCGGGCCGCCCCGCCGAAGTTCTGCTTGTCCCGGCGGTGTTTGCCGGCGAGGAGCCGACCACCCCGAAGCAGGGCGCGACCCGCCGATCTTGCCGGTCAGGAAACCACTGGCCAGCGCGAGGTACAGCACAGCGGCGATACCCGTCTCGGTGAGGACGGGCGCGATCTCACGCTCGCCCGGCTGCCGCATCACGAGGTTTGATGCGGCAGCAGGACGGCGTCTCGGACTCGCCGCCGGAGGTGCCGGGCACGAACGCGGAACAGCCGTCCGCGGGGTCGACGACATTGCCGCCGCCCTCCACGAGGCGTCCGGCCGAGCCGGGTCTTCGAAGTCCGTTCGTCCGGTCAGAACAGGGCGATGGGGTTGACCGGGATACCGGTCAGGCCGTGGATGCGCGGCGGGGCGACGGTGAGCAGGAAGCTGTAACGCTGCAGCTCCGCGCACAGCGCCGCGAGGTCGTCGAGCCCGACCGCGTCGATCAGCGGCATCGCCAGCCGGCCCAGCCCGACGCCGTGCAGCGGGGACGGCCCGGCCGGGTCCAGCGGCGGGTTGGCGTCGCCCCGGTCGGGGGCGCAGAGGGCGACCCCGCGGCGGTGCATCCAGCGCACCGCGTCGACGCTGATGCCCGGGGTCGGCGTGCCGGGGACCGGGGTGGCCGGCCAGCCGAGCCGGACGACCAGCGCGTCACCCGGCCGCACTTCGACGCCCTGGCGCCGCTCGGCTTGCTCGAAGTCCTGCGACGTCACCGCGTACCCCGGCGGCAGGGGTCCCTCGACGGCCAGGTCGAGCAGGACGCCGCGCGTCACGATCCCGGCGGCGAACGCCGACGTCGACGCGTGCGTGACCCCGCCGGCGGTCACGACCTCGGCCCGCGGGCGGCCCGGGTAGACCCGGTCGTCGGTCGACCAGTGCGCCAGCGCGTCGAGGTGCGTCGACTTCGCGTGGTGGTTCGTCACCAGCATCACGTCGGCCGCCACGCCCACCCCGGTGTGCGACATCAGCTGCTGCACCGGCGAGACGTCCACCGTCGTGGGTGCGAACGGGCCGCTGACCATCGGGTTCGGCGTGATCGGCAGCGCCAGCGACACCCACCGGCCCGTCCGCACCTCGGCGGCGGCCTTCGCGCGCACCTCGTCGGTGATGAGGTTGAGCGTGCCCAGTTCGTCGCCGGTGCCCCAGCGGCCCCAGTTGTCCGGCAGGTCGGGGTCAGCCGGGTCGGCCATGGAGGGGGCCCTTCTCGTCACGGTCACCGGGCGGCGGCCACCGGCCGCCGCGTCGTGATCCACCGTACTCGATCGATCACGACCGGTGCCGTGCCGCGTCAGGCGTCCTTTGTGGACACCCGGCCGGCGGTGTCGTCCCGGGCCGCCGGGGTTTCGGGTGCACGCCGGGTGAGCACCAGGGGGGCGTCCTCGGTGACGGCCACCGTGTGCTCGGAGTGGGCCGTGCGCGAGCCGTCCGCCGAGCGGATGGTCCAGCCGTCGGGGTCGTAGACGATCTTGTCGGTCGTGCGCGCGAACCACGGTTCGAGCGCGAGGGTCAGGCCCGGCCTGAGCTTCATGCCGCGGCCCGCCTGGCCCTTGTTGGAGACGTGGAGGTCCTCGTGCATGGTGCGGCCGATGCCGTGCCCGCCGAACTCGGTGTTGACCGGGTAGCCGTAGTCGCACGCCACCGCGTAGATCGCCGCCGAGATGTCGCCCAGGCGGTTGCCCGGGCGCGCGACCTCGATCGCCGCCTCCAGCGCTTCCTCGGTGGCGCGGATGATCCGCAGGTCCTCCTCGGCAGGGGTGCCGACGATGACCGTGCGCGCCGAGTCCGCCACCCAGCCGTCGATGCCGACCGCGATGTCCGCGCTGAGCACGTCCCCGTCGCGCAGGAGGTAGTCGTGAGGCAGGCCGTGCAGGACGGCGTCGTTGACCGAGAGGCAGATGACGTTGCGGAACGGGCCCTTGCCGAAGGACGGCGCGTAGTCCCAGTAGCACGACTCCGCGCCGCGGCGCTCGATCATGCCGCGCACGTGGTGCTCCAGGTCCATGAGGTTGACGCCGACATCGGCGAGCCGGCCGACCTCGGTGAGCACCTCGGCGACAAAACGCCCGGCCACGTGCATGCGCTCGATCTCCGCGGGCGTCTTCAGTTCGATCACGAAAAACCTCACGTCACAGGGGTTGGTATAGTTATACCGGAACCTTAGCACTTGCCGGTATAGTAATACCAGTCCTATCCTCGGGGCATGGTCCGTCAACCGCTCACGCCCGACCAGCTCGAAGCCGGCCGGCGGCTCGGTGTCCTGCTGCGCCACGCGCGCGACGGCCGCGAGCTCGCGGACGTCGCGCGGGCGGCCGGGATCTCGCCGGAGACGCTGCGCAAGATCGAGACCGGCCGGCTGCCCTCCCCCGGCTTCGGCACGATCGTCCGCCTCGGCGAGGCGCTCGCCATGCCGGTCCAGGAGCTGGCCGCCACCTGGCGCGGCGCCGACCTGGAAGCCGTCTCCTAGGTCGCGGCTTGTCCGACGCCGGCACGGACTCGCTCGCCGAAGCTCCGGTGTCGGTTCCGCCCCCGCGGTGCCGCAAGCGGTCGTGAGTGTTCAGGGCGGTTAGAACCGCCCTGAACACTCACGACGAGCCGCGGCAGACCGCTCACCGGTGCCTCGCCACGAATTCGCCGACAGCGGCGAGGGCGCGCCGCCGGGCCGCTGTCGGCGAACCTCGGGTGCGCGACACGAGTCGCGGGTTTACGGGCGGCGGTAGATCGTGATGGAGTGGCCGACGTCGTCGATCGGCACGCTCGTGTCGATCAGCGCCCGCAACCGGTCGTCCGCCTTGACGATCGCGGAGTCCGACACCGCGAGCAGCCCGCGAACCTGTTCAGGGGGCACGGAAAGCGGGTCGGCGGCGTCGATCCCGTAGGCGGCCGGCACCCCGCTTCCCTTGTACACGAGCCAGATCCGCTCGTGGGGATAGCGCTTCCCGAGCCGGCCCAGGTCCTGACCCCAGTCGACGTTCGAGTCGTGCAGGCGCAGATGGCTCTCCGCCGGTCCGCCGAACGCTTCGTTGGCATACGGCAGGTAGTACGGGAAAGTCCGCACCGAGCTGACCGCGGCGAAGACGACCAGGACCGCCGCCGCGACGTACGCCCACCGCCGGCGTAGCGCGATGACGCCGGCCGCCGCGACGGCCAGGAACATCGGCACGAAGATCGCGTACCGGACGCCGAGGTCACGGCTGCCGGTCATCGCCGCGGCCAGCAGCACGGCCGCCGGAACGAGGACGTACGGTGCGGCCGGGCGCACCCGGGGAACCGCCACCAGCACGGCGGAACCGGCCGACCCGAGCGCCAGCAACCCCAGCGGCGTCTTCACCAGCAGCGCGGCCGGCAGGTAGTACCACAGCGGGCCGAAATACCGCGTGCCGAACAGGAACCCGCCCCACACCTGGTCTTCGAAGCCGAACTGGAGGTGCACGCCGTCCCGGTACTCCCGGGGCAGCGGCAGCCGGTCGACGAGCACGCGCAGGCCGTGGACGGCCGGCAGGTCCGGCGGCGTCTCCCATTGCAGCCGCGGATCCACGGCGAGATAGGAAAACCAGACCACGGCGGTCGCGATCAGCGTGACGCCGGCGACCGCCACGAGCGGTCCGGCGAACCGGCCCGCGTCAAAGGCCCCGGTGCGGCGGGCGCGCCGCACCGACAGCACGGCGAGGAGCAGCACCACCGGCACCCCGGCCAGCGCGCTCATCTTCGTGGCCAGGGCCGCGCCGAGGGCCAGGCCCGCCAGGGGAAGGTAGAACACGGGGCGGTGGCGGGCCCGCCACAACAGCCACACCGACGTCACCACAAAACCGGCCACCGGCACGTCGAGCGTGGCCAGCGCCCCGTTCGCGATGACGTCCGGCGACAACGCGTACAGCGCGAGCGCCGTCACGCCGCCGGCCGGGCCGGCCAGATCACGCGCGAACCGGAAGACGACCAGCCCGAACAACAGCGTCAGCACCATCACCGGCAGCCGCGCCAGCAGCATCAGCCGTCCCGGATCGTTCCCCGACTCGTACAGCACGCGCCAGCCGAGCCGGCTCTGGTCGCCGGCGAACGCGGGATCGAGGTGCACGTCGGCGAACACGAGCCCGGACGCGATGATCAGCTTCCCCAGCGGCGGGTGCTCCGGGTTGTAGCGGAGGCTGTGCTGCTGCAGGTAGACCACGGCCGTGCCGACGTAGACCGGCTCGTCGATCGTCGGGGACTGCTCCACCGCCGTCGTGAACATCGCGACGGCCAGTTCGGCCAGGAGCGCGACCACGACGAGCGCGAACGCCCACCGCGCGAACCGGCCCCGCGGCGGGTGCTCCGGGGTCACCTCGGCCGCGCCCGGCGGCCGGCGCGGTGAGGACGACACCCGAAAGTCCTCCCGCGCCGGAGAACCAGCCCGCGGCTCGGCCGTCACACGATCCAGCTTGCCACGCCCGACCCGCCCGCCGCGGGCGCCGGGCTCAGGACTTCCGCTGGTCTCCGGTGAACATGTCCAGCAGGCTCTGCGGGAGTTCGCCGTCGAACAGGCTTTCCATGAGCGCGGCGTCGTCGATCGGGGTGGCGGTGCGGGTGAACATGGCTTCCTCGTACTCCGCGAGCGCGGCTTCGACGTCGCCGGGGTGGGCCGCCAGGGCCTGGCCGAGCTCGGCACCGTCCAGCATCGCCAGGTTGGCGCCTTCGCCGTTCGGGGCCGTGACGTGCGCGGCGTCACCGACGAGGGTGACACCGGGCAGGCGGTCCCAGCGGTGCCCGATCGGCAAGGCGTAGTGCGGGCGGAAGACCGGCGCGGTGTCGGCGTCGGTGATCAGCGCCGTGAGCTCCGGGGCCCAGCCGTCGAACTCCCGCGCGATCCGCGCGGTGACCGCGGCCGGATCGTCGAAGTCGAGCGCGGCGAACCAGTCCAGCGACTCCGTGAGGGCGATGTAGGCGTGCAGGGTGTCGCCGGTTTCCCGGTGGGCGCTGATCGCCCGGTCCGGGGTGGGCCCGTTCGCCGCCAGGGACCCGCCGCCGACCGCCTTCGCCGTGGCGGGGTGCCGGGTGTCGGCGTCGTGGAGGTAGGTCTCGATGAACGCCGTGCCGTCGTACTCGGGCACGGCGCCGATGACCAGCGACCGGACCCGCGACCACGTGCCGTCCGCGCCGACCAGCAGGTCCGCGCCGACGGTGGAGCCGTCGGCGAAGGTCACCTCGTAGCCGCCTTCGGCGCGGGCCCGGGTGCCGCTCACCTTGTGGCCCCACCGGACCGTGCCGTCCGGGAGCCCGTCGAGCAGCAGCCGGCGCAGCTCGCCGCGCTGCACCTCGGGGCGGCCACCCGTGCCGTCATCGACCTTCTCGAACAGGAGGTTCCCCTGGTGGTCGAGGATCCGCATCGCCTGCCGGCCCGCCAGCACCAGCCCCTGGAACGCCTCCGTCAGGCCGGCCGCCTCGACGGCGAGCAGCCCGTTGTAGTCGTGGATGTCGAGCATCCCGCCCTGCATCCGCGCCATCGGCGACGGCTCGGCCTCGTAGACCGTCGACGCGATGCCGTGGACGTGCAGGACCCGGGCGAGGGTGAGGCCGCCGAGTCCGGCACCGATGATCGTGACTGGGGTGTTCATGGGTGGCTCCTTCGCCGTTCGCGGCCGCCGGGTGAACCCGGGCGCGGCCGCCGTTGGAATTACGTTCCAAGATTGACGAGGACCACTGGCACGGGACGCACACGGCGCTGGCACGGGTCTGGCGCGCCCGCATCGCACGCCGTCAGCGCCGTGAGCGCCGTGAGTCGACGCCGTCAGCGCCGTGTGTCGACGCCCGTCACCGCGAACCCGCGGCCATCAGCGTCGCGGCGAGGGGTTCGAGCTCGGCGACCAGCTCGTCGAGCTCGGCGGGGGAAAGCGCGTCGTACGGCGGGGCGGCGAGCTCGTCGGTGAGGGCTTCGATGCGGCGCTTGGTCTCGCGGCCGGCGTCGGTGAACCAGCCGTCGGCGTCGACGAGCCCGCGCTCGCGCAAACCGGCCATCACCTCGGCCAGCCGCTCCTTCGGCAGGTGGTGGATGCGCCCGAACGACTCCGGCGGGTGAATACCGAGGTCCAGCGCGCTGAGCACGTGCGACTCCGTGCCGCCGATGCCCGCGCCGACCAGCGCGGCGATGTGCCCGTCACCGCGGTGCTCGCGCAGCACGGTCGCGGAGTGCCACAGCCGGGCCACGGGGTCGCCCGGCACCGGCAGGGTGCGCATCCCGGCGTACATCATCCGGCCCTCGGTGGGCGCGCTCGTGGCGGCCTTGGTGGTCAGGTCGGCGGCGCGCGCCAGGCCCGGGGAGCCGGCCACCTCGTCGCCGAGGATCCGGCGCAGGGAGGCCGCGCTGCCCCGCTCCCGCGCGGCGACGGACGCCTCGGGCGGGATCGTCTCCCATGCGCTCGGGATGTGCCGCGCGGCCTCGCCGTCGGCGAAGTTGTAGAACGCCGCGTGCACGACCTGCGCCGGCACCCGTCCCAGCGCCGCCGCGCGGCCGGCGAAGTAGCCGTCCCAGTAGGTGCGGTGGCCGAGCGCGGCCTGCTCCTCGTTGCACTCGTCGGCGCAGAAGGTGACCAGGCAGATCGGCTCGAGGAGCTCGAACATCCGGCGGGCGGTGGAGGTCATGGCGGCGTCCTTTCCAGGGGGTGACACGAGCCGGCAGTGCGTAATCCGCCGGCCCCGGGACCGGTCCCTCGCGGGCGGCCTCACCCCTGCTACGAACACCGCCTCGCGGATCCGACACGGCGTCCCGGATTTCTTCGAAGAACTTTTCCGGGACGCTCAGCGCGACTTCGCGCGCAGGTGCAGCCGCTCCCCCTGCTTGCCGAACAGGCTCAGGATCTCCGCGGGCCGGCCGTCGACCGCCCCGAACCAGTGCGGCAGCCGCGTGTCGAACTCCGCGGCCTCGCCCGGGCCCAGCGTCATGTCGTGGTCGGCCAGGACCAGCCGGAGCCGGCCCGAGAGCACGTACAGCCACTCGTACCCCTCGTGGACCTGCGGGTCCGGCTCGCCCGTCTCGGGCTCGAGGATCATCTTGAACGCCTGGGGCGCGCCCGGCTGGCGGGTCAGCGGGAGCACCGTCATGGTCGCGCCGTTGTGCCGCGGGATGCGCCGCGCCGTCAGGCGGACGCGCGGGTCGCCGACCTCCGGGGCGCCGACCAGCTCGTCCAGCGGGACCTGGTGGGCCTGGGCGATCGGCAGCAGCAGCTCCAGGCTCGGCTTCCGCTGGCCGGCCTCCAGGCGCGACAGCGTGCTCTTCGAGATGCCCGTCGCCTCCGAGAGGTCGGCGAGGGTGACCCGCCGCTGGGTGCGGACCCGCTTGAGCCGGGGTCCCACCTCGGCCAGTGCCTGGTTGATCGCGTCCGTCATGCCCTCCAGGAAACCCCTTCGTCCCGGAAACGGCAACATTTGTTGTCGGATTCGCGACGCCGGGGTCATGGTGGCCGCATGACCGAGAACAGCAGTTACGACGTAGTGGTGGTGGGTGGCGGGGCCGCGGGCCTCAACGCCGCCCTGATGCTCGGCCGGGCGCGGCGGCGCGTCGCGGTCGTCGACGGCGGCGCGCCGCGCAACGCCCCCGCCGCCCACATGCACGGCTTCCTGTCCCGGGACGGGCTGCCGCCGGCCGAGCTCCTCAAGATCGGCCGCGAAGAGCTCCTGGGTTACGGCGTCGACCTCATCGACGACGACGTCGAGCGCCTCGAGCCCGGGTTCACGCTGCGGCTGGCCGGCGGCCGCGAGCTGAGCTCGCGGCGCGTCCTGTGGGCCACCGGCGTCCACGACGACCTCCCGGACCTCCCGGGCCTGCGCGAAAGCTGGGGCACCGACGCGGTGACCTGCCCCTACTGCCACGGTTACGAGGTCCGCGACCAGCCGCTCGGCGTGCTCGGCACCGAAGCCGCGAGCGTCGAGCACGCGCTGCTCGTCCGCCAGTGGTCGCCGGACGTCGTCTACTTCGCCCACACCGCGCCGCCGTCCGACGCGGACCGCGAACGGCTCGACGCGCGGGGCATCCGGGTCGTCGACGGGACCGTGACCGCGGTGCGGCGCGAGCAAGGCGCGATGACCGGCGTCGAACTGGGCGGCCGGTTCGTGCCGCGGGTGGCGCTGTTCCTCCGCACCCGGACCGTCCCGCACGACGCTCAGCTGCGAGAACTCGGCTGTGCGGTGGAGGCCGACGTCGTCGAGGTCGACCCCGGCGGGCAGACGAGCGTCCCCGGCGTGTGGGCGGCCGGCAACGTCGTGGACGCGCGGGCCACCGTGATCATCGCCGCGGCGCAGGGTGCGGCGGCCGCGGGAATGCTGAACCACGATCTCGTCGCCGAGGACGTCCGCCAGGCCGTCGACGCGTTCGGCGGTTTCACGCCGGCCGCGGAACGCGCCGCCGCGGCCGCGCGCTGACCTGGCGTTCACGGGCCGCGCGTGCCAGGCTCGGCCCGTGCGCCCGACGTTGTACGAGTTCGCCGGCGGTGACCCCGCGTTCCTCGCGCTGGCCGCCGCCCACCACGAACGCTGCCTGGCCGATCCCGAGCTGAACCACCCGTTCTCCCACCCGGGGCAACACCCGGAGCACGTGGAGCGGCTGGCCTGGTACTGGGCGGAGGTGCTGGGCGGCCCGCCGCGGTTCTCGACCGAGTGCGCGGACCATTCGGCGATGCTCCGGATGCACGCCGGCAACGGTGACATGTCCGACCTCGGCCGCCGGTTCGTCGACTGCTTCGTGCGCGCCGCCGACGACGCGGACCTGCCCGCCGATCCCGAGTTCCGCGCCGCGCTGCGGTCCTACATGGAATGGGCGGTGGCCGAGGTGCTCGCCTACCCGGGCCCGGCCACCGAGGTGCCGGCGGACCTGGCCGTGCCGCGGTGGTCGTGGAACGGGTTGCAGTCCGTGTAACGCCCGGGGCGGCCCCGGCGTCTTGTTGGCAACGACTGGCTGTGGAGGTCCGTCGCAGAGCCGTCCCGGGCGCGTTTCCCCCCAACCCGCCCGGGCCGGTTCGTCCAGCGGACGCCGTGTCCGATACCCGCCGGTCCCGGCGTCGCACCGTGGGCAGACTGGGCGTCATGGCCGACACCTTCACGGGGCTGCTGGACCGGTTTCTGCTCGCCGGCAAGGGTTTCGAGCGCCACCTCCGCGCGGTGCCGCCGGACGGCTGGCACGCGCCGACCCCCTGCACCGAGTGGGACGTCCGGCAGCTGGCCAACCACATGACGCGCGGCAACCTCAACTACGTCGGCCTCGTGCACGGCGCCACCCGCGAGGAGTTCCTGGCCCGGCGGGACGTCGACGCGCTCGGCGACGACCCGGTCACGGCGTTCACCGCGTCGGTCACCGCCTGCGCGGACGCGTTCGCCGGGAGCGGCGCGCTGGACCGGGTCGTCGACTACCCGATGGGCAAGCTGAGCGGACGGCGGGCGCTGGCCGTGCGGACCGCCGACAGCGTCGTCCACACGTGGGACCTGGCCCGCGCCCTCGGCGCCGACGACACCCTCGACCCGGACCTCGTCGCGTGGGCCGACGACGGCTACGACGCCATCTTCGCCGGGCTGGCGGTGGACCGGTTCTTCGCGGACCCGCCGGCCGGGGCGCCCCCGGCGTCGCGGCAGGACCGGCTGCTCACGCGGTTCGGCCGCGATCCCCGCCGACCGGGCAGCCCAGCCGGTCGGCCAGCTCGGTCAGGGCCTGGCCCAGCGGCCGGTCCACCCGCACCGTCGCGTAGCGGTCGCCGCGGGTCTCGCCGTGGTTGACGATCACCACCGGCTTGCCCGCCTTCGCCGCGTGCCGGACGAACCGCAGGCCGGACATCACGGTCAGGGACGAACCGAGGACGACCAGCGCGTCGGCGTCGTCGACCAGCCGGAAGCACTGCTCGACACGCGGCCGGGGCACGTTCTCGCCGAAGAACACCACGTCGGGCTTGAGCACGCCGGACACGCAGTCCGCGCACGGCACCGGGCTGAACCGGCGCACGACGTCCTCGGGCAGCTCGACGTCGCCGTCCGGGTTGATCCGGGTCGCGGTGCCCTCGAAGTCCGGGTTGGCCGCGCGCAGCCGCCGGTCCAGCTCGGCGCGCGGGCTGGTGCGGCGGCAGTCCAGGCAGATCACGCGGTCGAGGCTGCCGTGCAGCTCGACGGCGTCGGCGGTGCCCGCCGCCTGGTGCAGCCCGTCGACGTTCTGGGTGATCACGCCGGCGACGTACCCGCCGTCGCGCAGGGCGGTCACCGCACGGTGGCCGTCGTTCGGGTCGGCGCGGGCGATCGTGCGCCAGCCGAGGTGACTGCGCGCCCAGTACCGCTGCCGCCCGCCGGCGCTGGTGACGAACTCGTCGTAGGTCATCGGCGTGTGCCGGCGCAGGCTGCCGGACGCGCCGCGGTAGTCGGGGATCCCGGACTCCGTCGACAGCCCGGCGCCGCTGAGCACGGCGACCCGCCGCCGGGAGACGACGTCGGTCAGCTCGTCGAGGCTGGACGTCCGCGGCAGCGGCGCGTCCGCCGAAGTCCAGGTCAAGGTGGGCCGGGTACGCACCGGACCAGCCTACGTGGACTTCCCGGACCCGGGGTCGGCGTAGTGCTCGCCGGGCGCGCGGTTCGTTTCCGGCCGAGGGCGTCCGGACGCCCTCGGTGGCGAGTGGGACGGGCGCGCGGGCGCACGTGTGCCTGCACGTGCCGCGACTCCGGGTCGGCGCCGGTGCCGGAAAACCACCCGCCAAGCTTCGGCCGGGTCGATTCCCGGTGAACTTCCCCCGGTTCCGTCACGCCTCGTACCAGCGGGAATCGCTCCATGGGCGGGTTTCGTCACCCGGTCCCGGGGCGCAGTCCTCGAAGGTCGGGAAAACCGTCCCCTCGAGGAGGTTGTGATGTTCCGGAAAATGGTGGCCTGCGGGGCGACCGCGGTACTGGCGGCGCTCGTCCCGGGCTGGGCCACGCCCGCGTCGGCGTCCGTCGCGGACCTCTACCCCGCCCAGGTGCTGCAGCTGACCAACAGCAACCGGGTCCAGAACGGCTGCAAGGCGCTCACCAGCGATCCGCAGCTCGCGGTCGCAGCCCAGGCGCACAACGACGAAATGGCGAAGTACCGCTACTTCAGCCACACCGGCCGCAAGGGCGAGGGGCCGGCCGCGCGGATCGTGGACGCGGGGTACCGCTGGGCGCAGTGGGCCGAGAACATCGCCGCCGGGCAGCGCACGCCCACCGCGGTCGTCGACGCGTGGATGCACAGCCCGGTGCACCGGGCCAACATCCTCAACTGCTCGCTGCGCGAGATCGGCATCGGGTACAGCGTCGACTCGGCGAAGAAGGCGTACTGGACGCAGGACTTCGGGACGCCCCGGACGTAGCCCGGCCCAGGACCGGTCCGGTGCCGTCGAACCGGACCGGCAGCGCGGACATCCCGCGCGCCCGGTGGCCGGGCCGCCGGCCGTGGACGCAGCTCCGGTCCCGGCGACGTCCGCGCCGCCGGGACCGTCCACGGTGGACCCCGGGCCCGCGGTCGTGCAGGTGGCCGGCGTCGGTGAACGTCTGCGGGTCCAGGTCGCCGCGGCCGGAAGACACAGTGTCCACAATAGACTTCGCCGGGCCATCCCCGGCTCTCGAACATCGGTTCCGCCATGATCGACGCCGGCACCACCGACGGTCCGCGACCGGGCGCACGCACCCCGCGTCCCCGAGCCGGGACCGGCGGTGACGAAATCGCGGCCGTCTCCCACTTTCCATCGGAGCCGCCCGCGGATCGCGTAGTCTCCTCACGCCTGGTGACCCGAGTGGAGGAAGACGTGAGCTGGCAGTTCTGGCCCTACCGGGTGGAGACCCTGATCGCCCGCGGCGGGATGGGCGAGGTGCTGCGGGCCTACGACACGCGCCACGACCGCGTCGTGGCGCTGAAGCTGCTCGCCCCGGAGTACGCCACCGACCGGGACTTCCAGGAGCGGTTCCGGCGCGAGGCGCACGCGGTGGCGCGGCTGCGCGAGCCGCACGTCATCCCGATCCACGCCTACGGCGAGATCGACGGGCGGCTCTACCTCGACATGCGCCTGGTCGAAGGCGACGACCTCGGCACCCGGCTCACCGCCGGCGGGCCGCTCCCGCCGGCCGACGCCGTCGACGTCATCGGACAGGTCGCGCAGGCCCTGGCCGCCGCGCACGCCGAAGGACTGGTGCACCGGGACGTCAAGCCGTCGAACGTGCTGGTCGGCCCGACCGGCTTCGCCTACCTCGTGGACTTCGGCATCGCCCGCGCGGCCGGGCCCGCCACCGGGCTCACCGCGACCGGCGGCGCCGTCGGGACCCTCGACTACATGGCGCCGGAACGGTTCGCCGACGCGCCCGCCGACCACCGCGTCGACGTCTACTCGCTGGCCTGCGTGCTGCACCAGTGCCTGACCGGCAGCAAGCCGTTCGCGGCGACGACGGCCGCGTCGCTCATCGGCGCCCACCTGCACCAGCCGCCGCCCCGGCCCAGCACGCTGCGGCCCGGCCTGCCCGCGGCGTTCGACGACGTCGTCGCGCGGGGCATGGCGAAGGACCCGGCCGAGCGCTTCGGGAGCGTCACGGAGCTGGCCGGCGCAGCGCGGGCCGCGCTCGGCGGCACCGGCCCGGTCGCCGCGGCCGCGCCCCCGACCCGGCAGGCGACGCACCTCGCGCCCCCACCGCCGCCCGCGACGGTCGTGCGGCGGAGTGCGAAGGCGCCGTGGCTGGTCGCCGGGGTCGCGCTGCTGGCCCTGGTGGCCGTCGCCGCGTGGTTCCTGGTCGACAAGTCGTCGTCGCGGGCCGGGGCGACACCCGGTCCGTCGGCACCGCCCACCGCCGCCTCTCCGACCACCAGCTCCCCGTCGAGCGCGCCGCCGGTGACCGCTCAGGTGACGACCACGCAGGTGACCGTCAGGACGTCGATCGTCAGCGGCGCCGACCTCGGGCTGACGACCCCGCTGAGCACACCCGCGTGCGACGGCTCCTACGTCGTCGTCCTCGGCTCGGCCATCACGCCGGCCCGCTACCGCACCGACGTCCAGCAGTTCCTGACCGCCCACCCCGGCGCGCACTACCTGCACACGCCGAGCACCGGCTGCGGCTCGCTGCGGCAGCAGGTGAACGGCGCCGACGTCTACGCCGTCTTCGACGGGCCGTTCGCCACCGAAGAAAGCGCGTGCGCGCGGCGCGCCGGCGCCGCCTACGTCAAGCGGCTCGACAACACGACGCCACCGGCCACGGTCGTCACCTGCTGACGAACGGGCCGTCCCAGACCGACTCGGCGTCCACAAAGGACTGAAGCAGCGTGGTCAGCTGGGCGTCGCCGCGGGCGTTGAGCTCTTCGGAGGCGATCCGCCGGGCGACGCCGGCGAGGAAGTCGGCAACCTGGACGCGGGCGTCGGACCGCGAGTCGACGAACCGCACGCCCGCCAGCCGGGCGCCGAGCGTGGCCTTGAGCTGCAGCACACGCTCGGCGGTCAGCGCGAGCTGCTCGTCGTGGACCACGGCGACCGGGGTGCCCGCGGCGCTCCAGTGCCGGATGGTGTGGCGCACCGCCGGCACCAGCGGATCCAGCACGGGCACGAAGCCCGGGTCGGCCAGCCGCGCCCGGTAGGCGGCGACGCGCTCGGCGCCGTCGCGGAACCGGCCCATGATCTCGCCGGCTTCGCCCGGGGTCGCGGCGAGCTCACCGACCAGCGCGAAGAACTCGGCGGGCGACGTCGTGACGCCGCGGCGCGGGTTGAGCCGCAGCACGCTGGTGAAGGCCGCGAGGAAGAAGTCCCAGCGGGCACCGAACGCGGCCGGGCCTTCGCGGTGGAGGGTGCGCGCCATGGTGTCGGTGCCCTGCTCGGCCAGCACGGTGACCGCGGCGCGCACGGCGAACAGGGTCTTGTCGGTCAGGTGCACGTGCCCGCGGCCGGCCAGCGGGCCCGCCGGGTCGAGCAGCCATTCGAGCACCGGCCGGTGCTTGGCGCGCAGCAGGTGGTTCGCCTTGTACTCCTCGGCGGGCGACCCGATGCGGCGCCGGATCTCCCGCACGCAGGCCTCGGCGGCGTCCGGCGACATCCGGATCCCGGCGTGGACGAAGACGTCCGTCTCGCCGCCGACGAGGTTCTCGCCCTCCGAACCCGACTCGTCGCAGGCGATCTCGACCGGGGGCACCCGCCCGATGGTGCCAGACGGACCGGGCCGCGGCGAGTTCATTACCTGCGATGATGCGTCCCGGTCACGGTTGGGCGACGGCGGCTAACGTCGGTGCGCCGTCCGGAGACTGGACGAGCAGGTGTTGGGAGGCGCGGATGGCCACGGACCACGGGCCGGCCCGGTTCGCCCTGGCGGCGGCCGTGGTCGCGCTGCTGCTGGGGGCCGCCGGGGTGCTGGTGCAGCAGCGGCTGGCCGGCGGCGGGGACGCGTCCGAGGTGACCGGGGCCGCCGGCGCGACGCTCTCCGCCGGCGGCGTCGAGGTCGACGTGCCCGCGGGCGCCGTCCTGGCCGGCACCCGGTTGTCCGCCCACGCCGCGCCGGAGCCGGGCGCACTGACCCCGGTGGCGCGCCGGGCCGGCGGCGGCGCCGAACTGACCTTCGACGCCGGGGTGCGGCCGCGGCTGCCGATCCGGGTGCGGATCGCGGTGCCCGCCGCGCCGCCGCCCGGGTTCGCGCCCGTCGTCGTCACCGCGGACGGGACGCGCCTCGCACTCGCCACCTACGACGCCCGGAGCGGCCGGATCGTCGCGGACCTGGCACCGGCCGGGGCGTTCTGGGGCGGGCTGCTCGACTTCGCCGCGCTGGGCCGCGACGTCGGCCGGGCGGCCGCGGACCCGCCGCCGACGTGCCTCGGGCGCGCGGCGAGCACAGCCGGCGTCACCGTCGAGCTGGGCGGGACGGCCGACGCGCGGTCGCCGGTCGGGGCGTGCGTGACCGAGGACGGCGGTGGCGCGAGCGTCACCCTGACGTCGAACGCGCGGGTGCCGTACCGGATCGTCCTGCCGCCGGGCTGGCCGGAACCGAGCAGCCGCACGGCGGCGCCGAGCACCGCGACCGTCCAGCTGTTCCCGCAGCCCCGGCTGCACGACCTGCTCTGGCCCGGCGCCGGCGTGACCTACCACGTCCCGGTCGACCGCCTGCCGGCGAGCATCCGCGGCCAGGCCGACCCCGGTCCCTACCTCGGGCTGGCCCTGGCCTGGACGGCCCACCGCGCGGCGGCGCTCTTCGGCATGGCCCTCGCGAGGCCCGGCGAGCTCGAACAGGACCCCGCCGTCCTGGCGTGCGCGGCGGACGCGGGCGCGGCGCACTACACCGCCGACCGGCCGTTCGCCCAGGTCGCGGCGGACGTCTGGGCCGCGCTGGCGCCGTGCGGCATGGCGGACGCCGGCGCGTTGCACAGCTTCCTGGGCACCGGGATCGCCCCGGTGACCGCCTGGCTGGCCGGCGCCGGGACCGGCCCCGGCTTCGAGGTCCCTCTGACCGCGAGCCAGGGCACCGAGCGCTTCACGCAGACCGTCGCGTACCGGCCGTGGACGGGCACGCGCGTCGCGTCGGGCATCCGGACGACGGCCGCGACCGGCGCCTGCCAGGCGGCGTCCACGGTGTCCGGCCGGCACGACGCCTACCGCTGCACGGCCAAGGCCAAGGTGTACGACCCGTGTTTCGCCGCCACGGCGCCGAACGCGCGGCACCAGGTCGTCTGCCCCGCCACCGCGACGAGGGCCGTGCTGCTGACCTACACGGGCGCCCTGCCGTCCCCCGCCCAGGCGGACGGGACAGCGAACCCGTTCCTGCTCGCCCTGGACGGCGGCCCGCAATGCCTCGCCATCACCGGCGGCGCGCCCCCGGTCGCCGGCCTGGACGCCCGGTTCGCGTGCGGCGCCGAGACGTTCCTCTACGGCGAACCGGACCCGGCGAATCCCTTGTGGACGGTCCAGGCGGCGGACCGGGCACCACCCCTGCGGCCGATGACGATCGCGAAGGCCTACGCCTAGGGTCCGCAGCAAGGCGGTGGCATGGACAACTCCAGTCCACGCAGGAGTAACACAGGCCGGGCATCGGCGGCATCGCCGTGAAGCATCGCTGATCTTCCGCCCCCCGCTGCGCATCGGCACCGCCGGCCCGCGACCGGACGGAGCGCACCGCCTCCGCCCGTACCGCCCGGGGCCGGCGACTCGGGCGTCCGCGCCGACCGAGCAGCCCCCTGCGGCCATCGACCAGCCGACCACCTACCCGTCCAGCACGCCGCCGCCGCCGACCAGCACGAGCCGCAACGACGAAACGAGCACGGTGGAGGCGGCCGCACAGTTCTCGCCGCAGGTGGAGATGGCCCGCGACAAGGCATAGAGCTACCTCGGTTTCAGCGCGTTCTCACGCAACGGCCTGATTCGGCAGCTGTCCTCGGACGCTGGTGAAGGTTTTCCGAAAGCCGTGGCCACCGAAGCCGTGGACAGCCTGTAGGTCGACTGGAACGCGCAGGCCGTCAAGTCGGCCGAGAGCTGCCGGTGAGGGCTGCACCAAGGCGCAGGCCGCCTACGGAGCCGGCCGGACCGGCGCGTGCAAGTGAAGCCGAGCGCCTGATCCCGTCGTGGCCGGTCCGCAGAAGCCTGCCTGGCGAGATCAGGCCAGGGTGATCTTGCCGCCCGTGACCGTGACCGTCTTCTTCTCCAGCGGCCGGGTCGCCGGGCCCGTCGCGACCGAGCCGTCGGCGATCTTGAACTTGCTGCCGTGGCAGGGGCAGTTGATGGTGCCGTCCGCGACGGCGTCGACCGCGCAGCCCTGGTGGGTGCAGATCGCCGAGAACGCGGCGTAGGTTCCCGCCGCGGGCTGGGTCACCACCACCTGCTTGTCGGCGAACACCTTTCCGCCGCCGACCGGGACGTCGCCCGCCGCGCCGAGTTCGGTGCCGCTGCCCGCGGCGGGTGGCGGTGCGGACGTCCCGCTCGTGCCGCCGTAGGTGCTGCAGCCGGCCGCCAGCCCGGCGCCCAGCACCGCGAGCGCCGTCCGGCGCGCCAGCACCGGGTCCGTGGATTCGTCGCGCACGAGCGTCCCCCTAGAAGGTCAAGCCGGATTGGGTGAAGAACCAGAGCGACGCGCTGAGCCAGAGCCCGACCAGCGCGGTGAAGACCAGCCCGCCGACGACCGGGAGCGACCAGCCGGGCGCGCCGTCCTTGCGCAGCAGCAACATCTTCACGACGAAGATGCCGTAGAAGAAGCAGCCCAGCAAGGAATGCAGCAGGACGCGGGTGTCGAACGACTGGAACCCGAGCGCGTACAGGCAGTGCAGCGCCACCGGGATCGACACCAGGAAAGCCAGCCGGCCCGACCAGCGGTGCACCGGCGAGACCCACGCGGGCGCGGTGCGGCCGAGCTTGCCGTACATCACCAGCGCCGTGACCAGCTGCACGACGGCCAGCAGGACGACGACCGTCGCGAGCCACGCCTTCACCGACTGCGGGCTCGAGAAGCCCGCGACGTTCACCGCCACGCCGGTCGGCGTGTGCAGGTTGCCGTAGACGCCGAGCGCCACCGCGACGACGGCACCGACGGCCAGCGGCACGAGGAGCGCGGTCCCGGCCCGGTTGTCCGCTGCGGGCGCGGTCACTGGAAGTCACCCGCGATCCCGCTGATCGCTTCGGCGGTCACCGGGGCGCCGTCGACCGTCGCGGTCCCGGCCGCCGGGTCGAGGGCCGGCGCGGCGATCGACTGCTGGTCGTCGTCGGTGGTGAGGATGCCGACCTGGCTGCCGTCGGGCTGGACGATCCAGCCGACCTTCGCGCCCTTGCCCTTCACCTTCGGCGTCGCGCGGTAGAGCCCGGCGGGTTTTTTCGCCGGGGCCGCGGTGAACCGCCACGACTTGCCGCCCGCGGTGACCGAGCCGGTCACGGCCGCGGCGTCGTAACTGCCGGCGAGGCTCGCGCCCTTGGTGCCCTTGAGGTCCAGCTTCCCGCCGACGGTCACCCCCTGCAGCCACGCTTCGACCTTCTTGCCGTCGCAGACGTAGGCGATCGCGTGCCCGTCGCGGACCGACACCGCGACCGACGCGCCACCGCCGTCGACGTGCCCGGCGTAGTCCGCCCGCGCCGGCGCGTCGACCGTCTTGGCCGGCTGGGTCGCCGGCGGCGGTGCCGCCGGTGTCGACTGTGTCGTGGGCGGCGCGCCCGCGGCGTTCGCGGCGCCGGCGACCGGCGGCACGCCGGTTCCCGTCGCCAAGTTGGCTATCCCGATCCCGCCGGCGAGCGCTACGCCCGCGAGCAGGGTGAACAACGGCCCCGGATGTTTCATGATCGTCCCCGCATTCCCTCTCCACCACCGTGCCCTTGACACGGACGTCGGAGCGGAGCGGCTCAACGCTACGCGAGGAAAAGAGCTATCGCTTAGCCTCTGCAACTGGTCGGCGAGCGTGGTTGACTGGCCCCATGCTGCCCTGGGACGGCGACCTCGCCGGCCGGCTCGACCGGCACACCTTCACATCCGCGCTGCTGCGCGGCAATCCGCTCGGCGACCCGCACGAGCGGCCGCTGTGGGTGTACGTCCCACCGGGCTACGACGATTCCGCCGAACGCTACCCGGCGGTGTACGTGATCCAGGGTTACACCGGGCACCTGGCGATGTGGGCCAACCGGACGGCGTTCCGGCAGCCGTTCCCCGAGACGGCCGACGCGGTCTTCGCCGGCGGGGCGCCGGGCTGCGTCGTCGTGTACGTCGACGCGTGGACCGCGTACGGGGGCTCGCAGTTCGTCGACTCGCCGGGCACGGGGCGGTACCACTCGTACCTGTGCGACGAGATCGTGCCGTGGGTCGACGAGCACTACCGCACCATCCCGGACCGCGAATCCCGCGCGATCACGGGTAAGTCGTCGGGCGGTTTCGGGGCGATGATCACGCCGATGCTGCGCCCGGACCTGTTCGGCGCGCTGGCCACCCACGCGGGCGACACGCTGTACGAACTCTGCTACGTCCCGGACTTCGGCGACGCGGTACGTGCCCTGCGCGGCTACGACCAGGACATCCAGGCGTGGTGGGCGGACTTCCGCGCCCGCCCGGCGTTCACCAAGCCGGAGGACGCGAACCTGCTGCAGCTGATCGGCGTCTCCGCCTGCTTCTCCCCCGGCGAAGACGGCCGGCCGGAGCTGCCCTTCGACCCCGCGACCGGCGTGCTGCGCCCGCAGACGTGGCAGCGCTGGCTCGACTGGGACCCGGTCCGGATGGCGCCCGGCCACGCCGACGCGCTCCGCTCGTTGCGCGCGGTCTGGATCGACGCGGGCACGCGCGACGAGTACTACCTCGACGTCGGCGCGCAGGCGTTCCGCGACCAGCTGGCGAAGGCGGGCGTCCCGGACGGGAAGGTGCACTTCGAGCTGTTCGACGCGGGCCACGCCGCGATCGACTACCGCTACCCGCTTTCGCTGGCCTGGCTGGCGGAACGGCTGGCCCGCTGACACCTCGTGAGTGTTCAGGGCGGTTCTAACCGCCCTGAACACTCACGACCGCCTCCGCCGCTAGGCTCGGGTGATGGTGACCGAGACCGACCTGGTCCTGCCCGACGGGCGGACCTTGCACGTCTACGACACGGGGACGCCCGCCCGGCTCACCGCCGTCTGGCACCACGGCACGCCCAACCTCGGCACCCCGCCCCCGCCGCTGGTCCGGGCGCGCCGGGACGTCCGCTGGGTGTCCTACGACCGGCCCGGCTACGGCAGCTCCACGCCTCTCCCCGGCCGGGACCTCGCGAACGCCGCCGAGTGCACCGCCGCGGTCGCCGACGCGCTGGGAATCGGCGAGTTCGCCGTCGTGGGGCACTCCGGCGGCGGGGCGCACGCCCTCGCCTGCGGCGCGCTCCTGCCGGCGCGTGTCCTCGCCGTCGTCAGCGTCTCCGCCATGGCGCCCTTCGACGCCGCGGGGCTCGACTGGTTCGGCGGCATGGCCCCGGCGAGCGAGGCCTCCCTGCGTGCCGCCGCCGAAGGCCGGGCCACCAAGGAAAAGTACGAGGCCGCCGCCGAGTTCGATCCCGATGTCTTCACCGACGCGGACATGACCGCGCTCAACGGTTCGCAGGCGTGGCTGAACGACGTCGTGGGGCCGGCGCTGGCGGCCGGACCGGGGGCGCTGATCGACGACGACCTCGCCTACGTCACACCGTGGGGCTGCGACCCGGCGCTGATCACCGCTTCCCTGCTCCTGATGCACGGCGAACGCGACCGGATGATCCCCGCGTCGCACGGCGCGTGGCTCGCCGCGCACTGCCCCACCGCCGAGTTCCGGCCGCACCCGGCCGACGGGCACCTCTCGGTGCTCGACCACGCCGCCGACGCCCTCGACTGGCTCGCGCACCGCTGATCAGGACACCAGCGCCAGCGAAGCGACCACCGGCGCCAGGTACATCAGCGGGAAAGCCAAGTGCGCGTACGACTTCGCCCGCGCGACCGTGATGACGGCGCCGGTGAAGTAGAGCACCAGGCCGATTCCGGCGGCGACCCCGATCACCGGGACGAACAGGCCCGCGATCAGGCCCGCCGCGCCGGCGGCCTTGGCCGTGCCGAGCCACGGCCACCACGAGCGGGGCACGCCGTACTCGGCGAGCGGCTCCACGACCCACTTCGCGCGGGTGAAGACCGAGTAGGCCGAGAACCCGGCCATGGCGGCACCGACGATGCTGACGATCAGGTAGGCGGTGGACATCGGGACTCCTCAAGGGTTTCCGGCCCCCGGGATTCGGGGTCCGTCACCTGCTCGACCCCCGGCACCGCGTCCGTGTGACAGCCTTCGGGGTGACCGTGGTCACGTCTTGAGGGCGGTTCTCCCCTCCCGCCGGACGCCGCCGGAGAGCACCCTGGAGCGATGTTCGTGCTGCGCCTTCTCGGCACCCTCTTCTGGTTCGGCGTCCCGGCCGCCTTCCTCACCTACGCCGTGCACGACCTCGACGTCCGGGACGCGCCGACCTACAGCATCGAGGGCACGGTCGTCGGGCACCGGCAGCAGTACCACGAAGGGACGCAGGACTCGCCCGGGTACACGACCTACTTCATCACCGTCCGCAGCGCGACCGAGGACTTCGAGTTCGGCGACCAGCAGCAGGACCTGGACACCGAACCGGGCACGCTGGTCGTGGTGCAGGTGTCGAAGACGACGGACGAGATCGTGTCCGTGCGCAAGAACGGCGCGGTCGTGGATCTGCGCAACACCGTGGGCGACGACGTCGGCATCATCGTGTTCGCCTCGATCGGTCTCCTCATCGCCCTCGTGCGCGAATTCGCGCTGGAGGACTACGACATCCCGCGGTGGCTGGGTTTCCTCGTCGGCCTGCTCGCCGCGGGTGGCGGCGTGTACGTGGCCTTCCTGCTGATGTGAGTCAGCTCCCGGACAGCGGCAGCCGCAGGACCACCTCCCCGTGGTCGATCTCGCCGGTCGGCCGGAACCCGAACCGCCGGTAGAACGGCCCCGGCCCGTCCTCGTCCGGCTGGTGACTGGTGAGCAGCTCGGTGCCGCCGTCCGCGCGCACGAGATCGGCGACGAGGGTGAGCACCGCGCGGCCGTACCCGTGGCGCTGGTACCGCGCGTCGATCAGCAGCCGCCACAGGAAGTACGGCCCGAGGACGCCCGGCCGCCCGGGTGGCACGTTCCAGCTGAGCATGACGAACCCGACCGGCTCGGCACCGGCGTAGACGGCCCGGTACCAGGGTTCGCCCTCCGGGGTGGTCGCCGCGTCCTCCAGGGATCGCGCCACCGACGCGACGAACCGCTGCTGCCCGGGCTCCACGCGCAACGCGCGCACGGCGTCCCGGTTCGCGTCGGTGATCTCGACCAGCCGCACCGTGTCCGTCATGCCGGGAACACCGGGACCCACAGCTCGATGACGTCGTTCCGGCGGTAGAACTCGACGAGCGGGCGGGAGTGGTCGACCGGGCCGGCTCCTTCGAGTTCCGCCATCCCCGGGCCGATCTTCCCGAAGAGGCCGGGTGGCTCCCCGGTCAGGTTCCCGCGCAGGTACCAGCCGCCCGGGAGCACCCCGGTCGTCAGCCCGAGCTCCTCCGGCCGGTCGTCGTCCTTGACCGGCGTGCAAGCCGTGTACGTGTTCGCCTCGACGTCGGCCCGGCCGTACATCTTGCGGCCGCGCAGCCCGACGAGCCGCTCGAACGAGGGCCAGAGTTCCTGGATGCTCGGCAGTTCGTCGGCGGTGGTCCGCTCCATGACCGCGACGTCCGGCCGGTGGATGCGGGTGGGTGGCGCCTGCAGGACCGAAGTCGTCATGGCAGTCATGAAACCACGCGGCACCGACGGTTTCCGGCGCTCACGACGACGGCAGGCCGACCTCGTCCGGCGTCCGGTCCGGGCGCAGGCCGCGCCACGACGTGTGCCGCAGCCGCCGGTCCGGGGTGATCCGCCGGTAGACGACCTCGCCGACCAGCGACGGTTCGACCCAGTGGGCGCCGCGGGCGCGATCACGCGGGACCTCCGTGTCGAACGGGCTCGCCGGGCGGGCCAGCGGCGCGAGCACCGCGCTGAGGTGGTCGAGCGCGTCGTCGGTGAAGCCGGTGCCGACGTCGCCGAGGTAGACCAGGGCACCGTCGTCGTCGTACGCGCCCAGCAGGAGGGCGCCCAGGGTGCCCGAGCGGCGGCCGGCGCCGGGCCGCCAGCCGCCGACGATCACCTCGTGCGTGTGGGTCAGCGCGCGCTTGGTCCACAACGGCGATCGCGCGCCGGGCAGGTACGGCGCGTCCAGGCGCTTCGCGACGACCCCTTCGATGCCGTGCTCGGCCGCCGTCGCCAGCAGCTGCGCCGGCGTGAGGTCGGCGCGGGTGTACCAGGGCGGCACGACGATCCGGCCGTCGGCGGGCCGGACCAGCTCGGCCAGCAGCTCGCGCCGCTGGGCGTAGGGCAGGTTCAGCAGCGACCGGTCGTCGAGCCGCAGCAGGTCGAAGGCGAAGTAGACGACCGGGACCTCGGCGCGCAGCTTCGGCGTCGGCTCGTACATGGCGCGCCGCTGCATCAGCTCGAACTCCGGCCGCCCGGCCGGGTTCAGCGCGACGACCTCGCCGTCGAGCACCGCGGCCCGGCCGCCGAGCGCGGGCCCGAAGACGTCGCCCAGCTCGGGGTAGCGGGCCGTGTGGTCGCTGCCGCTGCGGCTGGTGATCCGGGTTTCGCCGCTGTCGGCGACCCGCACGCAGCCGCGGAAGCCGTCCCACTTCCACTCGTAGCCGTGCTGGTCGTCGTCCGGGAGGTCCCCGTCGACGGCCAGCATCGGCGAAACCGCGTCCGGCACCGTCCCCGCCATGCCGTCCAGTGTGGAGGATGGGGCCCGGTCGTGCCAGGCACCCGGCCGCGACGGCCGGCACGGCGTCCGGAGTGCCGGCCGTCGCGAGCGTGGCCGCGGCTAGCCGGTCGGCAGCAGCGGCAGCAGGTCCTGGTGGCTGCCGGCGCGGCGCAGCACGGGTGAACCGAGCCCGTCCGGGGCCAGGTCACCGGCGCGCAGCGCGGCCAGGAACCGCACGATCACCCGGGGTTGCGGCAGGATGTCGGCGCCGCCCAGGTAGGCCAGCACGATCATCTCCTCCCCGCACGCGGCCTCGACCGCGGCCGCCCAGCCGTGCACCTCGTCCCACAGCAGCGCGACGTCGCGCTCGGGGAAGCGCCGCAGCCGCCAGTCGACCGCGAGGTAGGCCGACACCGGGACGTCGACGTCCACGGTGCACGACTCGAGGCCGAAGCCCAGTGCCCGGGCCACCTCGCCGAGGTAGGCGCGCAGGCCGCGCTGGAACCAGAACTCGAGATCGGCGTCGATCAGGCCGGACACCCGTTTCCTTTCCCCTCCTCCGAAGCCGGCCGGGCGCCCTGCCCGGCCGGTCGTGCCGGGATCAGCCGACGGCGGCGAGCGCGTCGGCACGGTCCCGGTAGCACGAGAAGCCGGTGGCGCCGGTCTCCCGCAGCAACCGCCACAACCGCGGGGACCGCACCACGCAGGCGAACTCGACGGCAGCTTCTTCGGCCGTGCGTCGCAGCCGGTGCAGCGCGCGCAGGCCGGCTCCCGAGCAGAACGTCACCTCGCCCAGGTCGAGCACGAGCACGCCACCCGCCCGCATCGCGGTCTCGACACATTCGACAAGAATTCCGACGGTCGCGAGATCAATGTCGCCGACCACGGCGACAACCGTGCTCCGGGCGCCTTCGAACTCCGTGGTGACCGCGAACGGTTCGCACAGCGCGCCCGGCGAACTGCGGCCGAAGGCTCGCGAAAGCCGAGGTGGTTTCTGGATCCTCATGTCGGCTCCGGCGGCTCATCCTGACGGTTTACGCGTCGACCGTACCGAGTCCGTCCACCTTGGCGCACAACGGGAACGGGCCCGTCCGAAGGGCCGTGCACCGACACGCCCGTCTGCACGTGCACCCGTCCGCTGTGGACGATCGAATCGCGCAGGTGGGACCGGTGTTCGGCAATTCTTCACAACAGGACGGCAGACGCGTCGAGAACCGGCGGCCGGTCAGCGGGGAATTGTTTTTCCCGAAATTCAGCCGAATGCCGGAATCGGCACGCGCGTGCGCTCGAGGTCCGCGAAGAGATCCCCGAGCCCGTCGACGCGCCGCAGGACTTCGTCCGCGGTGAACCGCAGGTGCGTGACGTGCCGGCAGGCGCGGACCTCGTCCCAGGTGACCGGAGTGGACACCGTCGGCTCGTCGCGCCCACGCAGCGAGTACGGCGCCACGGTGGTCTTGAACGGGTTGTTCTGGCTCCAGTCGATGAAGATCTTGCCCGGGCGCAGGGTCTTCGTCATCCGCGCGACCACGAGGTCCGGCGTCTCCGCGGCCAGCCGTTCGGCGAGCGCCTTCGCGTACTGCGACGTCTCGGCGGCGTCGGTGGTCACCACGCCCGCGTAGAGCTGCATGCCCTTGGAGCCACTGGTCTTCGCGACCGGCGTGAACCCGTCGTCGGCGAGCACGTCGTAGAGCCGCTCGGCGACGCGGCAGCAGTCGACGACGGTCGCGCCGGGGCCCGGGTCGAGGTCGAACACCAGGCGGTCCGGCAGGCTCCGCTCGTTGCCGGCGTCGACGGTCCACTGGTGGACGTGCAGCTCGAGCGCGGCGAGGTTGGCCGCCCACACGAGTTCGGGCAGGTCGTTGATCAGCGGGTAGTTGACGATCTCGGAGTCCTTGCCGCGGCCGGTGACGGTGAGGCTCGCGGTGCGGACCCACTCCGGGGCGTGACGGGAGACGTCCTTCTCGAAGAACGAGCCGCCGGTGACGCCGTCGGGGAAACGCACGAAGGTCATCGCCCGGTCGTGGATGTGCGGCAGCAGCACGGGCGCGATCCGCGTGTAGTAGTCGAGCACCTCGCCCTTGGTGAACCCGGTCTTCGGGTAGAGCACCTTTTCGAGGTTCGACAGCGTCAGCTGCCGCTCCCCCACCCGCACCGTGATCCGGCTCCCCGCCACGCCGGACACGCTACCGCGCTCCCGGCGGTTGAGCGCGCCGGTCACTCCTGGTTATGATGCAGTCGTATCACCAACGGGAGGGGACCGGGTGAAGTTCGACGTGCTGCAGGTCGTGGGGATGGTGCTGGTCGCGGTCGGCGCGCAAGGAGCGATCCGCCTGCTGATCGACCACGGGAAGCTCGGCCTGCTCGGCTGGCTCGGCGCGGGGTTCGCGGGAACCCTGGTCTGCTACGTCGTCGTGGCGGCGATCGGCGTGGTCCTGACGGGGTGGGCCCACGACCGCGCCAAGGCCGCCGGCCGCCGGAAGTAGCGGCGTTCGATCGCCGGCGCGGCGAGCGGAATCGTCCGGCTGGGGCATGGCCCCGAGGTGACGACGGAGGATCCGGGACGCTGAGCGGCCGGAATCCTCCATCGTCGAACACCGATGGCCCCGGACGTGACACGACCCTGAGGCTTCAGGCCGTGGCAAGGGTGCGCGTGAACCGGGTGCGCAGTTCGCCGATCCCCTCGATCCGGCTGACCAGCACGTCGTCCGGCCCGAGGTACCGCGGCGGGCTCATCCGGTTGCCCACCCCGGCCGGGGTTCCGGTGAAGACGAGGTCACCCGGCAGCAGCGGGCAGATCGCCGACAGCCGGGCGATCAGCTCCGGCACACCGAAGATCATCTCGCCGGTCCGGGCCTTCTGGACGACCGTGCCGTTCAGCTCGGTGACCAGGCGGAGGTCGCCGGGGTCGGCGAACTCGTCCGGCGTCACCAGGGCCGGGCCGGTCGGGCCGAAACCGGGGAACGACTTGCCGAGCGAGAACTGCGGCGGCGTGCCGAGCAGCTGCACACCCCGCTCGGACAGGTCCTGGCCGACGGTCAGCCCGGCGACGTGCTCCCAGGCGTCCCCGGCGGCGATGCGGTGGCCGCCGACGCCGATCACCGCGACCAGCTCGACCTCCCAGTCGACGCGGTCGCCGGGCAGCTCCACCGTGGTGTCCGGGCCCGTGATGCAGCTCGGGAACTTGGTGAACACCAACGGATCCGCGGGTGGCTGGTAACCGGCCTCGGCGGCGTGCGGCGGATAGTTGAGGGCGATCGCGAAGACCTGCCGCGGCCGCGGCACGGGCGCGTCGAGCGCGCGGCCGGCCAGGGGCTCGGCCGCGGGCAGCACGGCGTTCGCCGCCCACACCCGGAACGCCGTCCACTGCTCGAGCACGGCCATCGGATCGGGGCCGAACCGGCCGTCGCTGGCTCCGGCGACGTCGATGACGCCGTCGCCGGCCACCAGGGCGGCCCGGCCGTCCACTGTGGACAGGCGCATCAGACCCACTGGTCCGCGGCCGGCGGCGGGGTGCCGTGGGCGTCCTGCCAGGACACGACCGGGTTGCGCAGCACGCCGATGCCCTCGATCTCGGCCTCGACGACGTCGCCGGGCTTGAGGTAGTTCGCGAACGGGTCCTCGGTGCTCGCCGCGACACCGGCGATCGTGCCGGTGGTGATGAGGTCGCCCGCGCTGTAGGTCTGCGGCGAGTGGTAGGCGATCAGCTGCGGGATCGACACCGACATCCGCCCGGTGTTGGACTTCTGCCGGACGTCGCCGTTGACCCGCAGCTCCATGTCCAGGTTGTGCGGGTCCTCGATCTCGTCGGCCGTCACGATGTACGGGCCGATCGGGCAGAACGTCTCGATGGCCTTGGAGAAGGAGAAGACGCCGGACTCCATCTCGCGCCGCTGGATGTCGCGTGCGGTGATGTCGTTGAAGACGAGGTAGCCGCCGATGTGCTCGGCCGCCTGCTCGGCGCCGAAGAACTTGCCCGGCTTCCCGAGCACGATCGCCAGTTCGAGCTCGTAGTCCAGCTCGGACGTCAGGTGCGACGGGTAGACGATCGGCTCCTCCGGGCCGATGATCGCGTCGACGTTCTGGAAGAAGACGATGCCCTTGTTCACCGGGTGCGACCAGTTCACCCGGACGAGGTCCTCGTGGTGCTCGCGGAAGTTGCCCGCGGTGTGGAAGAACTTCTTCGGCACGATCGGCGCGCGCAGGCGCACGTCGGCCAGGGGGTAGCGGCGGCCGGTCTCGGGCACGGCGCGGTCGCGTTCGAAGAACTCCCGCGTCGAGGCGGTGTCGAGTTCCAGCACCTGGTCGTCGGCGATGCGCCCGACCTGGTTGTCGTTGAAGGTGACGAGCTTCATCGGAGTCCACTTCCTGCGGGGTCGGCCACGCGGAACACACGCAGCTGGAGGGCCAGCGTCGCGTAGTAGCCGACCAGAGTCGTCAGCTCGACGGCCATCCGGTTGCCAATGATTGGCACGACCTCGGCGTAGGTCACGTCGTCGACGTCCTCCTCGCGCAGCAGCGCGGACACGAACCGCAGCGCGGCCCGCTCGGTCTCGTCGGCCAGGTCGGGGAGCACGCCGGCGCGGACGGCCGCGACCTGCGCCTCGGTGAGCCCGGCGGCGAGCGCGTGCGGCTCGTGGGCGTACCGCTCGAAGCCGCTGTCCCAGCGGGCCGCGACGGCGAGGATCGCCAGCTCCCGGATCCGGTCCCCCAGCGTCGTCTCGTACCGGATCGCGGCGCCGAGCGCCTGCAGCGCCTGCCCGGCCGGAGGTGCGACGAGCATCGCGTTGAACGGGCCTGCCAGGCGCCCGGCGTCGTCGGCCAGCGGAAAGCGCTGCGGCCCGGCCGCGCGGGGCCCACCGGTGATGGCGTCGTACAGCGCCCGTTGCGCCGGGTCGAGGTGGCCGGGGGCGAGGTGCGGCAGCCTGCTCATGCCGCCATCCCACCAGCGGCCGCGGGCCGGCACGCCCGGATCTGCCAATCAATGGCACGGCCGTTCCCCGTCCCGCGCTCCGGACCTAGCGTCGGGCGGACCAAGGACGGTGAGGGAGCGCGTGGTGGACTGGCTCGGGCTGGGCGGGCGGAAGGCCCTGGTGGCCGGCGCCGGCGGGATCGGCGGCGGGATCGCCGCCGCGCTCGCCGAAGCGGGGGCCGAGGTCGTGGTCGCCGACATCGACGAAGAGCGGCTGGCCGCCGTCGGGACCAAGACGCTGCGCGCGGACCTGACCACCGCCGAGGGCAGCCGGGAGTGCGTCGCCCGGGCCGCCGGGATGCTGGACGGGCTCGACATCTTCGTGCACGCGGTCGGCGTCAACGACCGGCGGCCGGTACTCGACACCCCGGACGAGGTGTGGGACGACATCGTCCTGGTCAACCTGAACAGCGCGTTCTGGACCGGCAAGGCGGCGGGCGAGCTGATGACCGCGGCCGGGCACGGCCGGATCGTCTACCTGTCGTCGGTGTCCGGCCTGCTCGCGCACCCGCACCACGCGCCCTACGCCGCCACCAAGGGCGGGGTCAACCAGCTCGCCCGGGTGATGGCCCGCGAGTGGGCGGCCGGCGGCGTCACGGTGAACACCGTCGCACCCGGCTACACCGAAACCGGGCTGACCCGCCACCACCTCGAGAAACCCGGCGTCCGCGACGACCTGACGTCGCTGGTCCCGGCCGGGCGCCTCGGCACCGTCGACGACCTCGTCGGCCCCGTCCTGTTCCTCTGCTCCGACCGTTCGGCGTTCGTCACGGGACACGTCCTGTACGCCGACGGCGGCCGCACCCTCGTTTAAGGAGTTTCTGTGCGATTCACCGACAAGGTCGTCCTCGTCACCGGCGCCGGCACCGGGTTCGGCGCCGCGATCGCCGTGCGCGCCGCCCAGGAGGGCGCCGACGTGGCCGTGCACTACCGCGGTTCCCGGGAGGGCGCCGAGCGCACCGTGGAACGCGTCGAAGCGCTGGGCCGCAAGGCGTTCCTCGTCCAGGCCGACATCGCCGAGCACGCGCAGATCCGCCGGATGGCCGACGAGGTGTGGAGCCACTTCGGCCGGGTCGACGTCGCCGTGAACAACGTCGGGGACGTCGCCCGGGACCAGATGTCGTGGCGGGACATCACCGAGGAGTCCATCGACCACGTGCTCGCCGTGGACATCAAGGGCACGCTGCTGTGCACCCACGAGTTCGGCGACCGGATGCTCGCCCAGGGCGGCGGCGCGATCGTCAACATCGGCTCGACCGTCGTCGCGCGCGGCAGTGCCCGCGCCCCGCAGTACGCGGCGGCGAAGTACGGGATCATCGGCCTGACCAAGTCCTACGCGCACGCCCTCGCCCCCACCGTGCGGGTGAACGTGTTCGCGCCGGGCTTCATGGAGACCGAAGCGACGCTCGGGCGTGAGGACTGGAAGACCGGCCGGGCGGAGAAGCTGCGGGACGCGACCCCGCTGGGCCGGATCCCCGGCCCGGAGGAGCTCGCCGGGACCGCGCTGTTCCTCGCGTCCGAGGACGCGAGCCACATGACCGGCAGCTTCATGGTCGCCGACGGCGGTTACAACATGATCGGCGCCTGATTTCGTCATTTCGTCATTCGTCAGTGAGGACGAGCAGATGAGCGAACCCAGAGTGGTGTTCACCGGCGGCCGGGTGTTCGACGGGACGGGTTCGCCGGCCGTGCCGGGTGACGTCGTGGTGCGCGGCGACCGGATCGACGCCGTGCGGGCGGGCGTCGAACCCGAGCCGGGTGACCAGGTCGTCGACTGCCGCGGCGCGACGGTCATGCCGGGTCTGGTGGAGTCGCAACGCGCACCTGACGTTCCCGTCCGCCGTCGGGCACGTCGACCCGTCGTTCAACCCGCCGCTGGACGTGTCGTTCTTCCACCACATGCCGACGCCGGACGAGCACCTCGCGCTCGCCGAACGCAACGCGCGGATCCTGCTGGACCACGGCTTCACCAGCGCGTACTCCGCCGGCTCGCTGACCCCGGTGCCGACCGAGGTGCGGCTGCGCGACCGCATCGCCGCGGGCCTGACCGCCGGCCCCCGGATGCGGGCGGCGTCGTTCGAGCGGGACAACAACCCGGTGCAGATGGGCCCGAACGGCCCGACACCGAAGGAGGTCGGCCCCGACGCGGTCCGCGCGTTCATCCGCGAGCAGGCCACGCTCGGCTTCGACAGCGTCAAGCTGCTGATGAGCAACGACGACGTCTTCTTCGAAGGCGGCTCGATGGTCACCCAGTACAGCGCGGAGGAAGCCGCCGCGGCGGGTGAGCAGGCGCGGGAGTCCGGTGTCTGGCTCAACTGCCACGCGCAGTCGCCCGAGTCGATCAAGCTGGCGGTGCGCAGCGGGTTCCGGTCGGTCTACCACTGCTCGTACGCCGACCAGGAGGCCATCGACCTCCTGGAGGAGCACAAGGACGAGATCTTCCTGTCCCCCGCCGTCGGCATCATGTGGGCCAACGTCCACGAGGGCGCCGAGTTCGGCATCGACGCCGGGCTGGCGGAGAAGATGGGCTCGGTGAAATCGCTCGCCGCGATGGAGCAGCTGTACCCGGAGCTGCGCCAACGCGGGCTGCGGGTGCTGCCCGGCGGCGACTACGGCTTACCGAACAACCCGATCGGGCGCAACGCGCGGGACCTGGAGCTGTTCGTGCGGTTGTTCGGCTACTCCCCCGCCGAGGCCCTGCGCGCCACGACGCAGTACGGCGGCCAGGTGCTGGACATGCCGGTCGGCGTGCTGACGGAGGACTACTTCGCCGACGTCCTGGTGGTCTGCGGCGACCCGACTGCGGACGTGACGGTGTTGCAGGACAAGGACAACCTGCTGGCGATCATGCAGGGCGGCCGGTTCCACAAGGCGCCCGCGTGACGGTCTACCGCGAAGTCCCGGGCTTCCGGCCCCTCGAACTGGACCTGCACCTGCCCTCCGGTCCCGGCCCGCACCCGGCGATCGTCTACCTGCACGGCGGCGGCTGGCGGCGCGGGTCGCGCCGGACGACGATCCCCGCGTCGCTGTGCTCGACGTTGGCGGAGCGGGGTTTCGCGGTGGCCGCGGCGGACTACCGGCTCAGCGGCGAGGCCCGGTTCCCGGCCCAGCTGGCCGACGTCCGCGCGGCGACCGCGTGGCTGCGGTTCGAAGTGGACTGTGCCCGGACGTTCCTGTGGGGCGAGTCGGCGGGCGCCCACCTGGCCCTGCTCGCGGCGCTGGACGGCGGCGACGTCGACGGCGTGGTGGCGTGGTTCCCCCCGACGGATCTCCTGGGCCTGCCCGCCGACGTCGCCGAAGCCGGCGGCGGAGCGGACGACTCCCGGGAGACGGACCTGCTGGGCGTCGCCCCTTCGGCGAACCCCGAGCGGGCGCGGGCGGCGAGCCCGCTCAGCTTCGTGCGCGGCGACGCCCCGCCGATCCTCCTGATGCACGGCGACGCCGACGACCTGGTACCGCCGGCCCAGAGCGAGCGGCTGGCCACGGCGTTGCGGGCTGCGGGGGCGCCGGTGGAGCTGGACCTCGTGCCGGGCGCCGGGCACCGGTGGACCGACGCCCGGGACGTCGGCGCGCTGGTGGACCGCTCGGTGAAGTTCCTCGACGGGCTTAGCTGACGCGGCCGCGCTCTGCCGCCGGGGCAGCCGACGGCAGTCCCAAGAAGCCGTGCAGCATCGAGCGGATCCGCACGTGGTGCACGTCCACCCCGGCAGCGGCCAGCGCACCCATGAAAAGGCCAGGCGGATCCCGACCGCGGTGTACTCCGCCCGCACGATCCCGGCGAACTCGCGCACGAGGTCCTCGTCGTCCAGGGCACCGAACCCGAGCGGTTCCGGCCAGCGCGAGCAGCCATCGGGTTCTCGTTCGCCGAGTGCCGCGGGTCCGGCGCGTCGCACAGCGGTCCGGCTTTCTCCGCGACGGTCATCCGGGCGAGCAGGTCCCGTATCCGCTCTTCCACCGGGCGGCGGGGGTCTTCGTACGGGGCCATCACCCCGTCGCCGTCGAGATCGCGGAAGACGACGCCGGTGTCATCGCGCGGAGGAAGCATGGCGCCGAGGATGACCGCACGCGGTCCGGCACACCTACGTCCTGCCTCAGACGCGGCCCCGGGCGGCCCCCAGCTCCCGGGAGATCCCCCGCGCCGTGGTCTGCACCGCGAGCCCCAGGCGGCGCGGCTGCGCGACGCGTTTCGGCACCAGCACTCCCACGACGCCCACCACGAGGTCGTCGCGGTCGAACACCGGCGCGGCCACGGACACGATCGACTCGTGCTCGTCCTCCCGCCGGAAGATCGCCAGCCGCTCCCGCCGGACGTCGGCCAGGGTGCGCCGCAGGACGTCCTCGGGGATCAGGCGGTTGTCGGGCTCGCTGTAGACCGGTTTGGCGAGCAGCTCTTCCTGGACTTCTTTCGGCGCGAAGGCGAGCAGCGCGAGCCCGACTCCGGTGGAGTGCAACGGAAGCCGCCCGCCGATCCGGTAGTCCACCGGCGTCGCCTGGTGGGCCGAGAGCCGTTCGACGAGCATCGCCTGCATCCCGTCGCGGACGGCCAGCTGGACGTGCTGGTGCGTCACCTCGGCGAGGTCGTTCAGGAACGGCAGGGCCACTTGCCGCAGGCCGTGTCCGCGTGGCGCGAGCGTCGCGACTTCGAGCAGCCGGAGCCCGACGCAGAACCGCCCGGCGTCGTCCCGCTCCAGCGCACCCCAGTCCACGAGGCGGTTCGCGAGCCGCAACGCCGAGCTCGGCGGGATCCCGGCCCGCCGGCTCAGCTCGGCCAGGGTGAGCGCGCGGTGCTCCGCGTCGAACGACGCCAGCAGGGAAAGCGCGCGGTCGACCACCGGTTCGCCATGGGCCGGACGGCGGCCGCGCACCCGCGCCGGCTCGGTCATGTCGGCCTCGACGTTCCATTGATTGGCATCTCTCTCACGGTACACCGCAGCGGGCGCTCATCCTTCCCCGCAGGTCAGCCGACCGAGCCGCGAAAGGTGCCCAATGATGAGTACTTCTTTCCGCCGAGAGTCCACGTCCACCGGAACGGAGTTCGCCGTACTCCGGCGCGGATTCCTCTTCTTCTTCGCCTTCGCCGCGGGGATGGCGGTGCTGGTCCCGGCCGGTGCTGACGCCGCCGGTCAAGGCGACGCTGCTCGACCCGGCCGGCGGCACCACCGGCGAAGGCCCGGGCGGCACACGTTCACCGCTGCGGTGTGTCCACAGTAGACGCCCGCCACGCCCACGCGGCGAGCACCGACGAGAGCACGACCACCCCGACGCCGAGCGGCACGTGCACCGCCCGGTTGCCCATGCCGCCGAGCATCGCCTGCACGAAGACCAGCACGACCAAGACCCCGCTCGCCCACACCGGCCATGCGGGACCACGCCCCCGCCGCCGCACCACTGCGGCGACGACCAGCTCGGCGACCGCGAACACGGCCACCGGGATCGCCCCGGCCCCGTGCAGCGTCCGCGCCGACGCCACCCCTTCGAGCAGCTGCCCCGCGGTGGCCGCCTGCACCAGGAGGAGAAGCACCTCCCCGGTCGCGACGACCCGCATCGCCCGGGCCCAGCCCGCCGTCGTCCGCTGTTCGCCGAGCTGTGTTCCGGTCATGAGCGCCACCTCTGATCCACTGCGGATGTGTTGACGCGCACAGTGTCCCGGGGCAAGCGCACCACCGTCGCCGGTCGAGAGGCGGCTTCGCGGCTACGTCCGCCGCAGTACGCGTGAAGTCGCCCTACGCACGCTGCGGTACGGATAGCCTGGACCGAACCGGGGAGGGCGGGTGCTTCGTGGCTGACGAGCGCGGCCGGATCAGGCGGTCCCTGATCCGGCTGATCAACGACGACAACCTGGATCTCTACCTGCTCGGCGTGGTGGCCCTGGCGTTCACGGTACTCGGGGCGACCGGCATCTCCGACGTGAAGACGCTGTCGTCGGTGGTCCTCGCGCTGCTGGCGCTGCTCGCCTTTTCCCAGATCCGCTCGCGACGGCTGACCGAGCAGATCCGGAGATCGCACCAGGCCGACCCGACGGCCCTGTTCAAGACCCGGTTCCCGGCCGGCCTCATCACCCGGCGGGCCGACGCGTTCGACATCCTGCTCATCGGCCATTCGATGACCAGGACCGTCCAAGGCATGCGCAGCGACATGCGCGCCATCCTCGAAGCCGGTGGCCGCATCCGCGTGCTCGTCCTCGACCCGACCGATGAAGTGCTCATCGAAACGGCCGACCGGCGCATCTCGCAAACCCTCGCGCCCGGCCGGCTCCGGCAACGGATCATGACCACGCTGGACGACCTCACGACCCTGCGGAGCAAGACAAGCGGCCGGCTGGAGGTGCGCGTCTCCTCCCGGATCTCGTCCGCAGGCTTCAACTGCCTCGACGCGTCCGGCCCACGCGGGATGGTCTGCGTCCAGCACTACGAGTACCACCCGATCGGCGAAGCGGCGCCGGTGTTCGTCCTCGAACCCGAGCACGCTCCCTGGTACCGGCACTTCGCCGCGGAGGCGGAGCGGCTGTGGGAGGCCGGCACCCCCTGGCCGCTGTCGCCCGCCCAGCAGCTCACCCGCACCCGCCGCCCGGCCTTCAGCGAGAGTTTCGGCCCCGAACTGGACCGGGCGATCGAGAACGCCGCCGACCTGACCATCACGGGCACGGCCCGCAACGCCTTCGTCAACAACAACTACACCAAGCTGGAAAGACTCCTGAAGGCCGGCACCGCGATCAGGTTCGTCCTCATCGATCCCGACTCGACCGCGATCGACGCGGCCGCGTCGCGCTACTACGCGGAACGCTCGCCCGCCGGCGCCCGGGAACGAGTGCGCCACACGCTGAGGCTGCTGGCGGAGCTGAAGTCCGCGACCGATGGCGACTTGACGGTCCGGCTCGTGGCGCACCCGATCGCAGTCGGCGTCATCGCCGCCGACAGCCGCCCGGACCACGCCGGGCCCTTGGCCGCTGTCTTCGCCGAGTACTACACCTACCGATCCGCCGGAGAGCCGAAGTTCGTGCTCCAGCCGGGTGCACCCGGATACCGGACGTTCGTCGACGAAGCCGAAGCGTTGTGGAACAACGCCACACCCCATGACCTGACGGGAAGCGCGCTCCCGGACTAGCCGTGCCGGGCCCGTCGCAATGTGGACCGCGCCCAGGGCCAGGGCTGGTTGCCGCGGTAGTAACTCACCTGGAGGGCGCCGTTGACGACGTTGACCGCCGCGCAGGTGAGGGTCGGGACCGTGTGGATCCGCCGCAGCCGGGGTACCGAGCGCCAGTCCGCGGGGCCGCCGGCGACGCGGTTGAGGATGAGGCCCGTCAGCGGGCGTCCGATGAGGACGGTCGTCACGCAGACGGCCATGACCGCGAACGGGATCAGCGCGGGGATGAGGAAGAACCCGCGGGCCGGTTCGCGACGATGGCCGCGGCCCTGAAGCAGGGTCTCGCCGCGGTATGAGCGGCCTACGCCTCGTCCCCGGGCGGATAGGTGAACCTGGTCAGCAGGTCCAGCAGTTTCGCCGGCTCGCCGGCGCGCAGGTGTGAGACCAGCTCTTCGGCCGGGGCGAGCGCGGCCTCGTGCGCGGCGTCGAAGGCCTTGACGCCGTCCGGGGTGATCTCGACCTCGCGCACCCGCCGGTCCCCCGGCACCGCGTTGCGGACCGCGAACCCCTTCGCCTCCAGGTCGTCGACGACCCGCATGATCCCGGCCTTGTCGGAACCGGTCGCCTCGACCAGGTCCCGCTGCGTCGTCGGCCCGCGGTCCACGAGGATGATCAGCACGGCGAAGTGCCGCAGCTCCAACCCGTGCGGGCGCATCGCGGCGGCCATCGCCCCCGCCGCCCGGGCGTGCGCCCGGCGCAGCAGCAACCCCAACGCGAACGGGGACACGTCCCCCGGGCGGTCGGTGGCGCGGGTCCTGGACTTGGCGGTCATGCGAGCACCCTACCCCCACGGGTATCGGATGATACGGTTTCATTCGATACGGAACGGCGGTGGTCACGATGATCGGCCTCGGCGTCGCACCCCGCGCGGGCGAAGTCGCCGCCCCCGCACCCGGCGACGACCTCGTCCCCTGCCCGGACGTCGTGCTGGACCGCGGGTTCACCCTGAACGCGCCGCCCGAGCGGGTCTGGCCGTGGTTCGCCCAGCTCGGCAAGAACCGTGCCGGCTGGTACCTGCCCACCTGGGTCGAGGCGCTCCTCCCCCGGCGCCGCCGCGCGCTGCGTCACCTCGATCCCGCGCTGCAGCACCCGAGCCCGGGCGACGTCATCGACGACTGGGGCGGCCGCGACGCAACCTTCGAGATCGTCACCCACGACCCGCCGCACACCCTCGTCCACCGCTCCACCCGCGGCCGCCTGGAGATCAGCTGGGCGATCCGCCTCACCGGCGACGGCGACGGCACCACCCGGGTGCACCTCCGGTTCCGCCTCAGCGGCGCACGCCGCCCCCGTCTGGTCGAATACGGCGGCGGGTTCGTCGACCTGCTGACCGTGGCCGGTCTCGCGGCCGGTCTGCGCGACCGGCTGCGCCCGGCCTGACCCGGGCGTCGGTGCGTCCGTCAAGGATTTCCGGTTGCCGTCTTGAATTCTTCGCGCCTGGCCGGTGACTTTCTGCGAGCGAACCAGACGATGAAGACGATCACCGGCAGCCCGGCGAGGCCGAGCCACCACCACCCCGACGTTCCGGCCGCGGCCGTTTCCGGGTGCTGGGCGAAGCCGAGGCCGCCGTCGCGCTGGTACTGGGAGCCGGGTTGTTTGTCCGCGTACCGGTCGTGGACCTGGCGCTGGTAGTCCGCCAGCGGCACGAACGCGCCGACCGGCGTCTGCGGCAGGCTGGCCTGCAGCAGCCGGACGCCGTCGCCGCTCAGCGCGTACCAGCCGTTGATCTGCGGCTCGTCGAGCAGGACGGCGCCGGCCGGCAGCCGGGTGCCGAGCCGGGTCTCGTCGTCCCCGGACAGGACGCTGCCGACCCGCCACCCCGCCGCGCCGGGGGCGGCCTGGATGGTGGCGGTGCGGCCGTCCTGGGCGCGCGCGACGACCGCGACGTACTCGAGGACCGCCACCCGGCCGGCACCGTCGCCCCGCACGAACGCCGGGTCGAGCGTGTAGGCCGGGACACCCGTGTCCGCCACGGTGATGACACCCGGGTCGGGCTGACCAGGTCTGCGGAAGTTGGTCCTGGCGAAGCTGATCGCCTCGGCCGAGTGGGCCGCGGTCACCGCCGCGGCGACCTGCGCGCCCGGCAGCGGCACCCACGCGGGTGGCGCGGCCGAGGCCGCCGCGCCGAACCCGGCCGAGCTCGCCAGCGCCAGCAGCACCGCCGTCAGGACCTTCACCGCAGACCTGGTCATGGCCTAGCTCACCGCCCGCCCGTGATGCCGACGACCGTGTCGCCCCAGGTGAACTCGCTGTTGCGCAGGTAGTCGTTGTAGGACTGGGTGCGGTAGCGCTGGTAGGTCGGCCACGGGTCGCCGACGTCCATCGACTGGTTGCCCGCGTCGTAGCCGTAGATCACTTCGGCGTGGCCGCCGCCGGAGGTCCAGTAGATCCCGGTGAGCGCCGGGTTGCCGGCGTCGATCTGCTGGGTGATCGTCGAGAACGACACCGCTCCCCCGGCGCTGCTGGCGGAGAACCCGGTGCCGCGGAACCCGTTGACGATCTCGCCGATCTGCGCCGCCTGGTTCGGGCAGTTTCCCGCGGTGGTGCCCTTCCCCGCGGCGCAGAACTGGTCCTGCGACGTCGACGCGCCGTGGAACTGCTCGATGCTGGCGCCGTCCGCGGCCCAGCACCATTCGTCGTTCTGCTGCACCTGCTGGCTGTAGTCGAGGCTGCGCGCGGCCTTGGCGTCACGGGCCGCGTTCGCGGCGGCCGGGAGCCGCAACGCGCTGTTGTCGGTGAGCGGGTGGGTGAGCGTCACGCCGTTCGGCGCCGCCGGCGCGACCGGCTGGGCCCCGGCCACCGGGGTCAGCGCGAGCGTGGCCGTGACCACGACCGCACCACACGTGAGAACCAGGCCCATCATTCGTTTGTCCAGCGCGATGACCACGAGCTTCTCCTTGTGCAAAAGGGAAAGGGGGACGACGGGGAACGGTTCCGGACCCATTCCGCGGCAACTTCGCCCCACCACTGTGCGACAGGAGAAAATCTCCAACAACCGACGCAAGTCGGTAAACGATGAGTAAACGACCGGCGCGCCGTGCCGTGGCCCGCGTCACATATCCGCTGGTCGGGACGCTGCCGGCCCGGCGGGCGGCAGGTGCGGCCGTCTCGGTGTTATGCCAGGTGTTATGGGTGCGGGCCGGCCTCGCCGCGTGCGGTTTCCGGGCCTTTCGGTTCCCGGCGGCGGGCGGGCTGACAGACTCGACCGGTGATCCTCGGATACGTCCTCGCCCTGCTGGCCGCCGTCGCGTCGGGCAGCGGCTCGATCCTGGAGTCCGCCGGGGTCCGGCGGGCCGGTGCCTACGGCGGCGCGCCCCAGGACCTCGTCGCCCTGCGCGGCCAGCCGCTGTACTTCCTCGGCGTGGGCGTGGACCTGCTGGGCTTCATCTTCGCCGCCGCGGCGCTGCACCGGCTGCCGCTGTTCCTGGTCCAGTCGGTGCTGGCCTTCAGCGTCGGCGTCACCGCGACGATCTCCGCGTTCCTCGGCATCCGGCTGGCCTCCGCCGGCTGGGCCGCCCTGGGCGTCGGCGCGACCGGCCTCGTCCTGCTGGGCCTGTCCGCGGACCCGGGTCCGGCGCACCTGCTGCCCACCTTCGGCAAGTACCTGCTGCTGGCCGCGGCGGTGCCGATCGCGGCGACCGGCTTCTACGTCCAGCGCCACGACCACCGCTGGTCGGCGCCCGTGCTGGGGTTCTGCGGCGGCCTGGGCTTCAGCGTCGTCGGCATCTCGGCCCGCACGCTCGACACCTCGGGCCCGGCCTGGCGCCTGGCCCTGGAGCCGGCGATCTGGGCGATGATCGCCAACGGCCTGGTCGCCGCGGTGGTGTTCGCGATGGCCCTGCAACGCGGCCGCGCGACCGCCGTCACCGCGACGATGTTCACCACCAACACCGCCGTGTCGTCGCTCATCGGCGTGACGATCCTGGACGACCGGGTCCGCGACGGCTTCACGGTCGCGGCCATCGCCGGGTTCGTGCTCGCCGTCGCCGGCGCGATCGGCACCGCGCACTACGCGGCCGCCCACAAGGCACCCGCCAAGGAGACCGCGGAACCGGTCTAGCCGTGTTGGCCACTCCGGTCGGCATGGCGGCTGACGGACGGGCCCGGCGACGCACCGCAACGGCCACCACGCGACGCTAGGCCGGGAGTACCCCGGCTTTGAAGCCCGCCGCCGCGGCGAGGCCGGGGAGGTCGGCGGCCCGGGCGTGCGGCAGGAGCACCAGCGGGTAGCAGTCGGATTCGATGTCCAGGACGGCGAGCACGGTGCCCGTGGCCGCCAGCTGCCCGCCCGCCAGCTCGAGGAACTCGAACGTCGGCAGGTCCGCATCGGCGAGCGACGCCCAAGCGCTGTCCCCGGCCGGTGCGGACCGCAACGCCCGCAACCGGCCGACGATCTCGTCCGGCGCTTCCTTCCAGTCCACTTCGGCCAGCAGCCCGTGGTCGGCGAGCGCGTCCACGAGAGCGATCCAGGCGAGTTCGGGCAGCGGTTCGTCGATGCCGCGCTCGTCGAGGCGGTCGGCGTGTTCCCGCAGGTAGGCGTCGGGATCGTCGTGCGCGGCCGCGGCGAGCTCACGCACCTGCGGCACGTCCGGCGCCAGCAACGCGGCCACGGTGATCAGGGCTTCGCGAGCGGTCATGAGTGTCCTCCCAGGACACCCATGATCGCACCCGGGCCGACGAATGGCGGCTTGACCCCCGCCGCGTTCAGGAGTCACATGTACGCCGTGATCCGACTGCGCTCGACCGTCGTGCTCCTCGCCCTCGCCGGCCTCGTCGCGGCCCCGGTGCCCGCACTGGCCGCCGCCGCTCCCGCTCAGGCCGGCCCGTCTCTGGGCTTCGACCTGGACGCGGCCACCATCCCCGAGCTCCAGCAGCGGATGGACCACGGCCGGCTGAGCGCCGTGGCACTGACGACCGCCTACCTCCGCCGGATCGACGCGCTGGACGGCAAGATCCACTCCGTCGTCGCCGTCGACCCGACGGCGTTGCGCGCGGCCGCCGCCAGCGACGCGCGCCGCCGCAGCGGTCACACACTCGGGCAGCTCGACGGGATCCCGGTGCTGCTCAAGGACAACATCGACACCCGGACGCTGCCCGCCACCGCGGGTTCACGCGCCCTGCCGCGCAGCCGGCCGGCGGCCGACGCCGCCCTCGTGGACCGGCTCCAGCGCGGCGGCGCGGTGATCCTCGGCAAGACCAACCTCTCCGAATGGGCCAACTACCGCTCCACGAACGCGACGTCGGGCTGGTCCGGGATCGGCGGCCAGACGAACAACCCGTACGTCCTCGACCGCAACCCGTGCGGCTCCTCCTCGGGCTCCGGCGCCGCGGTGGCGGCGAGCCTGGCGCAGGTGGCGATCGGCACCGAGACCGACGGTTCGATCGTCTGCCCGGCCGGCGCCAACGACGTCGTCGGCGAGAAGCCGACACTGGGCCTGGTCAGCCGCACCGGCGTCGTGCCGATCTCGGCCGAGCAGGACACCGCCGGGCCGCTGGCGCGCCACGTCGTCGACACGGCCATCACGCTGTCCGTCCTGCAAGGACGCGACGCCGCCGACCCCGCGACGGCCGCGATCCCCGCGGGCCAGCCGAAGGACTACGCGGCCCTGCTGCGCCCCGGCGCCCTGCGCGGCGCGAGGATCGGCGTCTGGCGGAAGGCCGGCCAGGACGCGGACGTCGACCGGGTCGTCCAGGACGCCGTCCGCACGCTGACGTCCCGCGGCGCGACCGTCGTCGAGGTCGACCTGCCCTACCAGGATGAGATCGGCGCCGCCGAGTCCCCGGCCCTGCTCACCGAGTTCAAGCGCGACGTCAACGCCTACCTCACCCACCGGCCGGGCCACCCCGCGAACCTGAACGAGCTGATCGCGTTCAACAAGAAAGATCCGGTCGAGCTCTCGAAGTTCGGCCAGGAGCTGTTCGAGCAGGCGGCGGCCGCGCCGGCCCCGACCGACCCCACCTACCGCGCCCAGCGCACCACGGCCACGTCGCTGGCGCGCCGCTCGATCGACGAAACCCTGGCGGCGCACCACTTGGACGCCATCGTGGCGCCGACCAACAGCCCGGCGTGGAAGACGACCTACGGCACCGGTGACGCGTTCGTCCTGGGTTCCTCGACCCCGGCGGCCGTCTCGGGCTACCCGAACGTCTCGGTCCCGGCCGGCTTCGCGGGCCCGCTCCCGATCGGCGTCTCGTTCTTCGCCGGACGCTGGGCGGACGCGCGGATCCTCGCGCTGGCGGCGGCGTTCGAGAAGGCCGCCCCGGCCCGGAATGCACCCACCTTCATCCCGTCGATCGGCTGACCGTCCACAGCGGACTACCGGGCGGCGCGGTACTGCGACGGGCTGCTGCCGCGCGCCCGGCGGAACGCCGTGCTCAGGTGCTGCGAGTGGCTGAACCCGGCCACCGCCGCGAGCTGGTCCACGGTCACCGGGTCCCGCAGGTTCCGCCGGACGTGGGCGTCCAACCGTGACAGTGTCCAGGCCAGCAGTCCGGCGGCGGGCGTACACGTCGATCATGGGCATGGTGGCTCTCGGTTTCGACCGGTCCAGAGCGGTTCAGCGGTGCAGTCATCCTTGAGTGGCCCGGCGGCGGTGCGCTTCCACGAGGCCGCCGTCTGCTACACCTGAGCGTCAGGAAACGAGGAGGTGGCCGGAGTGGCCGATCTGCTGGGACCACGGATTTCCGGGCCGGCGCGACTGCGGGACCTGCTGGCCGGCGAGGAGATCGTCGTCGCGCCCGGAGCGTATGACGCGCTGAGCGCGCGGCTGGTCGAGGCGGCCGGGTTCCCCGCCGTCTACATGACCGGGTTCGGCACGACGGCGTCGCTGCTCGGCCGGCCGGACGTCGGCCTGCTGACGATGACCGAGATGGTCCAGGCGGCGAGCCGGATCCGGTCGGTGGTCGAGGTGCCGGTGATCGCCGACGCCGACACCGGCTACGGCAACGCCCTCAACGTGATCCGCACGGTCCGCGAGTACGAGGCCGCCGGCGTCGCCGCGATCCACCTGGAGGACCAGGTCGCGCCGAAGCGCTGCGGGCACCTGGAAGGCAAGCGCGTCGTGCCCGCCGAGACGATGACCGACCGGATCCGGGCGGCGGTCGACGCGCGGTACAACCCGGACTTCGTGCTGATCGCGCGCACCGACGCCCGCGCCGTCGAAGGCCTCGACGCCGCGATCGACCGCGCCCGCCGGTACTCCGACGCCGGCGCCGACATGCTCTTCGTCGAGGCGCTGCAGTCCGAGGCCGAGATCGAACGGGTCGCCGACACCTTCCGCGACGTGCCGTTGCTGTTCAACTGGGCCGAGGGTGGCAAGACGCCGCCGCTGGGCCGGGATCGCTTGCGGGAGCTGGGTTTCCGGCTGGTGATCTGTCCGATCTCGACACTGCTGGCGGCCACCGAGGCGATGCGGTCCGTGCTCGCTCGCATCGCGCAGGACGGCACTCCGGTCAACGCCGTCCGGGACCTGCCCGGGCTGACGGACTTCGCCGAGCTGGTCGGCCTGCCCGAGATCGAGGACATCGGCGACAAGTACGGCCAAGGCTGACCCGCCCGTTGTGCCCTGCGGCACTCCCCTTGACGATTCTAAGACGACCGGTCATATTGAATCGAGCGAAGAGAGGACGAGGACATGAGCGAGATCAAGCCCCGGTTCCGCCGCGTCGACGGCCTGTCGGTCCGGTACGCCGAGAGCGACGGGCCACACGAAGCCGAGGCGCTGCTGCTGAGCCCGTGGCCGGAAAGCCTGCACGCCTTCGACGCGAGCTGGTCGCGACTGGCGGAGCACGCCCGCCTGGTCGCCGTGGACCTGCCCGGGTTCGGGCACTCCGAGCTGCGGGAGGACCTGCTCGCACCGCAGGCGATGGGTGAGTTCGTCGTGCGCATCGCCGACGAGCTGGGCCTGGCGAAGCCGCACGTCGTGGGGCCGGACGTCGGCACCAGCGCGGCCTTGTTCGCCGCGGCCCGGCACCCGGGCCGGTTCGCCACGGTGACCGTCGGCAGCGGCGGGGCGTCGGTCCCGCTGAACCTCGGCGGCGTACTGGACGAGTGGGTGCGGGCCGAGGACCTGGCGCCGTACCGGGCCATGGGACCCAAGGACATCGTGCGGTTCGCGCTCGGCACCATCGAGGGTTACGAGCTGCCCGACGTCGTGCGCGAGGACTACCTGGCCGCCTACCGGGGTCAGCGGTTCGCCGACCAGATGCCCTACGTCCGGGCGTACCCGACCGAACTGCCGATCCTCGGCGACCTCCTGCCCGGCATCGAAACGCCGGTCCAGATCATCGCCGGCGGCAAGGACCCGGTCGTACCGGTGGCCAACGCCGAGTACCTGCACGAGCGGCTCCCCCACAGCAAGCTCGACGTCCTCGACGCGGGTCACTTCACCTGGGAGGAAGCCGCGGCCGACTACGCCCGCGTGATCACCGGCTGGTGGCGGGCTAACATTTGACCGGACGTAGACGACCGCCCATATTGCACGGGAGGAGACCCCGATGGCCCGGGCCAGTGTGCGGGAACAGATCGTGGACGCCGCGTACGAGCAGTTCCACCGGCACGGTTACAACGCGTGCGGCGTCAAGCTGATCACCGACAGCGCGGGCGTGCCCAAGGGGTCGTTCTACAACCATTTCGAGAGCAAGGAAGCGCTCGCGCTGGTCGTCATGGAGCGCTACGGCGCCACCCGGCGCGTGCCGGACCTGGCCAAGGCGGACGTCGCCCCGCTGGCCAGGCTGCGCGCCCACTTCGACTTCCTGGCGAGCGACATCGAGAAGTACGGCTACGAGCGCGGGTGCGTGTTCGGCAACTTCAGCAACGAAGCGGCCGACCACAGCCCCGCCATCCGCGACGGCCTGGTGACGAGCTTCGCGACCTGGTCGGCGGCCGTGGCGGGCGCGATCCGCGAAGCACAGGCGGACGGTTCGGTCACCTCGGCCCACGACCCGGAGGTGCTGGCCCGCTTCCTGGTCAACGCGTGGGAAGGCGCCATCGTGGGCGAACGCGCGGCGAAGGACGGCTCGTCCTTCGCCGCGTTCTTCACCCTCGCGTTCGGCACGCTGCTGCGCTGAGCGGACATCGAGACCCGCCCGGGAGTCGAACCCGGAGTCGAACGGCGTTGCAGGCCGTCGCACGACCGTCGTGAAGCGGGCCGGGAGTCGCGCGTCCTGGTGTCGAGCCAGGCATCCCGGGGTTATGGGTCCCAGGTGGCCGCCGGGCCACGCGCGGGGTGGAGTGACCGGCCGGACTCGCACCGGCTGAACCCAGGGCCACAGCCTGGGGCCTCGTCTCCTTCGCCTTCGGTCACGGTGGAAGACGAGGGGGTCGAACCCTCCCCGGTGATCGTGCGAGGATCACCCGCGCTCCGGCGCGCCTCCCCGGACCGGATGACAGGCCTGGTTCGCCTTCATGGTCGCCATCACGGCCTGCCTCCCTCGCCCAGTAGTAGCTCCACCGCAGGATGCGCCATCACCGATGCCGGCGGCCACCCATTTACCGTGGCATCAGTTCCGGGTGATCCGGCGGCGTTCGGTCAGGTAGCCGACAAGGATCGTCCCGAGGATGGGCAAGGCGAACTTCAGCTGCGGCCAATCGTCTTCGCCGGGCGGGTCGACGCTCGCCGTTCCCGGGTAGAGCCCGGCGGAGAGCTGGGTGAACCAGTACAGGCTCGCGGTGATCGTCGCACTGTCCAATGACGCCCGCGAGCGGCCCGGTTTCCACAAGTGGTACAGCGTCGCCAGGGACAGCGCGGCGCCCATGCTCATGGTCTGGGCGTTGTGGAACTTGGCGTGCGGCGGCCATTTCGGATTGCGGATGTGGGTTTCGTTCCAGTCGAAGACGTAGGGGCCCACCATGGTCGCCAACGCGGTCAACGAAATGAGGCCCCGACCGACCGGAGTCCTCTTGAGACTGAGCTTGGTCACGGGACTCCCCTCAATCGGTCGTGATGACGAGCTTGCCGCCCTTGGGCGTGCGGTCGACTTCGAGCTCCGTGAGCGCCGCGATCGCCTTGGCGAGCGGCACGGTGCGGGCGATCGGCAGTCGCAGCACGCCGCCGGCCGCCGCCTGGGCGACCGCGTCGAGGTCCGCCGCGGCGACTTTCGCGACCAGCAGCCGATACGGCCCCGGCAAGGCACTTCGCACGAACTTCGCCGGCGTGGGGTTGATGTCGAGAATGCGACCGCCGGGCTTGAGCAACGCCAGCGCCGCTTTGCCCGGCAGCGTGCCGGCGGTGTCGAAGACGACGTCGAAGCGCCCGGCGAGGTTCGCCGCGTCGAAGTCGAATTCGACGATCGGGCTGACGCCGAGGTCGCGCGCTTCCTGCGTCGCGGTGGCGCGGCAACTGCCGGCCACGGACGCGCCGCGCGCCATCGCGAGCTGCGCGGCCGACCGGCCGACTCCGCCGAGGCAGCCGTGGACGAACACGGCCTGCCCGGCGCGCAGCTCGCTTTTGCCGACCATGGCTTGAAAAGCGGTGAGCCCGACGATCGGGAGCGCGGCGGCTTCCTCCCACGAGAGGTTCGCGGGTTTCTTCACGACGGCCTTCTCGTCGGCGACGACCATCTCGGCGAACGCCCCGGCCGCCTTGATGCTCGCCCCGCCGAGCACCTCGTCACCGACCTCGAGCCGGCTGACGCCGTCACCGACCGCCGCCACGACACCCGCGAAGTCGTGCCCCAGACCGCGCGGGAACTTCCGGCCGGTCAGCACCTTCATCTCCCCGCCGCGGATCTTCCAGTCCATCGGGTTCGCGGCCGCCGCCTTCACGCGGACCAGGACCTCGCCGGACCCGGGCCGCGCCGGCTCGAAGTCCTCCAGCCGCAACACTTCCGGGCCGCCGTACCGGTGGTACTGGATGCGCTGTGCCGTCATGGCGAAGTCCTCTCACGCACTGATGTCATCGAGTGACATCACTCTAGCACGGTGATGTCACTCCATGACATCAGTGATCGGTGAGCGGCGGCTTTAAACTCGAGGCATGGGACGATGGGAGCCGGGAGCCGGCGGCCGCCTGCGCGAGGCCGCGCTGGCCTTGTACCTCGAACACGGCTTCGAGCAGACCATGGTCGCCGACATCGCCGAACGGGCCGGCGTGACCGCCCGCACCTTCTTCCGCCACTTCGCCGACAAGCGCGAGGTCCTCTTCGACGGAGCCGCCGAGCTGACGGAGGCGTCACTGGCCGCCCTGGACGCGGCGCCCGCGACGGCGTCGACACTGGAGGTCGTCGCGGCCGCACTCGACGCCGTGGCCGGCCTGATCGGCCAAGACCGCGAGCTCGTGCTGACGCGGCACGCGGTGATCATGGCCCACGCCGAGCTGCGCGAACGTGAGCTGATCAAGCTCGCCGAGATGACCACCGCACTCGCCGACGGCCTCCGGCGGCGAGGCATCGGCGACACGGAAGCGACGCTGGCCGCCGAGACCGGCGCGGCGGTGTACCGGGTCGCCTTCCAGCACTGGGCCGACGCCGACGACCTCGAACTGCGCGACGCCATCCGCCGATCGTTCGACCAGCTGCGCGCCCTGACCGCCACCCCCTGATCGCCGCGGCCCGGCCTTCAGTGGCGCTCGGCCCCGCCGGTTCGGCGGCCGACGAGGCCAGCGGCTGTCCTCCAAGGCCGGTAAGCCGCCGCCGCTCGTAAACATCCGGAGGGTTTCCGGCAGCGCGGGGTACACGTCGAGCGGCGCGAGCTGCACTGTCGCGGCACTGGGCCGGGTGAGCCGGTACTCGACGCCACGCGCCCGGCCGGACTCTCCCCCGCGGTCACCCGGCGGGAGCTGCGGCAGCGCAACGGTTTCTCCGGCGTCACCGTCACCGACGCACTGGTCACCGCCCCGCGCAACGGAACCCTGCCCAGCACGGACTTCACGGCCGCGGTCAACCGATTCTCCGACCCTGCGCGGCCGGCTGCCCCGACACGGCGACGTCGCGGGGCTCCCAGCCGCTCTCCCGCACCCGGGCGCGCAAGTCCGTGAAGGCCTCCTTGAGGGACTCTGAGTCCCTCAAGGAGGCCTTCACGGACTTGGCATCAGCTCCGCACGCCCCGGGTATCGGCGGGGGTCAGATACCGCAGGACGACGCCGACCAGAACCGGCTCGATCGGTGCGCCACGTGCGTGTGGTCGCTGTGGCCCGGGTATCCCGGCCCGAGGATCTCGCTGAAGCCGTGGTTGCGGGCCTGCAGCGCCAGTCCGCAGAAGCCCTGGGCCCCCGCGCCGAGGTCGACCGCGTCCCCGTAGAGGTGCCGGCTGGCCGCCGCTCCGCCGACCGCGTTGTTGCAGGCGATGCTGCGGAAGCCGCCGTTGACCACGATCGGGCGGTCCCCCATCGCGTGCCGCATCGCCTGCAGCTTCCACATCGACACCAGCGCGTTGGCCTTCGCGGTCGCGGCGGGGACGTTGCCGCCCGACCAGTCCGCGTTGCACCTGTTCAGTTCCGCGTAGCCGAAGTTGACCGGCGTGCAGTCGTCGTCCTGCAGCTGGTAGATCTTCGCGAACGTCGCGGGCCCGGCGATGCCGTCCGCGCCGAGCCCGTAGGCCTGCTGGAACCGGGTGACCGCGGCCTTGGTGCCCGCGCCGAACTGGCCGTCGAGGGCCAGGACCCCGCCATAACCCGGGTAACCGGCGACCCGGATCTGCAGTTGCCGGACGTCGTCCCCGGACGCCCCCTGCGACAGGGTGCGGCCCCAGGAGTAACAGGCGTCGGCCGTGCTCCCGGCCGTCATCGGTCCCGGATCGGCAGCCGCCGGAGCAGCCACCGCCGAACCGAGTCCGGCCACCAGGGCGAGCAGGGGCAGTACCAGACGAAGGCGCATGACAGGAACACCTTTCAAGCAGGGAAGGTGAAACCCGTGACCCCACGGATTGTCGACGATTCACTGCCCCGCACGCTAACGCGGTTGCGGGCACCCTGCTGTGGGGCGTTCGCACCACACGCCGCGCGGTGACCGCGGCTGCCACCCGCACCTAAGAAGTGGACGCGATGAAATAAACGACAACGCCGATCAGGGCGAGCACCTCGGTCAGCACGAAGGTCGAGTAACCGATGGTCTGCAGTTTGCTCCGCGCTTCCGGCTGACGAGCGGTGCCATTGATGACAGCGGCGAAGATCAGGCCCACACCGATTCCCGGGCCGATCGAGCTCAGTCCGTAGCCGATGGCGGCGAGGCCGGGGTTGATGGTGGCGGCTTGGGCCAGAATCAGGTCGCTCATGGGCATTCCCCTCCACATCGGTCCACGCGCGTTCGCGCGGACAGCGGCCGGCGAGGTCACGCCGGACGTGCGATCGGAGCAATGGCGGAGCTGTGCGAAGGCGTCGGGAATCGACGGCTTTCGCCGGGGTCGATCGAAGATCGGTGGAATTCGCCGGGCAGGATATTCGACTGGCCGAGTTTTCGCGGAAACCGAGCTGTTCGGTCAATCCGATGATATCACCTGATTCGGACATGCTCGCCGCCTCGCGGGTCGACGCCGGGATCGACCTGGACGGAGCAGCGGGGTGGCCGGGCCGAGGTTGCCCTCCGGCGCACGCAGGGCTACGTTTGATTACGTGCCCGTTTCGTTTCGTAACTAGGAGGTGGCCGTGCCCAGTGCCCGCGACGCGCAGCCGGCCCGGGGCCGGCCGCGTGACACCGGCCGCGACCTGGCGATCCTCGACGCGACCCTGAGACTGCTGGTCGAGGTCGGCTACGACCAGCTGTCCATCGAGTCGGTCGCGGCCGAAGCCGGCGTGGGCAAACCCACCGTCTACCGGCGCTACGCCGGCAAGGCCGCGCTGGTGGCCGCGGCCGTCGAGCACCGCGCGGGCAGCGTGCCGCCCGCGACCGGGACCCGTGATCTGCGGCAGGCCCTGCTGCAGACCGTGGGGTGGCTGGCCGAGCAGATCGCCGAGCAGGAGGTCGGGTTGCTCGGCGCCCTGTTCGCCGGCATGCGCAGCGATCCGGACCTGGCGGCGCACATGCGGCGGATCCTGCGACGCGACGAAGCGGCGATGACCGAGCAGCCGTTCGGCGGCGCGCGAGGCGAACACCTCGTCCCCGGAGCGGCCGGACTGTTCGCCGAAATCGTTCCGGCGCTCATCGTGCACCGCCTCGTGGTCGTCGGGGAGCCCAGCGACCGGAGCTTCGTCGAGCACATCGTCGACGACATCCTGTTGCCGCTGCTCCGGCGCCGGTGAATGCCGCTGAATAACGATCCCCGATACGACGGAGGCCATGATCATGATCGTCATCACCGGCGCGACCGGCGCCCTGGGCGGCGCCGCCGTCGAGCACCTGCTCGAGCGCGTCCCCGCGGTCCGGATCGGCGTCAGCGTCCGCGATGTCGCCAAGGCGCGGCGTTTCGCCGATCGTGGTGTGCGCGTGCGGCGCGGCTCCTACGACGACCCGGCCGCACTGTGTGACTCGTTCGAGGGGGCCGAGCGCGTGCTGCTGGTCTCCCAGAACGATCCCGCCGGCGACGGAATCGGCTTGCACCGCACCGCGATCGAGGCCGCGGTCGCCGCGGGCGCCCGGCGCATCCTGTACACCAGTCACCAGAACACCCGCGCCGACAGCCCGTTCGCCCCGGCGCACGAGCACGCCGCCACCGAAGCGCTGCTCGCGAAGTCGGGGGTCGCCTGGACCGCTCTGCGCAACGGGTTCTACGCGCACAGCCTCGACTGGCTGCTCGGTCCGTGGCGTCAGACCGGCGTCATCGCCGCGCCGGCCGACGGCCCGGCGTCCTGGACCGACCGCGCCGACGCAGCCGAAGGGGCCGCGATCCTCCTTACCGGACAACGTCCCTTCGACGGCCCCGTCACGCTCACCGCGCGCCGCGCCGTCACCTTCGACGACATCGCCACCGCCGCGACCGAGCTCACCGGCCGCGAGATCACCCGGGTCGTCGTCGAGGACGACCAGTGGCTGGCCGACCGGATCGCCGCCGGCACACCCGAGCCGATGGCGGCCATGCTGCTGAAGTTCTTCCACGCCGCGCGGCGTGGCCACTTCGCCGACACCGACCCGTTGCTGGCCGAACTCCTGGGCCGCGAACCGCGCACGGTCACCGACTTCCTCACCGGCCGGGTCGACGCCTGAGTTCCGGCTGAACGCAAGCGCGTCCCGTCGGGCTAGGCGCCGTCGTCGCGCAGGGAACGGATCATGCTCCGCAGGATCCGGAACGCGCCTGCCTGCTCGGCCTCGGTCATCCCGGCCAGCATCCTCACCTCGACCGACCGGACCGCCACGGTCGCCTTCTCCAGGCTCCGCCGGCCGCGAGGCGTGAGTCGCGCGGGGAGCACCTTCCCGACGGGCGCCGCCGCGGGCCGGGTCACGTGACCCTCGCGTTCCAGGGCCTGCAGCAGCACGTTCATCGACTGCCGGGTCACGAACGCGCCCCGCGCGAGTTCGGAGTTCGACAAGCCCGGACGTTGAGCCAGCAGCTCGAGGCAGGAGTAGTGCGTCACGCTCATGCCGAGCGGCCGCAGCACCTCCTCCATGGCTGCGCGCAGGACGCTCGACGCCTCTTTCAGCAGGTAGCCCAGTGACGTCTCCAGGTCGACGCCGGCACCGTCTTGACTCATGTCAGCATTCTGACATACAGTGACCCATGTCAGAAGACTGACACACAACGAAGGAGCAGCATGCCCGCCACCGGCCCCGACTTCATCTCCCTCCAAGCGAGCGACCTCAACGCGTCACAGGCGTTCTACGAGCGGTACCTCGGCCTCGTCCGCTCGCCGGCCGGACCGCCGCACGCGGTCGTCTTCGAGACGAAGCCGATCGCGTTCGCCCTGCGCGACGTCCTTCCCGGCACCGACCTCGCCTCCGTCGACCAGCCCGGCATCGGTGCCGCGATCTGGCTCCACGCCACCGACGTCCAGGCCATCCACGACGCTCTCGCCGCGGACGGTCACACCATCGTGTCGGCCCCGATCGACGGCCCCTTCGGCCGGACATTCACCTTCGCCGACCCCGACGGCTACCGGATCACCCTCCACGACCGCAGCTGATCGGCAGGCAGGGTCACGCCGAATCTCGGGTGCACACGGCGGTAGCTCGACCTACCCTGCCCAGGTGATCGAAATCGGTTCGCGGGCGCGCACACTGCCGGCACCTCCGTCCGTCGTCTGGGACTCACTCGTGGAGCCTCGCCGGCCGGGAACCCGGCAGTGGCTCCACTTGCTCGACGACGAAGTCGATCCCCGAGTCCTGGCCGCGGAGAAGCCCGGTCACGCCGTGTGGTCGTCGCTGTGGCCGAGCCGGCCCGATGATCGAATACAGTTCGCGCTGACCACCGCGGCCGACGGAGGGACCTTGCTGAAGTTCACCTTGCTCGCGTCCGGCGAGGCCCCCGACCAGAGCAAGACCGGCCACCTTCGGCGCCGGCTCAACCAGCTGCTGTTCGCGGATCTTCGCTTCTCTTACGGCCAGTAACCGAAACCGGCTTCGGCGTCGCTCCCCCACTCCCCCGAAAAGTTCGCCTGGCCTGGGAATTTTCCGGGCTGTCGGTCCGCGCCGAATGGTTTCCTTCATTTCACCCTGATGGAACCGGACACAACGTGAGTTCCGCGTTAAAATACATCCATGCAAATGGGGGTAATGCGCCGCTTGGCCACGTACGGAGCCGTAGTCCTGTCCCTGCTCGCCTCGGCGCTCGCACTCGGCGCGTCCGCCGCGCAGGCCGCGTCGGCGCCGCTCGGCAAGCAGAACTGGGTCGTCAGCGTCGCCGGGTTCACGAATGCGGTCGGCAACAACTACCTGCGGCTGGGCTACCTGGTGTTCGACCCGGCCAGCAACGTCGTCCAGCACAACTTCTGGACCTGGAGCCAACGCGACAACCCGGTGCCGGTCAACAGCGGGGACGTGTACTTCTGCGGCCAGTGGCAACCGGGCACCAATCCGCGCAACAATTGCGCGATCAAGACCGCGCCGGGTTTCACCGGTGACCCGAACGGCCATTTCACCGGGACCTACGATTACGACGCCACGTCCGGCCGGGTGGCGATCACCTGGACCAGCAGCACCGTCAACGGCGCCACGACCACGGTGAACCTCGGCGAGACCTGGGCGGTGTCCGAGCTGCACCCGGGACTCGGCCGGCTGCAGCTGGTGAACGACACGTACTCGATCACCGGCGGGTTCGGCTACGGCAGCAACGCCTCCCTGGCACAGACCACCAAGGCCCCGATGAGCGCCGTCCGCGCCACGAAACGGGCGTACCTCTACGAGGCCCACAGCTGGCACGGCAGCACGATCACCGACTCGCCCCGGGGTGCGGCGGGCAGCGGGAGCTTCACCGTCGGCCCCGACTGGAACGCCTGCACGGACGGCTCGTGCCTCGGGTTCGTGCAGTACAACGCGCACTGCGACGAGGCTTCCTGCTGTGGCCTTCCGAGTGCCCCCGGCTACGCCGCGTGCGTGCAGAAGCTCGCCGACAGCGGCAACCGCCGGTTCTACTACCTGACCGGCGACCTGGGCGGGCGGCGCAACAGCTATGAATTCTGGTGCGAATGCCTGTCCTACGACGGGTGTTACCTGCTCAACAGCCACGTGCGACCGCTGCTCCAGGTGATCGACGATTCGGGAGCCTTCCAAGGCTGGGTCGGGGCCGAAGTCAACCCGGACCGCAGCGGCACCCGCGATCCCTCGGGTGAGTACTACGCCAGCTTCGCGATGGTGGCGTAGCGCTCGCCCGGCAAAGCGTCCCCCGAAGGCCTTCGGTGCCGTCACGCCTCACCCGCGGTCGAGAGCGTCCTCGGCGCGTCCGGAAATAAGTCAGCCGTCTTGATTAAGACAGCTGACTTATCTAGGCTGCGGGCATGTCCACCGACAGCGCGCACGCAGGTGACGACCAGGCCGGACTGCCGCCCTACCCGTTCCCGAACCCCACCGCGCTGCAGCCGCCGCCGGAATGGGCCCGGCTGCGGGCGCGGTGCCCGGTGGCACGCATCGAACTCGCCAGCGGTGACGAAGCGCTGCTGCTGACCCGTTACGACGACGTCCGGACGATGCTTTCGGACCCCCGGTTCAGCCGTCAGCTCGACGCCGACGACGCCTCCCGAGTCTCCGACAGCGACGACGGCGGGGTGTTCAGCCGGCCCTCGGCGTCGACCGGCACCGAAGTGGCCACGGACGAGCCGGCGGCGTCGATGCTCGGCGGTCCCGGGCACCGGCGCTGGCGGCGACTCGTCGGGAAAGCGTTCACCGTCAAGCGGGTGCAGGCGCTGCGGCCGGGCATGACGGAACTGGCCGAACAGCTGATCACGGACATGGTCGAAGCCGGTGCGCCCGCCGACATCGGCCCCGCGCTGGGATTCCCGCTGCCGGTGTTCGTGATCTGCGACCTGCTCGGCGTCCCGAGGGAAGACCGGGGCCGGTTCGCGCACTGGTCCGACACGATGCTGAACATGACCCGGTTCACCCAGGACGAGATCGACCGGTCGGGCCGGGAGTTCCACCAGTACATGACGGAGCTGGTCGCCGCCAAGCTGTCCGCGCCCGGTGACGACCTGCTGAGCGACCTCGCCGCCGACATGACCGCGGCCGAGCTGGTCATGACCGGGCAGGGCCTGCTCATCGCCGGCCACGAGACCACCGCCACCATGATCGGCAAGATGGTCGCGATGCTGCTGGCGGACCGCGAGCACCGCTGGGAGCGGCTGCCGGCCGACCCGTCCCTGGTGCCCTCGGCCGTCGAGGAGGCGCTGCGGTTCGACGCCAACCCCGGGTTCGGGATGCCGCGCTACGTCTCCGAAGAGACCGTGATCGGCGGCACCGTCCTGCCGCGCGGCACGACCGTGGTGTGCAGCATGGCCTCGGGCAACCGCGACACCGACGCGTTCGACGGCGCCGGCGACATGGACCTCGCCCGCCGGCCCAACCCGCACCTGGCCTTCGGTGCCGGGCCGCACTCGTGCGTCGGCCAGCAACTCGCGCGAGTCGAGCTGCAGACCGTCCTGGAAGTGCTGCTGCGCCGCCTGCCCACCCTCGAACTCGTCGAGGACGCCGCGGATCTGCGCGCCCGGCAGGGCCTGATCGTCGGCGGCATCGACCGGGTCCTGGTGCGGTGGTGACGGGCGGGAGGTCGGCGGCCACCCGGGCGCGGCTGCTGGCGACGGCGGAACGGCTGATCGCCGAGGACGGCGTCGCGCAGGTGTCGAGCCGGCGCCTGGGCCAGGAAGCCGGACAGGCCAACAACTCCGCGGTCGCCTACCACGTCGGCACGATGGCGGAGGTGATCCTCGCGGTGCTGCGCGAACACGGCGAAGCGATGGACCGCATCCGGGCCACGATGGTGGCCGCGGCCGAGGGTTCGACGCGGCTGCGTGACCACGTGGCCGCGCTGGTGCTGCCCACTACCCTGCACCTCGCCGACCTCGGCGTCCCGAGCTACTACGCCCGCTTCGCCGCCCACGTCGTCAGCGATCCGGTCCTGCGCGCGCCGGCGATGGCGGTGACCACCTCGACACCCGTGATGCAGCGCGCGATGCGCGCGGTCGCCGCCCACGCCGGCGACGCCACGGATCCCGCGATCCTCACCCGCTCGGCGATGGCCCGGCACGCGATCGTCCACACCTGCGCCGAACGGGAGGCCGAACTGGCCGCCGCGGGAGACTCCTCCGGCATCCCCGGCTGGGCCGAGACCGGCGAGATCCTCGTCGACGGCATCACAGCCCTGCTGACCACACCGCCCCGGTCCGACGGTTAAGCGCTTGCCCGCTTCTTCGCGCCGCCCCGGCGGGCCGGGTCGGTCAGCCGGTGCATCATGGTGACGCTCGCCCGCCGGGGCACCAGGCGGCCGATGCTCGCGCCCAGGCGGTTCGATCGGCCGTCGATGACGCTCGGGCCGGGGTTGCGGCTCTCGAGGTGGGACAGCGCGGTGGCGACGACGTCCTCGGGGGTGCGCGCCTTGGCTCCCGCGGTGGCGTCGTCGGTGCCGACGACGGCGTTGAACTCGGTGCTCGTCGCCCCCGGGGACAGCGCGAACGCGGTGACCCCGCTGCCGCGCAGCTCGGCCCAGAGGGATTCGGTGAAGCTGAGGACGAACGCCTTCGTCGCGCCGTAGACGGCCATCCGCGGGGTCGGCGTGTAGGCGGCCATGCTGGCGACGTTGATCAGGAAACCTTGCGCCGCAACGATGTCCGGGAGAAACGCGGAGCTCAGCTGCACCGGGGCGGCGACGTCCACCGCGATCTCCTGGGTCAGGCGGACCGGGTCTTCGCCGGCGAACTCGCCGAATGTGCCGAACCCGGCGTTGTTGATCAGGCTGGTCGCCGTGAGACCGGCGCCGGCCACCGCCGCTTTCAGCTCGGCGCCGACGGCGGGCGAGGTGAGGTCGAGCGCGATCGCCATCGCGGCGACCCGGTGCTTGCTCTCCAGTTCCGAAGCCAGCTCTCGAAGGCGGTCGAGCCGGCGCGCCACCAGGATCAGGTTCGCGCCCCGGGCGGCGAGGGCGTGCGCGAACGAGGCGCCGATGCCGGAACTGGCCCCGGTGACGATGACGGTCTGGCTGCGGTAGTCCGGTCGCGGCATCGGTTCTCCAAGGGGGTGATCGGCCGGCTGGTCATTTCACCGTATGTCCGCCTGACACTCAGTGTCAATCTGGCGCTCAGTGTAGGATCGCGGGCATGGCCAAGCAGGACGACCTCTGGACCCGATCGCGCAAGGCGGCATACGCGGAGATCACGCGCGTCGCCATGAACTTGTTCCTCGAGCAGGGGTTCGACGGGACGACGATCGATCAGATCGCGGCGACCGCGGGCATCTCGCGGCGTTCGTTCTTCCGCTATTTCGGGACGAAGGAGGACATCGTCCTCGGCGACCTGGCGGACCAAGGCGCGCTCGTGCGCGAGATCCTGGAAAGCATCCCCTTGTCGGTGCCGCCCCGGGAGGCGTTGCGCGAAGCGCTCTGGCGCGTCGACGGCGAAGGAATGCAGTCCGAGGTGGCGCTCAAGATCGCCAAGATGATGTACGAGACCCCGTCACTGAGGGCGCGCAGCATCGAGAAGCACCTCCAGTGGCAGGAGCAGCTCGTCCCGAACATCCGGCTGCGGCTCGGCGTCGCGGCCGACGACGTGACCGACCCGGCGGCCGACGCGATCGTCGCCAGCGCCATCGCCTGCCTCGACGTCGCGGGCCAGATCTGGGCGAACGCCGACGGCGCGCTCGACCTCGCCGAGCTCTACGACCGCGCGGTGCGCGCCGTGGGAAACCCCGGCTGAGGACACGAACGCCGCGTTCCGTTCCTCGGCCGCCCCGCTACGAGACCGGCTCGCCTGCCGACACCCAGGCTGCCGGCACACCGGTCACCGGTGCCAAACCCGCCAGGGCGGACTCGGCCCCGACGGTTTCACGCCGAGGCGTCAGTCGGATTCGAGGAGCTCGGCCAGCCGAAGGGTGTCTTCGAGGTAGCGCTCGTAGGGGAACCCGGCGGCGACGAGGCCGGCGCGGAACTCGTCGTAGAGCGGTTTCCCGTTGACGTGGAAGGCTTTGCGGCCGGTTTCGGTGAGCGTGACCAGTCGCCGCCGCGCGTGGGCGGGGTCGACGACGACCTGCACCAGGCCGTCCGCCTCGAGGGACCGCAGAGCCCGGCTGATCGCCGGGTCCGACACCGACAGCGCCTGCGCCAGGCGATGCTGCGTCGCCGGTTCGATGTCCTCCAGTGTGCCGAGCAGCCGTATCTGGCTGTAGGTCAGGCCGTCCCGGCCGTCGGTGCGCCGCCGGGCCGCGTCGCCCAGCAGCATGACCACGCGGTGCAGCAAGTCTGCGAGTCCTTCGTCCACGTGGTCAGCCTAACAGAGTGTTGACTAGTTAATGTTAACCATGCAAGATTCACGGCATGGACAACTTCGGTTACGTCGCCCAGTCAGCCTTTCCCCTGGTCTGGATCGTGGTCCCGGCCATCGGCGCCTACGTGCGAGCCCGCCACGTCACCTCGGCCCGGGAGCGGCTGGAGATCTGGCAGCGCTGGTGGGCCATCGGCGCCTTCGGCATCGGCAGCCTCTGGATGACGGTGGCGTTCCTCGCCTTCCCGGACGTGATGGCCACCGCGATCGGCTTTCCCCGCACGCCTTTCCTGTTCGAGATCGCCTTCGCCAACCTCGGGCTGGCCATCATGGGCTTCCGCGCCGCTTCGGCATCGGCGCGTGAGCGCATCACCATCGGCCTCGGCGGCGGCATGTTCCTGTGGGGCGCCCTCGCCGGCCACGTCTACCAATGGTTCGCGAACGGCGACCACGCCCCCGGCAACACCGGCGGCGTCCTCGTCAACGACCTGCTGATCCCGGCGGTCATGATCATCCTGGCGGTACGCTCGCGGCGCCTGGCCGCCGTCACGCCCCCGCCGGCCGTCACCGTCTGACCACCATGGAAACCCAACCCAGCCGCCACCCTGACGACAAGACCGGCGACGCGCGAACGGCCGCCGCCGACCGGCTCACCATGTTCGTCGACGCGGTGATCGCGATCGCGCTCACCCTGCTCGCCCTGGAACTGCCCGTCCCCACCGGCGACACCACCGACGCCGTGCTGAGCTCGGCTCTGGCGCACGGCAAGGAGTACCTGGCGTTCGCGCTCAGCTTCACGGTGATCGCCGCCCACTGGCGCGCCCACCACGAGATCTTCCGCTACGTCGGCTCGCTGAGCCCGCGCCTGACCAGCCTCACCCTGGCGTGGCTGTTCATGCAGGTCCTGATGCCGTTCGCCACCCGAGTGCTCACCGCCGAGGGCGCTTTCCCGCCCCGGTTCAGTTTTTACGCGCTCGTCCAGGTCCTCGCGTCCACGACGTTCGCGCTCATCATCCGCGAGATCCGGCGCGAGCACCTGTACCGCACGGACGTCACGCCCCCGGAATTCGCCCAGAGCCTCGTACGCAGCATCTGCCTGGCAGCCGTCTTCGGGGTGTCGGTTCCCCTCTCGTTCCTGATCACGGGCACCGGCGCGTACCTGTGCTGGCTCGCGGCGCCGATCGTGCTCGCCGCCGCCCGCCGCATCCAAGGTCGCAGGGTCCGATGAGCACCCGTGCTGATAGCAGGCGGAGGTCATCTACGCCGTACCGACGCCAGCCAGTCCTCGGAGGCCAGAAGGATCGAGTGGCCACCGATCTCGTCCCAGGCGCCTGACCCGCCTCGCCACCATGCGATGGCTGCGACAGCGGGCGACGGGAAGGTGCTCAGCGCCGGGCAGCTCAGCCGCGCTCCTGATCCTCGCCATCGATTCGCTCGGCCGCGTCGAGCAGGTACCGAGGCAGCTTGGAACTCGCTGCAAGCACCTCGACACCGACGAGCTGTCCGCCTTCATCGAAGTCCAGGTTGATCATCCCGCCCACCCCAACCGGATCACACGGGGTACACGTGCAACACGCTCCGGCGTTCCCGCGGTTCGGTGAAGTAGACGTAGGCCGCATCGGCCCCCTTGTCGTATGTGACTTCGACGACTGCCACGACGGACGGCCTCCCTGCTGACGACGGAGATCTGGCCGACGGCAGAGATTACAGCTAGCCGCCTGCGACTTCGCCATCCTTGACGACCGCACGGTGACGGCTTCACATCAACGCGCCTGCCGATTACTGCCGAACGAGATGGTCAGTCGGTGGCGAGGAGGCGTTCCAGCCAGTTGTGGCGCGCCGCGATAGCGGCCTTGCTGATCCGCGCGTCGGGAACCTCCCGATCGAAGGCGTGGAATCCGCCGGGCCACACGTGCAGTTCGGCCCTACCACCCGCCTCCCAGATCCTGCCGGCGTAGCCGATGACCTCGTCACGCAGGCCCTCCGCAGAACCGACATCGAGGAACGCGGGCGGCAGACCGGCCAGGTCTGTGGCGCGTGCGGGCGCGGCGTACTGCGGTACGTCCGTGCCGCCCTGGAGATCGCCCAGCAGCGAGCTCCAGCCGAACAGGTTGTGGCTGCGGTTCCAGAATTCGATCCCGTCCATCTGCATGGCCGAAGCACTGTCGTTGCGATCATCAAGCATGGGAGCCATCAACAGTTGGCCGAGCAGGCGAGGACCGCCCTTGTCGCGCACGGTCAGGGCCAGCGCAGCACTCAGGCCACCGCCGGCGCTGGGACCGGTGACGACGATGCGGTTCGGGTCGATACCGAGTTCGTCCGCGTGGTCGACGACCCACAGCAGACCGGCGTAGGCGTCGTCGACCTGGGCGGGATAGCGGTGCTCGGGCGCGAGCCGGTAGCCGATCGAGATCAGGGTGGCTCCGAACCGCTCGGCCGTGTCGAGGAACTGGTCGAGCCCGGTGCGGTGATCGTTGCAGAAGAAGCCACCACCATGCATGAAGTAGAGCACCGGCCGCGACACGGGCGCACCGGCGGGCGTGCAGATCAGCAGCGGGATCTCGGAGTCGCCATCCGGACCGGGCACCGAAGGCTGGGAGACGGTGAAACGCCCACCGCGGCCGAAGTCGTCGAGCATGGCCACCGCGGCGTCGACCTCCGCACGGATCCCCGCCAACATCTCGAGGCTCATCCGCTTCAACTCCGGCTCTTCCGCCATGAAGGCGTCGTAAGCGACCTGAAGTTCGGCATCGAGCGGAACGGTCACGGTGGAGACTGTCTTCCCCGGTTCACGATTCACACGCCCAAGCTAGTACCCCCGTTCCCCGCAACCAACCGATTTCGATACTCGCCGACTACGCAGCAAGGGCCGGCGGGCACCTCTCACAACGCACTCTCATGGCTCCCCTTTATGTCAAGGGGTGGCTCTGACGGGGGTAGGCTGGCTGGCGGCAGGTTCGGGTTGTGGCTTGTCCAAAGGGCCGGTGTCCGGGGTCAGGCCGGTCACGCTGGATCGCAGAGTCGTCCCCGAGTGCCCTCCCGGACCTGCCGCCTCACGTCGCTTCTGATCGGCGAGCATGCGGGCGTAGACGACGTTCGATAAGCGTCGTTTGAGGGCCCGCATCGCTTCCATCGACGTCTTGCCCGCAGCTTTCTTGCCATCGAAATAGACGCGGCCGGCGGTGGAATTACGGAGCTGGACGACGCCCATGATGTGCAGCGTCCGGTTGATCCTGCGATTACCGGCACGGGACAACCGATGCCGTTGCTGCTCGCCGGACGACGCGTCCAGCGGTGCGGTGCCATTCCAGGACGCGAATCGATCCCGGTTGCCGAACCGGTGGATGTCGCCGACGTCGGCCAGCAGCCGCGCGGCGCCGGACGGGCCGATGCCGTGCAGGTCGAGCAGCGTGGAGCCGCGGGCGATCACCAGCTCACGAAGATCCTTTTCCGCGGCCTTGGTCTTCTTGTCGATCGTCTCGAGTTCGGTGATCAACTCGACGATCAGACGGCGGCGGGTCTTGCCCACGATGTCCCGCGGTTTGACCGTCGCCACGAGCGCACGGGCCTGTGTCGCGGACAGGAACTTCTTCGCACCGCCGGGAAACAGCTCCAGCAGCAGCCGGTGAAGACGGTTGACGGTCTGAGTTCTGGCGCGGCCGAGCTCGTCACGGCGATCGACGAGCATGCCCAGTACGACCAGCTCAGGATCGGCCTGGACTCGGACCAGGTTCGGTGCGCGCAACGCGGCCAAGGCGACGGAGTGCGCGTCGACGGGGTCGGTCTTGCGGCCGTTGCCCGTGGCGAACACCCGCACCTGCGCCGACAACTTCGCCGGCACGTCCAGCACCATCTCACCGTCATGGACCAGCCGGTGGGCGATATGCCGGCCGACGCCGTTACAACCTTCCACTGCCCATACCCGCTCGGCGAACCGACGCCCGGCCGACAGCATTTCCGTATAGCCGAGCTGGTCAGTGCCGAACTTCCCGACCGTAACCATGTCACCGCGTTCGTTGATCACCTCGATCGTGGCTGAACGCTTATGCGGATCCATCCCGATAATCACGGGCATGCGGTTCTCCTTGCCTCGACGTGACGATGTCAGCAAGGAGGGCACCGCTACTTCGAGCAGAACAAACCCCTTTTCAGCCACTCCTCGCGCGGTGCTCGGCGAGACGCATGCCATGAGAGAGCCACGCCAATGCCACCGGCGGGCAGCCGCAATGTGGGAGCGACTCACCGAGCACCTGGACCAGAGTCTGGCCGGACCTGGTCCTGCCGCCCAGTCTTAAGTAGCCGCGGTGCGGGCGTTGAGGCGGGAACCCCGACACCTCCCGTCGAGGAGTGGGTTCCCCGGACCCGGCCCGGCTCGAACGGGCTGCCACCCTCACCGTGCGACGGGTAGGACGCATCCTTACCGGGTAGATGCGCCTTGGGCGGGCTCGTCGCGATGGTAGGTGGCGGGCGCCGGCCATAGCGAGCGAGTTTCGATCGCAGGGATCCGCGCACCAATCGCGCGGGATGCACGCTCATGCCGAGGTGCGTGTATAGGGAATGCTGTATCCGGTCCAGCTCGGACCGTGCTGCCGGAACTACCCGGCCGGTTCATCGAGGCGATTCAGGGCGTCGCGAAAGTCGCCGCTCTGGTAGAGGCCCGCCAGCGCGATGATCATGTGATCCAGGCCGGGCGCACCGACAATCAGGCCATCGGAGCACCAGAAGTGACCGCCCCCGCCGTACTCTCCCGTCTCAGCCCATTCCGACATAAGACGCTCGACCTCGGCCAGTGTGAAGATCGTCGCGCTCCAGCGAGAGCCGTCGGGCAAGCGCACTTCGGCATCGACGTTCTCCACCGCCTCGATTCGTTCGCCACCGCCGACCATGAAGGTCACCTCGAAGACCGAGGTCCGAACTCGGTAGAACGGCCCGTCCCAGCCTTGATCGATAACTGCGAACTCCCCAGCCTCCACGAGGAAGAGCCTATCCGGCCACTGTCTCTTCATGCCGCTGAGCGTGCGTCCGCCGGACGCGCGCTCATGTCGATGAGCGGACAACAGCCGGGAACAGCGGCCAAGATGCTTGGTCAGCTCCTCAACGCGGCACTACGCCTCGAGCCGCCGCTCCGAGTGACCACGTCATCGAGTACGTGGCCCCTGCCGCATCCAGTTCTCCGCACCACACGATGGGCAGCGCAGCCGATGCTCGCCACTTCCATCATCGGAATACGGAAACCATTCCACTTCCAGGAGGCCATCGTCATTTTCAGGACAGCGGAGATTTTCTCGAGCACCTTCGGTCACTTGCCTGGCCGCCTGGATCCACGCTGAGCGAGTCAACAGTGCCCCTTTCTTGACATGACGTCCGACCACGTGACCGATCGCTGCGTAGCCACGCTCTCATGTCGCTGGACCCGCGTGCACGTCCGGTCAGGCCGATGAGCGAGCGAACTGCCCGCGCGGCTCCTCCCACGGGCGCCAGGGCCGGTTCAGCGCGCCTGATGTGTGCGCGGCTTGGTCGCTACGTCCGGCTCGCGGCCTGCTTGACGGTCCTGATCACCGGTGCGGTCTCGATGTGGGTGATGGCGGGCAGCATGGCCACCCGGGTGGTCAGGTACCGGTACAGCACTCGCTGGTCCGCGCACACCACGGTCGCGTAGAGGTTCGTCGGCCCGGTCGTGGCGGCGGCGAACGCGATCTCCGGATGCCCGGCCAGCGCCGTACCGACCTCCTCCAGGTACGCGGGGGCGACCGAGAGCCAGAGCAGCGTCCGAGGTCCGATACCCAACAGGCTTCCGTCGACGTCGATGTCCAGGTACAGCACCCCGCGTTCGCGAAGCTCGGTCATCCGGCGCCGGACCGTCGTCGGCGACCAGCCGGTCACCGCGGCCAGCTGCTCGAGCTCGGCCCGGCCGTCGGTGGCGAGCGCGGCGAGGAGCTTGCGGTCGCCGTCGTCGAGCCGCACCGGTCCCGGCCGGTACGGCACCGGGGGCGGGCGTAGCCGCTCGATCGCCTCATCGTCCAATGACCCGAGCTTGGCGACCAGGCTGTCCGGGCCGCCGTAGAACGCGTGCAGCACGGAGTGCGCGGTCACTCCCTCGACGCGTGGGGTGCGGGGGAGCTTGGCCAGCAGCAGCGCTTCGCTGTCGGCCTCGCGTTCGGTGCGGACGGTGCAGGTGATCTCGGTGCCGCCGGAGGTGATGCTCACCCAGGACGTGTCAGTGCGCCGGGCGAGCGCCTCGGCGACCGGGACCGACGCTGCGGGCGCGCAGCGCACCCGCAGGAACCACAGCACCGCGCCCAGCGCGGTCGGGTCGACGCCGCCGAGCACCCGCACCGCCCCGGCCGCCCGCAACCGGGCGTACCGGCGGGCGATGGTGCGATCCGACACGCCGAGAACCTCGGCGATCGTGCTGAACGGGGCCCGGCCGTTGATCTGCAGGGCGTGCACGAGCCGTCGATCCAGCTCGTCGTAGTCGGATTCCACTGGCCAGAGCGTAACCGGTGTCGGATACCGACGCAATCGAACCCGTTTCTGGCGCATTCGTGTCGTCGGACGGAGCGTCGTTCTCGTCCTGATCGACACAACCAAGGGAGAACCCATGGACACCGAGGTGCTCGTCGTCGGCGCCGGCCCGACCGGCCTGACGCTGGCCAACGAACTGCGGCTGGCGGGGGTGCCGGTCGTGCTGGTCGACAGGCTGCCGCGGCGCAGCACGTTGTCGAAGGCGGGCGGTGTGCAGTCCCGCACGCAGGAGGCATTCGACCAGCGCGGCCTGCTGGAACCGTTGCTGGCCACCGGAAACCACCCGGCCGGCATCGCCCACTTCGCCGGTATCACGCTCCCGCTCACCCGGGACAGGCACCGCCATCCGTGGCGGTCCGTCCCCCAGGTGGTGATCGAGGGATTCCTCGAGCAACACCTTGCCACGCAAGACATCCACGTGCGACGCGACCACGAACTGACCGGCGTCGCCCAGGACGAGGACGGGGTCACCGCGACCTTCGCGAGCGGCGGTGTCATCCGCTCCCGCTACCTGGTGGCCGCGGACGGCGGCCACAGCACGGTGCGGTCGCTGCTGGGCGCCGAATTCCCCGGCAGGCCGGGCACGGTGACCGTGGTCGCCGCCGACGTGCGATTGAGCGGCGACGACCAGGCGATGACGCACACCCGCAGTGAGGACGGGCACTGGGCGTCGGTGTTCCCGCTCGGCACCGACCCGCGGGGCAGGCCGCTGCGCCGGCTCTCGCTGGGCGGGCCGGGCCGGTCACTGCCCCGGGAGGTCCCGGTCACCGAGGACGAGCTCCGCGTGGGGCTGCGCGCCGTCTTCGGTGACCGGGTGCGACTGCTCGAACTGCGTTACGCCCGCCGCATCACCAACGCGGCCCGGCAGGCGGCGCGGTACCGGCACGGGCGGGTGTTCCTGGCCGGCGACGCCGCCCACGTGCATCTCCCGATCGGCGCGCAGGGCATGAACACCGGCATCCAGGACGCGCTCAACCTCGGCTGGAAACTCGGTGCCGCGGTGCACGGCTGGGCCCCGGAGCACCTGCTCGACAGTTACCACGCCGAACGTCACCCGGTCGCGGCCGCGGTGCTGCGCAACGTCCAGGCGCAGAGCCTGCTGATGGACCAGCAGGGCACCGGCGACCCGGATCTGCTGGCCGCCAAGGACCTGTTCGCGACCCTGACAAAGCTGCGGGACGTGCAGTACCACCTCGACGACCTGTTGTCCGGGATGGGCATCCGCTACCCGCTGCCGGGCACCGAAGCCCAGCCGCTCATCGGCCTTCCCGCGCCGGACCTGAACCTCGGCCCGGTCCGATCGCACGAGCTGCTCCGCTCCGGACGCGGCCTGCTGATCGACCCGGCCGGCAGGTTCGCCAAGGTCGCCGCCTTCTGGCCGGATCGGGTCGACCGCGCGGGTCAGGACGCCGGCGTCGAGCCGATGCTGATCCGGCCGGACGGCTACGTGTGCTGGGCGGGCGATCCGGACGCCCTCGAACCGGCGCTCGGTCACTGGTTCGGTGAGCCGCACTGATCAACGGCGCCCGACCGATTCCGACGGTGCCGAACATCCGCACATGCCGCCGAGGATGCGGTCGGCGGCACTCGCGTGGCCGCTGTGGTGGTATCCCGATGGGATCACCGCCGGGACACCACCCGGCCGGCCTCGACGAGGAGCCGCCGGAGTTCGCGCCGATCGTGTTCGTCGAGCTCGGCCAGGACCCGATCCTCGGCCTCGGCCACCTCGGGATCGAGGCGCGCAAGCACGGTCACACCCTCGCGCGTCAACGTGGCAGGCAACGACCTCCCTGACGACACCGTGGCGGGTCGCGTCACCAGGCCGCGATCCTGCAACGCGAGAACCACCTTGTTCATCGCCTGCGGCGACACCTGCGCCTCGCGGGCCAACTCGGCGTTGGACTTCGGGGACTGCGACAGCATCCGCAGGCAGAGGTACTCGGGCGCCGCCAGCTCCGCCGGCTCGAGCACGGTGGCGGCCACCTCGGCGCGCAAGGCCTCGGTGACCCGGTGCAGCAGGTAGCCGAGCGGCTCGTCCCGGGAGGTTTCCATGTCAACCATGTTGACATATATCAACCTGGTTGACATCCTCGGGTGCATGACGAGCTCATCCAGCGACGCGCTGTTCGAATCCGCCTATCGTGGTCAAGCTCCCGAGATGGGGCAGGGCTTCCGGCCGCCGTGGAGCATCGGCGAACCGCAACCCGAGATCGCCGCGCTCATCGACACGGGCGCATTCCACGGCGAGGTCCTCGACGCCGGCTGCGGCGAGGGCGCAACGTCGCTCTACCTCGCCGAGCGGGGCTTCACGACGGTCGGCCTGGACCAATCACCGACCGCGATCGAGCTCGCGCGTGCGGAAACCGCCCAGCGCGGCTTGGCGAACGCCGACTTCGCGATCGCCGACATCAGCACGTTCACCGGCTACGACGGCCGTTTCGGCACCGTTGTCGACAGCACCTTGTTCCACTCGATGCCGGTCGAGCTGCGCCGGGGGTATCAGGAATCGATCGTGCGTGCCGCGGCGCCCGGCGCATCCTATTTCGTGCTGGTGTTCGACAGTGCGACCGTGCCCTCCGGCAGGGTCAACCCGGTCTCCGCGGAGGAACTGCGGGAAGTGGTGGGCGAGTACTGGACGATCGACGAGATCCGGCCGGCCCGCATCCACGCCAAGGTCCCCGAGAACTTCCCGGACTTCGCGGACTTCGCCGGCAGTGATGTCCGCGACGAGGGCAACGGCCGCAAGTCGACACCGGCCTGGCTGCTGTCGGCCCACTTGTCCTGACCATGACGTCGTGCCGAGCCACTGCGCCACCCCAGCCTCGTAGCGCCAGCCGTGGCTCGGATGTTCATCGAGGCCACTCCAAAGATCGTTGTCGACGAAGTCGCACTACCCCACCAGGTGACGCCGGTCACTCACCTTGACTGTCTACCAACTAGAAGGTAGAAATTGTCGCGTGACCACGACAGCGGATCGGATCCTGGACAGCGCTCAGACGCTGGTGCAGGTTCGGGGGTACAACGGCTTCTCCTACGCCGACATCAGTGCCGAGCTGTCCATCACGAAGCCGAGCATCCACCACCACTTCCCCACCAAAGCCGCTTTGGCCGAGGCGCTGATCGCGCGCTACCGGGAACGGTTCGCCGCAGCGCGAAAGGAAGTCGACGACGACGCGGCGGGCGCGCGGCAGCGCCTGGTGGGTTACGCCGGGCTGTACGCAGAGACCTTTGCCCAAGGCGGCCGCATCTGCCTCTGCGGCGTCTTCGCCGTGGACGCGGAAAGCCTGCCCGTCCGGGTACGGCAGGCGACGGACGCGTTCTTCGCCGATCAGCGGCACTGGGTGGCCGGCGTGCTGGCCGAAGCGGGCATGCCCGCCACCCGGACCGGCGCGGCGGCCGAGGCTTACCTGGCGTCCCTGGAGGGCGCACTGCTCCTGGCCCGCGCCCACGGGCAACAGGACAGCGCCGCCGGACAGGATCGGGATGTGGTCCGGTCGGTGGCGGCAACCCTGGTCGACGCCCTGCTCTGAAAACGCACCACCGCGACGCCCTTTTTCATGACCAGTCATCCTTCCAACTAGTAGGTAGTCAGATGAGGAGAACCACCATGGGACAGGACTTCACCGGTCGCAAGCTCGTCGTAGTCGGCGGCAGCAGCGGCATGGGCCGTCAGATCGCCGAAGACGTCGTTAGCGGCGGCGGCAGCGCGGTCGTCATCGGTTCCCGCCCCGAGCGGGTCGAGAAGACCGTGGCCGACCTGGCCACCCGCGGACAGGCGTGGGGCATCACCGCCGACCTGCGCGATCCCGCCGAGGTGACGCGGGTGCGCGAGGAACTGGCCGGCCAGCACGCTGACACGGCGTTGCTGGTCAACGCGGCAGGCGTCTTCAGGCCGCTGCCGTTCCTCGAACACACCCCCGCCGACTACGACGCCTACCTGGACCTGAACAAGGCCACCTTCCTGATCACCCAGACCGTGGCGCAGAACATGGTGAACAGCGGCCACGGCGGCGCCATCGTCACCATCGGCAGCATGTGGGCCAAGCAGGCCATCGCCGCGACCCCGTCCTCGGCGTACTCGATGGCCAAGGCCGGCCTGCACGCCCTGACCCAGCACCTCGCCCTGGAGCTGGCCGCCCACAAGATCCGGGTCAACGCCATCTCCCCGGCCGTGGTCGCCACCCCCATCTACGAGGGCTTCATCCCACCGGCCGAGGTCGACACCGCCCTGGCGGGATTCAACGAGTTCCACCCGATCGGCCGGATCGGCACCACCGAGGACGTCTCCGCCGTGGCCACCTTCCTCCTCTCCGACCAGGCCGGCTGGGTCACCGGCGCGATCTGGGACGTCGACGGCGGCGTCATGGCAGGCCGAAACCAGTAACCTCCGAGGCGCTTCCAGGCCTGTACGGGTTTCACGGTTCGGAGCCCGTACAGGCCCTCACTCCCCTTGGGTGCTCAGCACTTCGCCCACCACAAGGCACAACTGCGAATGCCGCCGGTTCGAGACCAGCCGGATATCCACTCATGCCGCTGATCGCGCGCTCAGCGAGGTGCGCTCGACCCGATCTTCCACAGCGCAGAGAACACCGAGCGGGGTACCGAGGTGAGGCCGGGTTCGGCGACGTCGAGTGCCTGATCCGTGAGTCCGCCGGCGTCATCCTCCAGATGCCGCCACCAGTAGCAACGAGCGGCCCCGGACGAACCCAGCTCGATCTGCCTGATGGCCACCGTCTCGTCGTTGACGACGACGGCCTCCCACAGCCAGCGAGCTCCCACGTCGACCAGGCCTTCGTGGTCTACGTACTCGAAGTACTGACGAGGTTCGGAGCTCTCGTCCAAAGCGCGGTACCACGCGACGGCTGCCCGGAAGGCGGCCTCGGTCTCCGGCGACCAGCGGTGTTGCACCGCCAGACGCCGGCAGTGCGCCTCCACGTCCGCCGGAAAATCGGTCACCGCCGGAGTATTCCAGTGACACCACGTCTCGCACTCTCATGCCCGTGATCGTGCGCTGGCATCCGTTCATGAACGGATGCCGGCGGCGGTCACCGGCCTGCCGCGGTAGAACCGTTGCCCCGCCACGGTTGCCGGCATTCTCGTCACCGTTCAGCTCGACGGACGTGTTGCCTGCACGAAGGTGATGCGGCCGAGCCGGCGCTCGGCGTGGCCGACCTCCCGGGCGTCACCGAACCCGGCGTCGGTCAGCAGCGCGACGTTGGTGTCGTCGTGGCCCGCGATCGGGCTCTGGGCCACCCCGTGACGCCGGGGCAGGTGCCGGAAGGGGTGGGCCCGGCCGTGGCCATGGCCGTGTGCGGGAGCACCCGCGTCGGACGCCGGGCCGCCGAAATCGAGGATGGTGATCCGTCCTCCCGGCCGGAGTGCGCGAAACGCGTCGCGCGCGAACGCCACTCGCCCGGCGTCGTCGAGGTGGTGCAAGGCCAACGACGAGATCACGTGGTCGAGCGAGGCGTCTTCGGCGGGGATCCGGTCGGCGTACCCCTGCACGAGGGTGAGGGCGACACCCCGGCGGCGGGCCTTGCGCACGCCCCGGCGCAGCGCGTCCCCGTCGGGGTCGAGACCGGTCACCCGGGCACCCGGCCGGGCCGCGAGCACGGTCAGCGACAGGTTGGCCGTGCCGCAGCCGACGTCGAGCACCGCCTGCCCGGACTCGATGCCGGCGAGCTCGGCCAGCCGCTCGTGCAACGCGCGGACGCCGGCCAACCGCGTGAAGACGTCGTAGAGCGGGAGAAGCCAGGTCTTCCTCATGCCCGGCAGGAACGGGCGGTCCCGCTCCTGCGGGGTGCGCTGATCGAGGAACCGTACGTCGGTCGTAGCCATGAAGTTGCTCCCTGCGCGGTCGGTGTGCTTACCTCCAGTCTTGGACATCCTGCGGGTCTTCAGCAGGATGTACGTTGGTCAGCGTGGGACATTCTTCGGACCGTGACACGACTCGGCATTCCGGCGTGCTGCGCACGGTGCGCTCCGACGGGACGCCGGTCTACCGTCACCGGCAGCGGCCCGGCGTGCCGCCGGTCTCGGTGGTGCGCTTCGACACCGAAGACGCCCACGCCCACCTTCCGCCGGACCACCGGCACGCCCACGACTTCCTCGTCCTGGTCTACGTCGAGGAAGGCGCCGGCTCGTTCGCCGTCGACGGCGCCGAACGGTCGCTGCGGGCCGGCGAGGTCCACGCCGTGCCTCCCGGGCAGGTCATCGACGTCGCGGCCGTCGCCGGACCCGCCCGCGGCCGCGCGTGGTCGGTCGCGTTCACGCCGGACGCCGTCCCCGCGTTGTCCTCGGTCTCCCCGCTGGCCTGGGCCCACCATCCGCTGCTCGCCCTGTTCGTCCCCGGCGCGGCGCCCGGCCGGGTCGCCGGGCCCGACCGGGCGAGCTGGTCGGCTTGGCTGACGGACCTGACCGACGAACTCGGCGACCCGGACCGTCTCGGCGCGCACGAGGCCGTCGCCGCGCTGCTCACCCGGCTCCTGGTCGCGGCGGCACGACTGGCCCCGACCGCTCCGGGCCAGCCGGACGCGCTCACCGAGCGCGTCTTCGCCCAGATCGAAGCGACGTTCCGGGAACCGGTCTCCGCCGCGGACGTCGCCCGCGCGCTCGGCTACACCCCGGGACACCTCACGACCGTGCTCCGCAAGCGCACCGGCCGCCCCCTGCTCGAATGGATCACCGAACGGCGCATGACCGAAGTCCGGCGCATGCTGCGCGAAACCGACCTGCCACTCGACGCCGTGGCCACCCGGGCGGGCCTGCGTGACGCCACCTATCTCGTCCGCCGCTTCCGCGACCGTTACGGCATCACCCCCCAGCGATGGCGCCGCACGCAGTCGCGGTGACCGCCGTCCGGGCATGCCCCGAAGACCGGGACATTTCTCCAAAATGTTGGTAAAAGTTTCACGTGTTCGGGCCCGCAGATGGTTTCCTCTGTTAGGTAACTTTCCTAACGAACTGTGGAGGGTCCCCGCTCATGTCATCCCGCAAGCGCTTCGCTGTGGTAGCCGCCGCGGCTCTGACGCTCATCGCGCCGCCGCTCGGCGCCAAGGTCGCCGAAGCGGCCACGACGAACACCGCGTCCCCGGCCTCGGCGGACAAAACATATACGGCCGCCGAGGTACTGGCCGGCGTCCAGAAGAACAGCACGACCGCGAACAAGGTCAATTCCAAGCCCCACATCAACACCATGACGCGGTCCCAGAACGTCAACGTGTTCCAGGTGTCGTCGGGCGTCTACGCCTACAGTTCCTCCTTGGCCGTCGACGACGACGGCAGCGACCCCGATTCCGACCCGGATCACCAGGGCGAGACGACGTTCCAGGACAGCACCGGCGCGCAGCTGGCCGCGCACCACGTGCCGTTCTACGTGCTGGGCGACGACTGCTACGACCGCAAGAGCCCGTGCCCGCACTTCTTCTACAAGGAGCACGGCATCAAGGGGCGCCAGTTCGCGCTGATGTTCTACAAGAGCAAGGTGATCGGCGCGATCTTCGGCGACACGCAGACGGGCAACGACCAGACCACTTCGGACAACGACTCCCGCGAACTGGGCGAGGCGTCGGTGAAGGCGGCCTCGTCGCTCGGCATCCCCAGCAGCGGCACCACCGGCGGCGTCGACAACGGCGTGACCGTGGTGATCTTCTCCGGTTCGTCCTGGGTCGTGAACGGCACGAACTCCAACCTCAACGCCAACGCCCAGGCCTTGGTCCAGAAGGCTCTCGACAGCCTCGGCGCCGGCATGGGCCTCTGATTCCGGATGCTCCTATGTCAAGCGGCCTGCCGCATCGGTCCAAATTCGGTTGTCGCAGGCTGCTGGCCGGCGCGGCGCTCGTCGGCCAGCAACGTGCGGAACACGACGTCGGAGAGCCGTCGCCGGAGCAAGCGGATGGCCTCCTTGCGGGTCTTGCCGCGCGCGAGGAGCTTGTCGACGTAGTCCTTGCCCGGTCCGATGCCGCGGATCTGGGTGATGGCGATCATGTGCAGGGCGCAGTTGATGGCTCGGTTGCCGCCGCGATTGAGCCGGACCTTGCCGGTGCTGTTGCCCGACCAGACAGGGATCGGGGCGGTACCTGTGAATCGAGCGTAGGCGTCCTTGGACCGAAACCGTTGCGCCCCAGCAGTTTCCCCGATGATCACCGCAGCGCCCAGCACCCCGCAGCCGGGGACCTCCAGCAGCGTGGGCGCCAGAGCGCGCACCCGGTCGCGCAGTTCACGCTCCAGCGCGTTGATCTGCACCGTGAGCTCGCGGCAGCGAGCCACCAGGTCGCGGGCGATACGCGCCACGAGACCGGCGCAGCCAGCCAGGCGACGAGCCAGCTCATCGATGACGCAGTAACGGCGGAGCCCGCGCGAGGGGACATGCAGCTCCGGGTCGATTTCGTGCAGGTGCCAGCGCAGTCGGTTGATCAGCTCCGTGCGCTGCACCACCAGGTCGTGGCGGTAGTCGACCAGTAGTTTCACCTCGCGAGTGGGTCCATCCAGCTGTGCGACGGCCAGGTCCGGCTCGCGCAGGGCCGCATGCGCCACCGCCAACGCGTCGATCGGGTCGGACTTCCCGGGCTCTCGCCCGCCGCGGCGGGACGCGGCCATCAGCTGGGTGGGCACCCGTACTACCGCGCACCCGGCGCTCAGCAAGTCACGTTCGAGCCTGCGTGTGACGTGCCGGCAATCCTCCACCGCGAAGCGCGCTTCTGGCCACTGACCGGCCCATTCCACGATCTTCAAGTGGTCCTCGCTGGTGGTGCCGACCGTCCGCTCGCCCAGCTTCCGGCCGATCCCGTCGACGGCCACCAGCGTGTGGCTGCGCTTGTGCGCATCCACCCCGATCACGACCATGCTCACCCGGTTTTCCTTTCCTCGCGAACCAGTGACACCACCGGGCGAGGCGGGCACGCGTCAATCGGGCCTACGGCGCGCTCCTATCAAGCCACATCCCCACCCAGCAGGTGTCCGGCGGGGCCGCACATCAGGACAAGCCACCAGTCGCCTGGGGCAGCGAAGAAACGAGCGAACCCCGCCGGACACCAAGATCATGACATTGACGCGAAGAAAGCACGTTGACCGCGACCACCGCCACGGCGACCATGGCGGTGGTCGCGGCCGAACAGGCGGTCGCGATGTGGCGACCCCACCTCGGCACCCGGCGGTGGGAGCACAAAGTTCACCAGTACCGCACGGAGCAGATCCAGCACGGCGCCGTCGTCTCGTCGTGCTCGCACAGCGCGTTGCAGGCGGCTTCCGAACGCCGGTGGTCCGTCAGCCGTCCGCGCAGCCATTCGCGCGCGGTCAGCCGCCGCACCCCGGTCGACTCCGGGGCCGGAGCGCGACGCGGATGCCGAAACCTTTCTCGAGCGGCCATGGGAACGACACCTCGTCGGTGATGCGGAATGAAAGCGCTTTCCTATTGATCACACGCCGAGCATGCGCCGCAGATCCGGGGCGTGGCGCCGGGAAACGGGCACGAACTCGTAGGTCCGGGAGTCCATGATCAGGAACAGCTCCCCCTTGATGCCCCGCTCGACTTCCGCCACCCGGCGCAGGTTCACCAGGAACCGCCGGTGCGCCCGGCGGAATCCGTAGGAGGTCAGGGCTCGCTCGACGTTGTCCAGGCCGCGGGTCGCGGCCTGGATCCGGCCGCGTTCCGTGACCAGCCAGACGATGTTCCGCTCGGCCTCGGCGTAGCGGATCTCCGACGGGGCCAGCAGGACCAGCCGGTCGTTGCGCATCCCGATGACGCACCGGGGCAGCGGCCCGGCGACGTCGTCGGCGCCTCCCTCGTAGGCTTCGCCCTCTTGCACCCCGAACGCGCACAGCATGCCCACCACGTGGTCCGCGTCGACGACCGACCGCATGGTCACCGGCGTGGGCTCTTCGCCGGGACACAACGACAGCCGCGCGTAGCCGCTCCACCCGGCGCTCCCCCGCGCCCGGTCTTTCGCCCACCGCAGCACTTCCGGCAGCCCCGTGATGTCCGGGGTCCACCGCCGCGCCGGTTCGGTCACGCCCGCGACGATGGCGGCTTCGGCCGCCAGCCCGAGCATCGCGACGGCCGGTTCGTTCGCGGCGAGCACGTTTCCCCCGCGGTCCAGCGCCACGAACGCACCACCGGCCTGCGCGCACTTCCGGGTGAACTCGGCGATCACCTTGTCGGCTTCGTAGATGGCGCGCCGGTAGATCTCCTGTTCCACGAACGCGGCCGCTTGTGTCAGCCACGGCGGCACACGCTCGGACAGCGTCGCGTTCCACCGCGAGATGTTGATCGAGGCGACCGGCGCGCCGGTCACCACGTCGCGGATGGAGGTGCCCGCGCACGCCCAGTGGTGGAACGCTTCGCACCAGTGTTCCGGCCCCGTCACGGTCACCGGGCCGGACACCTCGAGCGCCGTGCCCATCCCGTTCGTGCCGGTGCACTCCTCCGACCACGACGACCACGGCGCGAGGTTGTGCAGTTCGGCGCGCCGCTGTGCGGTGGGGTCGCCCCACGCGCCGAGGACCCGCCCGTCCCCGTCCGTCACGGTGACGACGGCGCCGTCGCGTTCCACTTCCCGGCCGGCCAGCGCGCCGAGGCCGCCGAGCGCCGTGAAGATCACGCCGGTGTCGCTCCGCCGGCCCTCGTCGCCCCGGGCCCCCGGCGCGACGTCCAGCGCGCGGTCCACGTCGTAGCGATCCCGGCACCGGTACCACGAAGCGAGGATCTCGGGCCGCACGCCTGTTTCGACGTTTTCGCCCCCGGCGAAGTTTTCCCACGCCCGGGCCACTTCCTTCGCCGACGGGGTGGCCATCAGGGATCCCGCGGACACGCGCTCGCGTCCGCCGGGCCGGCTCGGCGCGATCACCAAGGGCGGCACTCTCCCGGTCATCGCGACCTCCTTGTCGCCGGGCGAAGCGTCTCACGACATGTTCACGCCGTTCGACTACTTCGCTGTAGAACTACCCGCGCGGACGGGTAGGCTGGGAGAAGCAATCCGGGCAGGCTTCGAGCATATGCCCGGCTGGTGGCGAAACGCCGTCCCGACCGCTGGTGGGTGAATGGCCGCCGCCCGTCATCGCCGCACCACCGTTCGTGGGACGTTCGCCCGCGGTCATCACGCGCGGCTTGCCCTCGATCCGATACCCGGTTTAGCTTGCTACGAAGGCCAATCGCCGCGCCCGGGCCCGACAGACCAAAGGCGGTCTCCCCATGGCACAGGTACGCCGGCTCGACCCGGGCTCCCGCGGCCCTGGCGGCGCGACGGTGTACCAGGCGTGGGAACGGTTCGCGCGCGGCGGGGACGACCTCAGCGGGGTGCGGCCCGAGATAGCGATCTCCTGGCACCGGTGCCGGGACCAGTACCGGGTCGACCCGGGCCTGACCGAAGCCCCGGCGGCCGTCGCGGAGGTCGGCCACGCGCTGGAGCACGACGTCGTGTTCGCCGAACTCGGCTTCCGCGCCGCCTCGCTGGCGCACGAGGTCGGCACCCTCGGCGGCATCGTGACCATCACCGACGGCACCGGCCGGGTGCTGGCCCAATGGGGTGACCAGGCCACGCAGGACGTTGCCGCGGAAGCCAACCTGGCCCGCTGGTTCTGCTGGTCCGAGGGCGCCACCGGGACGAACGGCATGGGTACCGCGCTGATGTCCTACGCCCCGGTGCTGATCCGCGGCGCCGAGCACTGGTGCCGGGCGTTCCACGACTGGACCTGCGCCGGGGTGGCGGTACGGGACGTGGTGACCCGGGAACCGGTCGCCGTGCTCAACATCTCGTGCTGGCGCGGCGACCTCCCCGGCACGGTGGGGGCCTGGCTCGGCAACGCCGCCACGATGACCCAGCGCATCCTGCGCCGGCGCGCCAAGGACGACGGCGCCGAGCTGATGGCCGCCTTCAGCCACGTCAGGTCGGGCTCGAGCGCGGCGCTCGCGGCCGTGGACGCCGCGGGCCGGGTCGTGCTCGCCGACGACACCGCGGGCGTGCTCCTCGGCATCCCGGGCTCCACGCCGGCACCCGATCCCGCGGTGCGGTGGAAACCGGAGCTGCCGGAGTTCATCCGGGCCGCCAAGCACGCCGCCGCGCAGGCGGTGCGCAACCCCGGCTGGGCCGGCTCGACGCAGATCTCCACCCGGCTCGCCAGCGAACCGACGTCGATCAGCTTCCAGCCGGTCTTTCTGTCCGGCCACCTGGTCGGCAACGTCGTTTCCTTCGGCGTGGCCGACGGGGATCCGTTGCCCCGGGCGAAAGAGGACGTGCCGCCGCACGTGCAGCCGCACCGGATGGTCGCGACCCGCGAGAACCGCATGGTCCTGTTGTGGCTGCCGGAAGTCTCCTTCGCGCAGTCGGACGGCAACGACGTGTGGCTGTCCACCGACCAGGGACTGCTGCGCTCGGCATCGCCGGGCCTCGACCGGCTCGAAGCCGAGCTGACCGATTCCGGGTTCCTCCGGGTGCACCGCCAGTACGTGGTGAACCTCAGCCGGATCCGGGAGGTCGAGCGCCGGCACAAGGGCGAGCTGTTCCTGGTCATGGACGACGACGCCCAGACCATGGTGCCGGTTTCCCGGCGCAACGCCCCGACCGTGCGCCGGGCGCTGGAGATCTGACCCGGCGGGTCAGCCGCGGTACCGGTGCACGTCACAGACGCAGTACATGAGCCGGCAGTCGAAGCACGCGGGCTTGTCGACGCACGTGATGCAGCGCCCGCAGCGCACCGGCTCGGTGTGCCGCGCGACGTCGCCGGGCCCGTAGCGCTCGCCGCAGTACAGGCACGGCAGCCGCGCACTTCCTTCGCCCGGACGGGGTATCGACGGCTGGTCCATCACATCACCTCGGTCCCGTGGCCGGGTCGCCGAAGCGGCGACCCGGCCACGTCGTCAGCGGTGGTTTCCCGTCACAGGGAGAACACGATCAGCGCGGCACCGTGTCCCTGACCGGACATGCCGGGGACGATGCCCTCGAGCCAGCCACCCCAGCCGACCGGCACCGCGATGTACTGCTTGCCTTCGACGGTGTAGGTGCTCGGGCTGCTGTGGTGACCGCTGCCGCACTGGAAGCTCCAGAGCTTCTCCCCCGTTTCCGCGTGCAGCGCCAGGAAGTCACCCGCCGGCGTGCCGGCGAACACGACGTTCCCCGCGGTGCTGAGGGTCGAGGCGGCCATCGGCATGCCGTCGAGCCGGTGGCGCCACTTCTCTTCACCGTGGGAGTCGAACGCGCTGACCGAGCCGGCCATGTTGTCGATGTCGACCTCGACGGCGGCACCCCAGTAGGGCATGCCTTCCTTGAACTCGCGACGCCGCCGGGTGGCGGTCGCACCGACGTCGGCCACCGGGACGTAGAACAGGTCGTGGTCCGGGTTGTACGAAACGTGCGTCCATTCCTTCGCACCGGCGGGGCCGGGGAAGAAGTGGCAGGGCTCGCCTTCCTTGTCCGGGTACTTCCGCGCGGTCACCTTGCCGTCGCGGGTGATGACACCCCAGTCGATCCGGTCGACGAACGGCGTGACGTGCTGCAGTTCGCCGTTGGTGCGGTCGAGGACGAACATGTACCCGTTCTTGTCGAAGTGGGCCAGCAGCTTCTTGCCGTCCCGCTCGAACAGGGTCATCTCCATCGTGGAGTCGTAGTCCCACAGGTCGTGCGGGGTGAACTGGTAGTGCCACTGGATCTCGCCCGTGTCGACGTCCAGCGCGACCACGCTGTCGGTGTAGAGGTTGTCCCCCTCGCGGACCTCGCCGTCGAAGTCGGGAGCCGGGTTCCCGGTGCCCGCGTAGTAAAGGTTCAGCTCCGGGTCGAAGCTGCCGGTGACCCAGTGGTTCGCGCCGCCGCGCTGCCAGGCCTCGCCGTCGGCGGGCCAGGTCTCCGAACCGGGCTCTCCCGGCTTCGGCACGGTGTAGGTGCGCCAGCGCCGCTCACCGGTCTCGAGGTCCCAGCAGTCGATGTGGCCGCGGACGCCGTACTCGCCCCCGGAGGACCCGGTGATGAGGGTGTCCTTGATGACCAGCGGCGCGATCGTGGCGCTCTCGCCGGCCCGCACGTCGCCGATGGGCTTCTGCCAGACCTTCCGCCCGGTGGTGGCGTCGAGCGCGAGCAGCTGGGCGTTCTGGGTCACCATGTAGACCTTGCCGCCCGCCACCGCGCAGCCGCGGTTGACGTTGGCGCAGCACAGGGTCACGTCGATCGGGATCGCGTGCTTGTAGCGCCACAGCTGCTCGCCGCTCTTCGCGTCGAGCGCCCAGAGCCAGCCGTCCCAGCCGGTGACGAACATGACGCCGTCGACGACCAGCGGGCAGGCCTCGAACGCGTAGGTCGACGTGGACGCGATCATCCCGCTCGCGCCCGCCTGGAAGATCCAGGCGACCTTCAGGTCCTTGACGTTCCCGGCGTTGATCTCCTCGAGCAGGCTGTGCCGCTTGCCGTCGTAGTCGCCGTAGTAGGTGATCCAGTTGTGGGATTCGCTGCGCGCCTGGAGGATGCGCTCGTAGCCGAGGCCGCGCGTCACGTCCGGCGCGCTGTGCGGCAGGTTGGACAGTTTGCTGTGGTCGAACGCCTTGCCGGCGTCGAGGTATTCGAGTGTCATGGGGTTTCCTGCCTTTCTACGGCCGCGGCTGGGCGGGTCGGTCGAGCTTGGCCTCCGGCGGCACTTCGCCGGTCACGACGATGGCGGCGGTCAGGCCCCGGCCCTCGTCGTTGCCGGCCGGCGAGCCGTACCAGTAGCAGCCGGGACCGTCCAGTTCGATGGTCGCGCTGCCCTTCGAGTGGTTCAGCAGGCCGATGAACTGCTTGTCCCCGTTGCTGGGCAGCAGGCAGGCGTGGGTGTTCTTGTCGTCGTTGATGATCGTCAGCTCGAGGACGCCGGAGTGCGGCATGATCAGCACCCCCGGCTCCCACGCCATCGCGTCCTCCCGGATCCGGATGGTCGCTTCCATCGTCCCGTCGGCCCGCTCGGTCGCCTTGTCGATCGTGCCGGACCCGAGCACGGCACCGATGGTCGCCTTGTTCTGTCCGCGCAGTTCGGCCAGGAGATCTTCTCGTTCCTGGGTAGTCGTCATCGGACCTCGCCTCCAGGTGCTGGTTCGCACTCTTGTTGTCCTGCAACGAGTTCGGACTCTACCGCCGGGGGCGCCGGCACGATATCCGTTGCCACAGAACAGCCGGGGCCCACCGTTCGCCCGCCGAGAGGTACCGTTCACCGCAGGTCGAACCGGTCGAGTTCCATCACCTTCACCCACGCCGCGACGAAGTCCCGGACGAACTTCCCGCCCGCGTCGTCACTCGCGTAGACCTCCGAAAGCGCTCTCAGTTCGGAGTGCGAGCCGAAGAGGAGGTCGATCCGGCTCGCGGTCCACTTCACCTCCCCGGTGCCCCGGTCGCGGCCCTCGTAGATCGCGCTCCACCTGTCCCCGCCCCGCTGCGGTGTCCACACCGTCGCCATGTCCAGCAGGGTGACGAAGAAGTCGTTCGTCAACGACCCCGGCGTCGAAGTCAGCACGCCCACCGGAGAACGCCGGTGGGTGACGCCGAGCGCCCGCAGCCCGCCGAGCAGCACCGTCATCTCGGGTGCGCTCAAGGTCAGCAGGTTCGCCCGGTCGACCAGCAGGTGCTCCGGTGGCAGCCGGAAGCCGTCGCGCAGGTGGTTCCGGAAGCCGTCCGCCCAGGGTTGCAACGCGCCGAACGACTCGACGTCGGTCCATTCCTGCGTCGCGTCGGTGCGCCCGGGGCGGAACGGGACGTCGGCCTCGTGGCCACCGGCCGCGGCGGCCTGCTCCACCGCGGCACACCCGCCGAGCACGATCAGGTCGGCCATCGAAATCCGCTTGTCCCCCGGCTGGACGGCGTTGAACCGCTCCTGGATCGTCTCCAGCGCGGGCAGGACGACGTTCAGCTGCGCGGGCTCGTTGACCGGCCAGCCGCGCTGCGGTTCGAGCCGGATCCGCGCGCCGTTCGCCCCGCCGCGTTTGTCGCTGTCGCGGTAGGTCGAGGCCGACGCCCACGCCGTCGCCACGAGCTGCGTGATGGTCAGGCCGGAGCCGAGGATCTCGCGTTTGAGGGCGGCGACGTCGCCGGCGTCCACCAGCGCGTGGTCCACGGCCGGCACCGGGTCCTGCCAGATCAGCCGTTCGGCCGGGACGAGCGCCCCCAGGTACCGCCGGCGCGGGCCCAGGTCGAGGTGGGTCAGCTTGAACCAGGCCCGCGCGAACGCGTCCTCGAACTGGTCCGGGTGTTCCAGGAACCGCCGCGAAATCGCCGCGTAGACCGGGTCCTCCTGCAACGAGAGGTCCGTGGTGAGCATGACCGGGTGGTGTTTCACGTCCGGGTCGAAGGGGTCCGGCACGGTGCCCTCGCCACCGCCGTCGGCCGGGATCCACTGCCACAGGCCCGCCGGGCTGAGCTCGACGTCCCACTGGTACTCGAAGAGCGTCTCGAAGAACGTGTGGTCCCACCGGGCGGGCGTGCGCGTCCACATCCCCTCCAGCCCGCTGGTGACCGTGTCCGCGGCGACGCCGCTGCCGTACCGGCCGGTCCAGCCCAGGCCCTGCGCGGTGAGCGGCGCGGCCTCGGGTTCGGGCCCGCAGGTCACCGGGTCCGCGGGGCCGTGGGTCTTGCCGAAGGTGTGCCCGCCCGCGATGAGCGCCACCGTCTCCTCGTCGCCCAGCCCCATCCGCTTGAAGGTCTCCCGGATGTCGCGGGCGGCGAGCCGCGGGTCGGGATTGGTGGCCGGGCCCTGCGGGTCGACGTAGATCAGCCCCATCTCGGTGGCGGCCAGCGGCTCGTCGAGCTCGCGCAGGCCGCTGTAGCGCTCTTCGGCCAGCCACTTGCGTTCCGGGCCCCAGTAAGTCTCGTCGGGCCCCCACACCTCGGCCCGGCCACCGCCGAACCCGAAGGTCCGGAAGCCCATGGACTCCAGCGCCCGGTTGCCGGCGAAGACCATCAGGTCGGCCCAGGAGATCCGGCGGCCGTACTTCTTCTTCACCGGCCACAGCAACCGGCGCGCCTTGTCGAGGTTGCGGTTGTCCGGCCAGCTGTTCAGCGGGGCGAAGCGTTGCATACCGGCAGCGGCACCACCTCGGCCGTCGCTGACGCGGTAGGTACCCGCGGCGTGCCAGGCCATGCGCAGCACGAGCGGGCCGTAGTGCCCGAATTCGGCGGGCCACCAGTCCTGGGACGTCGTCAGCACTTCGTCGACGTCCCGCGCCAGTTCGCCGAGATCCACGGTCGCGAATTCCGCGGCGTAGTCGAAGTCCGCGGGCCGGCGCCGGTGCAGGGCCGTCAGGTCGACCCGGTGCGGCCACCAGTCGTTGGCGTCGCCGCTCGCCACCGGCGGGTTCCGCCGCCGCGGCTGCCGGGTCTCGTCCAGGACCTGGTCGTAGGTGCGGTAGACGTGGGTATCGGGATTCTCGGGCATCCGGTGTCACCGACGGTTCAGCCGAAGGCCAGCGGCAGCAGGATCGCCGCGCCGACCAGCGAGATCCCGCTGAACAGGTCGGACCGGACCCGGACGACCCTGGCCGCCAGCCGCCCCACGTACAGGCCGGCGAACGACATGACCACGGTCATGGCCCCGAAGGCCAGCATCGGGACCACGAGGGAGAACCCGGCGATGCCCAGGCCCGCTCCGGCGATGAAGTTGTCGACGGTCAGCGAAAGCGGCATCCCGAAGAGCGTCACCCACGGGTGGTCCATGTCTTCCGGCTCCGGGTGCCGGATCGCCCCGACGATGAAGTACACCCCGTACAACCCGAGCGCGGCCGCCCCGATGTACTCGGCCCAGTCACCGAGGAAGTCGCCCAGGAAGTGACCGAGGAATCCGCCCAGCAGCGGCCCCACCGCGTCCCACACGCCGAAGACGAGGGCCACCTGCAGAGCACGCCGCCAGCCGAACGGGATGGTGCCGATGGCGATCGACGAGCGGAAGTTGTCGAGACTGAGCCCGAAGGCAAGAGCGATCAGCGGAAGGAATTCGAGCGTCACCGGAACCACCTCGGGAGAAGGACCAGGGTGGCGGAAGGCCCCGGTCGGATTCCGGGAGCCGGGGCCTTACGCCGACACGGGGACTCTGCTGTCAGCCCCGGTAGAAGTAGCCGGTGACCTCAGCGCACACCTCGACGATCGTGTACTCCGGAGTTTCCCATTCCATGTCTTCCTCCTCTTCCGCGGACATCGAAGAGCATCTGGGATTCGACGGAGGTGCTACAACCGATCTTGGACCAGCGGTCGGCAATCGGTGCCGAACGGCGCCCCGGCACCCACGAATGGGACTACCGCTCGCGCGCCGGAACCGTCGGCCGGCGGTGGACGAGCTGCCCGCCGGGGTCCTCCTGGTTGGCCCGCAGCACGGCATCCTGCACCAGGTGGTGGTCCGGCGAGTGCCGGCACACCGGGTCGGTGCGTGCCGCGTCGCCGGTCAACGCGAAGGCCTGGCACCGGCAGCCGCCGAAATCCAGCTCTTTGCGCGGGCAGCTCCGGCACGGGTCGGGCATCCAGTCCGTGCCCCGGAACGCCTCGAACGCGGCGGACTTCGTCCAGATCCACGCGAGATCGTGGTCGCGCACCGAGGGGAACTCCAGCGTCGTGATCCCGGCGGCCACCGGACAGGGGTAGGCCACGCCGTCCGGGGCGACGGTCAGCGCCGTGCGCGCCCAGCCCCCCATGCACGGCTTGGGGTAGGTCTCGTAGTAGTCCGGGAGGATCCAGAGCAGCTCCAGCTGCTCCGCCAGCTCGGCCTTCCGGCGTGTGTAGACGCCGACCGCCTCGTCCAGCTGGGCCTTGCTCGGCATCAGCGGTTCGCGGTTGCGCAGCGCCCAGCCGTAGTACTGGGTGTTGGCTAGCTCCAGCCGCTCGGCGCCCCACTTCACGCAGACGTCGATGATCGCGTCCAGCCGGCCCAGGTTCAGCCGGTGCAGGACGACGTTCATGTTCAGCGGCAGCCCGGCGTCGCGGATGACGCGCGCGGCCGCTTCCTTCTTGTCGAAGCGTTTGCTCGCCGCGATCAGATCCGTCGCTTCGGCGGCGTCGCCCTGGATGCTCAGCTGGGCGCTGTTGAGCCCCGCCGCGACGAGCGATTCCGCGCGGCGCTCGGTGAGCCCGAGGCCGCTGGTGATCAGGTTCGTGTACAGGCCGAGGCGGCGGCACTCGGCGACCAGCGTCTCCAGATCGCCGCGGACGAGCGGTTCCCCGCCCGAAAAGTGGACCTGCAGGACACCCAGCTCGGCCGCTTCGCCGAGCACCCGCAGCCAGTGCCCGGTGGTGAGCTCGTCCTGCCTGTCGAGCAGTGCCAAGGGGTTCGAGCAGTAGACGCAGTGCAGCGGGCACCGGTGGGTGACCTCGGCCAGCAGGCCGTAGGGCGGCGGCGGCCCGGTCATGTGACCACCACCCAGCCGCGTCCGCTGGCGTCCTGGAGGAACGCCATGACGTCGCCTGCGAGGTCGGTCGCCTCGAAGTCGTGCTCGAGCCTCTCGACCAGCTGCCGCACCGTCCGGCTGCCGTCGCAGAGTCCCAGGATCGCCGCCCCGGACTTGTTCAGGAGCACCACCCTCTCGGGCAGCAGGAGCAGCTCCACGTCCCGGACGCTGTCGTGCTTGAGCATCGCCTTGGTGGCCAGCCGTGGCGTGGCCGTCAGATCGTCGACGTCCATCACGAACTCTTGCCGTAGGCGAGCTGCACGGCGTCGAGCAGGCTCCAGAGGACGTCGCACTTGAACTCCAGCGCCCGGGCGCAGGCGTCCTGCTGCTCCCGGGTTTTCGCGTGGCCGAGCACCAGGTCGAGCAGGTGCGCGATGTCCTTCGGCTGCTGGGTGAGCCGGGCCCGGAAGTAGTCCAGGCCTTCCGGCGCGATCCACGGGTAGTGGTGCTCGACGTCGGTGATCCGGCGGCTGAGCAGATCCGGCGCGAACAGCTCGGTCAGCGCGGACGCCACGGATTCCAGCCACGGCCGCCGGCGGCAGAAGTCCACGTAGGCGTCCACGGCGAAGCGCACGCCGGGCAGCACCGTGTCGTTGTCGAACAGCTGCTCGCGGGTCAACCCGACGGCTTCGCCCAGGCGTACCCACTTCTCGAGGCCGCCCTCGTCCCCGGTGCGCCCGTCGTGGTCGATGATGCGCCGGATCCACCGGCGCCGGTCTTCCCGGCCGGGGAGCTTGGTCAGGATGAACGCGTCCTTCACCGGCAGGTTCACCTGGTAGTAGAAACGATTCCGCACCCACCCCCGGAATTCCTCCTCGGTCAGCGAGCCCGCGTGCATGCGTTCGTTGAACGGGTGCAGGTGGTGGTACCGCTTCTCCCCGATCGACCGCAGCCGCGCTTCGAACTCCTCCGTCCCTTCCGAGGACCAGGCGTTCACACTTCCACCTCCAAGCCGGCTCGGCCGACCTCGATGCCCAGGTCCGTCAGCCGGCGCCGCTCCGGGGACTCGTCGTCGAGAATCGGGTTGGTGTTGTTGATGTGCGTGTAGATCTTCCGGGTCGCGGGCAGCGCGGCCAGCGCGCGAGCGGAGCCGTCGGCCCCGCCGACGGGCAGGTGCCCCATCGAGCGCCCGGTCCGGTTTCCCGCGCCCTGGCCGGACATTTCGTCGTCCGTCCAAAATGTACCGTCCAGGAAGACGCAGTCGGCCGTCGCCACCTGCTCGGCGAACGCCGCGTCCCACCGGGGCAGCGTCGGCGCGTACACCACGGTTCCGCCCGTCACCCGGTCTTCCAGGCGGAAGCCCACCTCCCACTCGGCCGACTCGCAGGGACGCCCGACATAACGAGGCGCTTTGGACCCGGTCGGGAAGGCGGTCACGCGCAACCGGTCGTCCAGGTCCAAGGGCAGGCCGGTTTCGAGGCGGGACCAGGAGAGGTCCGCGTAGTCGCTCAGCAGGTCCCGGACCGGGAAGGACGACGTCAGGGCTTCGAGCACGGGGGCCGTCCCGTACACGGTCAGCGCCGACCCCTCCCGCAGCACCAGCAGGCCGATCGTGTGATCGAACTCCGCGTCCGTCAGGAGCACCCCGGCCACCGGCGTTTCCCGGACTTCCGGACCCGGGTGCAGCGCGGGATCCGCCGCGATCTGGTGGTGGACGTCCGGGGTCGCGTTCAGCAGGAACCACCGCTCACCGGTTCCGGAGACCGCGATCCCGGCGTGGGTCGTCGCGACCTCGGGCTTGGCACGAGCCTTCCGGCAGCCGGCGCACGCGCAGTTCCACTGCGGATAGCCGCCGCCGGCCGCGACTCCGAGACAGTGAACGAACATGTCCCTCCCGAGCTCGGCTTTCTCCCGCAACCTTCATCGCCCCGCGCCGGACCTGGCAACCGATCACGCACGACCGGTGCCGGATCACGGACGAACGGCGACCGTCCCCTCACGAGCGGGCCGCGCTGGCCGCTCAGCCCGCCGAGGTCCGGATTCCGGCCAGGCGGGCCGCGGCGGCGAAACCGTCGTCGGTGCCGGGCCAGTGGGCGCGCACCGCGTCGAGCCCCGCCCGGCGGACGACGCCGCGCAGGACGGCCACGACGATGATGGCGTCGTCGGCGTGGCCGAGCACCGGGATGAAGTCGGGGATCAGGTCGACGGGCATGGCGAGGTAGACCAGCAGGAGGCCGAGCCGGATCCGGACGCCGCGGGGCAGCGTGGGGTCCGCGGCCAGGCGCCGGATGAGCCGCAGCACGTCGGGCAGCAGCCGCAGGGCCTCGCGCAGGAGCCCGCCCCGCGGCCGGACGAGGACGAGCGCGACGATCAGCGCGAGCCAGGCCAGCACGAGCGCGAGGGCGACGCCGATCAGCAGGTCCCCCCAGACCGAGCCGGTCACGGTCGGTCGGCGGCGCGGAGCCGGGGTGCCGGCTGGGCGGGGGCTTCGGACTGGAGGGCGGCTTCTTCGAAGTCGGCGAGTGCGGCAGCGGCCTCGTCGACTGCGTTGCGGGCGTCCTGGCCACCCGGTGCGGCGAAGTGGTCGCGGGCGGCGATCTTGTCCAGCCAGCTCCGGAACCGCTGCAGGTCGGCCTCGGACTCCTCGACTTCGGCGTAGGTGAGGTTGCCACGGGCCCGTTCGTCGGCGAGTTCCCGGCGCAGCGCGGGGAGCCGCTCGAGGACTTCGCCGTACTCGACGTCGCGGGCGGCGTCGAACTCCGCGATCACGGCCTCTTCCTCGGCCGGATCGGTGAAGGTCATCGACAGCACCCGCGCGGTGCCGCCCTGGTGGCGAACCCGGTCGGCCAGGCCACGGATCTCCCGCACCACCTCGGGGCGGGCGGGCAGCAGGCACACCGACTGCTGCAGGTAGAGCGCGCCGAGGGACCGGAGCTTGCGCCAGACCTGCACGCGCAGCGAGTCGGGCGCGCCGGCGGTCGACACGCTGATCAGCAACCAGCCCCGGTCACCGGGTTCGACACCCATCCTGCGGATGTTACGCCCGTAACACCAGTACCCCCACCAGGATTCGAACCTGGACTGGACGCGTTCTGAGCGCGTTGCCTCTTCCGTTGGGCTACAGGGGCGTGCTTGCGTACCCGATCAGGGAGTCGAACCCTGTCCTCCGCGGTGAAAACGCGGCGGCCTGCCGTCAGCCGCATCGGGCTTGGTCCGGCACCCACTAGGGGGCCGGCGGAGCGGTCGGAGGGCATCGAACCCTCTGCTTCGGTTCGGAGGACCGACGTGTCCGCCGAGTTCACCACGACCGCGGATCACCTGCGCACCGGCGGGAGGTATCGAACCCCCTGGATACGGTTTTGGAGGCCGTTCCGCTGCCTCAGCTCGCCGATAAGGAATTGTTTTCCGGTGCACGAAAAAGAGAAGCCGCCCGGATCGGTTTCCCGATGGGCGGCTCCCGTGTCCCGACGAGTGCACGTCAGGGCGGGGAGCCCGGACCGCCCAGAAGGCGGGCCTGCCATAGGCAAGCGAGCAGCCAGGACCGATGCGTCGCGGCGTGCTGCCGCGTGCCGCGTTCCCGCATGCTCGCCATGACCACTCCTCGAGTTCGTGTTCCAGAACTATGACCCGGCCCCGCCGGGGCGTCAATCGGTTATTCCGGCGCGGAATGCGCGCGGTTATCCGGCGGCGTCCCGGAGTCCGGCGGCGAGCAGTTCCCGCAACGCGTCGGACAACGACGCGAACATCGGGACACCCGCGGCCAGGCCCGTGATGCGGAACAGCCGCGCGAGCGTCCGGCCGCTCGCCACCAGCCCGAAATGCCGCCCTTCGGCGCCGGCCTGTTCGGCGGCCGCCGCCAGCGCGCGGGCGCCGGCGAGGCCGACGAACGCGATCTGGCTGAGATCCACCAGCGTCGTGCCCGGCGGGGTGTCCCGCAGCTCGCGCTCGAGGATCGGGACGGTCAAGGCGTCGATCTCGCCGGCGAACGTCAGGATCGACAGGCCGGGTCGGTACTCCGTCCGGCGCGCCGCGAGGGGGCGGGCGCCCGGGACGGGGATCGGTAGCTGAGGGGACACGGGTTCGGCAGGCCTTCCGCGCCGGCGGGCCGGCGTCGCGGGGAGCTGATCAAGGACGGGATCTTGATACCCAAACCTCGGGCGGGGAAACGCGCTATCCGGGTGGGATCGGTCGCTCTATGCTGCACATCGTGACCGCCGGTAGCTGGACCTGGGATCCGTCGCTGTATTCCGGCAGCGCCGCGTATTACGCGCGCGGCCGCGCCGCTTATCCGGACGCCCTCGCGGAGGCGTTCACGACCGAACTGGGGCTGGACGGCTCGGGCCGCCTGCTCGACGTCGGCTGCGGGCCCGGCTCGCTGACCTTGCTCCTGACCGGCAGGTTCGAGGAGTCCGTCGGCCTCGACGCCGACCCGGACATGCTCGCCGAGGCGGCCCGGCTCGCGGCGGACGCGGGAATCGGCAACTGCCGGTGGCTGCACCGGCGCGCGGAGGAGCTGCCGGCGGGCCTGGGCGAATTCCGGCTGGTCACCTTCGCCCAGTCGTTCCACTGGCTGGACCGCCCGAAGGTCGCGGCGGCCGTGCGCGGCATGCTGGCCGCCGGGGGTGCCTGCGCCCACGTCCACGCCGCGACGCACCAGGGCGTCGATCCCGGCGACCTGGCGCCGCCGCACGACGCGATCGCGGACCTGGTGCGGCGGTACCTCGGCCCGGTCCGGCGTGCGGGCCAGGGCGTGCTGCCCGACGGCACGGCCTCAGGTGAGACGGAGATCTACCGGGCGGCCGGCTTCCGCGGCCCGCGGCGGTTCGAGGTCCCGGGCCGGGTCGTCACCAGGACCGCCGACGACGTCGTCGCCGCGGTCTTCTCGCTGTCCAGCTCGGCGCCGCACCTGTTCGGTGACCGGCGCGACGCGTTCGAGGCCGAGCTGCGAGAACTGCTGCGCGAAGCGAGCCCGGACGGGACGTTCAGCGAGCGGCTGCAGGAGATCGCCGTCGACCTCTGGCGGCCTTGAGCCGTTCGGAGCAAGGCGTCCGGCCAGATCGCCGGACACATCCCCGGTCGGCTCTGGACAGCCGTCGAACGCCTGTGCTCTGATCACCACCACCTGATTTACAACGTTGTAAGCGGTCCCGGGAACGGAGCAGCCCGTTGGCATCGAACGGTTGGCGTAGGTCTTGCGCGGTCGTCGCGGTCCTGAGCACGGTGGCGGCGTTGACGGTGGCGGGATCGGGTCCCGCGGCCGGCACCTCCCGGCCGCGGACGGTGTCCGCGGGCGACGCGCGGTTCCAGGTGCTCTCACCGACCCTGATCCGGACCGAGTACGCCGCCGACGGCAAGTTCCTCGACCGACCCACCTTCACCGCGATCGGCCGCGACGCGTTCGCGCCGACGTCGTTCAGCTCCACCACCTCGGGCGGCTGGCTGACGATCCGGACGAGCGCGGTCACCCTGCGGTACCAGCTGGGTTCGGGCCCGTTCACCGCGCAAAACCTCGTCGTGCAGGAGAACGCCGGGCCGGCGCCGGTGACCTCGACGCCGTGGCAGCGCCTCACGTGCGCCGTCGGCGCCCTGTGCGAGGCCGAAGACCTCCCGTACAGCGGGCTGGCCGTCGCCTCGGACCACACCGGGTACACCGGCGGCGGTTTTGTGGCCGGGTTCGAAGGCACCGGCAACTCGCTGTCCGCCGAGGTGGACGTCGCCACGGCCGGCGCGTACCGCTTCGACGCCCGGTACGCCAACGCCGTCGCCGGGGACGGCCAGCACGTCACGCGGACCCTGTCCCTGTCGGTCGACGGCGGTACGGGCCGGACCGTTTCCCTGCCGGTGACCGCGGACTGGGACACGTGGAGCGTGGCGTCCGTCCCGCTGCAGCTGGCCGCGGGCCGGCACACGGTCACCCTGACGCGCACGGCCGCGGATTCGGGCAACGTCAACGTCGACAGCGTCGCGCTCCTGGCTCCGGACGCGAGTTACCCGCCGTCCTCGGCGAAGGCGATGCCGGACTGCCGTTTCGGGGTCGACTGCGAGGCGGAGACCGCGCGCACCGCGGGTTCGGCGAAGCTCGCGACCGACCACGCCGGGTACGCCGGCCAGGGCTTCCTCGCCGAGCTGAACCAGGGCTCGAGCCTGACCCAACGGGTGGTCGCCGTGCCCGCCGACGGCACGTACTCCCTCCAGGTCCGCTACGCCAACGGCGTCGGCGGCGACGGCCTGCACCAGACGCGCACGGCGACGGCCTCGGCCGGCGGCGCCACGCAGGTGCTTTCCCTGCCCGCCACGGACAACTGGGACACCTGGGGCACCGCGTCCGTCCCGATCGCGCTCAAAGCCGGCACGAACGACGTCACCCTCGGCTGTCCCGACCCCGCCAGCTGTCACGTCAACCTCGACACCCTCGCGGTGACGCCCGCCGGCGCGCCCGCCCCGGCGCCGCACCTCGCGCTCGGTGGCTACCGCCGCGGCCTCGACGGTGTGAACGGCGACAACGGCGACCCGAAAACGGTCCCCGGCCTGCTCTACCGCGACGGCTGGTACCTCCTCGACGACACCGTCTCGGCGGTCTACGACCAGCGGGCCGGCAAGCCCACTCCGCGCGGTGACCACGGCGGGAAGCCGTACCGCGACGGCTACGTCTTCGGGTACGGGCACGACTACAAGCGGGCCTTGAACGACCTGGCCACCCTCACCGGGCCGCCGGAGCTGCTCCCCCGCTGGGCCTACGGCGTCTGGTACTCGGAGTACATCGACCGCACCGCGGCGGACTACGAGAACACCATCCTGCCGCGGTTCCGCGCCGAGGGCGTCCCGCTGGACGTCCTGGTCACCGACACCGACTTCAAGGCGCCCGACACCTGGAACGGCTGGGAGATCGACCCCGCGAAGTTCCCCGACCCGAAGGCGTTCTTCGACTGGTCGGCCTCGCAGGGCCTGCACAACACGTTCAACACGCACCCGAGCATCCGCAGCACCGACCCGCAGTTCGCGCAGGCGCAGGCGACGGCCAAGGGCAAGCTCACGAAGTCGGCCAACTGCGGGTCCGGCGGAGGCGGCGGCGACTGCTACACCTTCGACTGGGGCGACCCGAACCAGCTGAAGGCCTACCTGGACCTGCACCGGACGATGGACCGCCAGGGTGTGGACTTCTGGTGGCTGAACTGGTGCTGCGACGGCTCGCAGTCCTCTTTGGACGGTGTGACGCCGGACGCGTGGATCAACCAGCAGTACGCCGACGACGCGGACCGGGCGATCGGCCGGGGCTTCGTCATCTCCCGCGCCTACGGCTCGCTGCAGTCGGGCGGCTACGGCAACCCGGCCGCCGTGCCGACCGGCCCGTGGGCCGACAAGCGCTCGGCGATCCACTTCACCGGCGACACGTCGTCCACCTGGGGCACCCTGCGGATGGAGGTCGGGTACACCCCCGGCGAGGCCGCGGCGACCGGGATGTCCGCGGTCAGCCACGACATCGGCGGGCACAACGACACCACCGGCCTGCCCGGCTCCGAGACCTACGACGGCGGGCGCACCAAGAAGCTGCCGGACGACCTGTACGCCCGCTGGGTGCAGCTCGGCACGTTCCAGCCGATCGATCGCCTGCACAGCAACCACAGCGACCGGCTGCCCTGGCAGTACGGGCCCGAGGCGAAGGCGTCGGCGACGAAGTTCCTCAACCTGCGCGAGAACCTCGTGCCCTACACCTACACGCTCGCCCAGCAGGCGGCCACGACCGGCGTCCCGGTGACGCGGCCGCTCTACCTCGACTACCCCGAGGAGCCGGACGCGTACCGGCTGGCCGGCAGCGAATACCTGTACGGGCCGGACATGCTGGTCGCCCCGGTCACCACCCCGGGCACGACGGCGACCACGAACGTCTGGTTCCCGCCGGGTCGGTGGACGGACTACTTCACCGGCCGGACCTACGCCGGCGGGACGACCCAGGCGATCACCACGGACCTGAGCACGATGCCGGTGTTCGTCAAGGCCGGCGGCATGGTGCCGAGCCGGACCAAGAACGTCACCGACGACGTCCGCAACCCGCTCGACGCGCTGACGCTCACCGTGGCCGAGGGCACTTCGAGCACCTTCACGCTCTACGACGACAACGGCAGCAGCGGCCGGAGCGCGTCCACGAAGGTCCGCTACACCGCGGCTACGCACACGGTGCGGATCGACCCGGCCGACGGCTCGTTCCCGGGCCAGGTGCGGGATCGCCGGTGGACGGTCACGTTCCTCGGGGCCACCGCGCCCAAGGTGGTCACCGTCGGCGGTGACCGGCTGCCGGCCAACGCCTACCGATGGGACGCCGCGACGCACGCCCTGACCGTCACGCTTCCCGTGCGGAGCGTCCACGCGCCGGTGACCCTCGCCTACCGCTGAGGTTCGATCACCAGCCGGGTGATGCGGCGGGTCTCGTCGAGGGTGAACCGGTACTCCAGGTCGACGAGCCCGCCAAGGAAGTTCCCTTCGACGCGGCAGGTGACCAGCGCCTCGGTGTCCGATGTGGACCGGGCCGACAGCGGCGTCGTGGTGAAGGTGTAGCCGCCGGCGGGACGGTCGAGCCAGGCGCGGACGGCGGTGCCGCCGTCGTGGCTCGCGCCGTCGTCGGTGACGTGGGCGTCATCGGCGAACGCGACGATCGCGGCGGTGCGGTCACCGGCGATCGTCAGGGCCAGGTAGGCGCGGACGGCGTCCGGGCTGTTCGCGAGCACGATGTTCTCCTTTTCTAGACGAGGCCGGGGAAGTCGGCACCCCGGGACGCGGTCTCGTCCGCGCGGACGGCGTCGAGGGTGCGCTGCAGTTTCGCGGTGACCTTGTCGAAGGCCGGGCCGCCGAGGACGAGCCGGTGCGGCGGGTCCGGCCGTTCCATGGCCGCCAGCACCGCGCGGACGCCCCGTGCGGGATCGCCCGGCTGACGCCCGTCCTGCTCGACGAACGCGGCGCGCACGGCGTCGAGCAGCGGCTCGTAGGCGTCGACGGTCTCGCGGACCGCTTCGCCGGAGAAGCCGGCGTAGGCGTGCGTCCGGAACGCCCCGGGCTCGACCAGGAGAACCTTGATCCCGAACGGCTCGACCTCTTGGCGCAGCGCGTCGGACAGGCCTTCGACCGCGAACTTCGCCGCGCTGTAGTAACCGAAGCCCGGGACGGCGTCGAGCCCCGCGGCCGACGACATCGTGACGACCCAGCCGGAGCCGCGGGCGCGCATGCCCGGCAGCACCGCGCGCAGCACGGTCACCACGGAGAAGAAGTTCAGCTCGAACGAGCTCCGCACGACGTCGTCGGTGGTGCCCTCGACCGAGCCGTACCAGCCGCGGCCGGCGTTGTTGACCAGCACGTCGATCTCGCCGAAGTGCGCTCGTGCCTCGGCGACGGCCCGCCGGACCTCGTCCGGTTCGGTGACGTCGAGCCGCACCGCGTGGGCGCGGTCGCCGTGCTCCGCCACCCATTCCTTCAGCTCCTCGGGACGCCGGGCCGTCAGGACGACCCGGTCGCCCGCCGCGAGTGCGGCTTCGGCGTACGCCATGCCGAACCCGCCCGGCGTGCCGCCGGTGATGAACCAGTTCCGCACGTACCCACCTCCACTACAGACGCTATAGGACTAACTATAGCACCTGTAGCTTCACGGTCGGGACGTCAGCTCACAGGACGAACCCCGTCGGGAACGGGTCGGCCGGGTCGAGCAGGTAGGTCGCCGTGCCGGTGATCCACGCGCGGCCCGAGAACTCCGGCACCACCGCGGGCACGCCGCCGACCGTGGTCTCGGCGACCAGTTCGCCGGTGAACGTCGTGCCGATGAACGAGCTGTTCTCGAACGGCGTGTGCAGCGGCAGCTCGCCGCGGGCGTGCAGCTGCGCCATCCGCGCCGACGTGCCGGTGCCGCACGGCGATCGGTCGAACCAGCCGGGGTGGATGGCCATGGCGTTGCGGGAGGCGCGGGCGTCGGAGCCCGGGGCGAGGAACTGGACGTGCTTGCAGCCGCCGATCAGCGGGTCGGCCGGGTGCTTCGGCGGCCGCTGCTCGTTGATCGCATCCATGATGGACAGTCCGGCCTTCAGGATCCTTTCCTTCTCCCGGCGTTCGAACGGGATGTCCAGTGTGGACAGTTCGAGGATGGCGTAGAAGTTCCCGCCGTAGGCCAGGTCGTAGCGCACTTCCCCCAGACCGGGCACGTCGACGACGGCGTCGCGCTCGGCCAGGAACGACGGCACGTTGCGGAGTTTGACACGCTCGGCGCGGCCGTCGCGCACGGTGACCTCGGCGTGCACCAGCCCGGCGGGGGTGTCGAGGCGCACGAGCGTCGTCGGCTCGGTGACCTCGACCATGCCCGTCTCGACCAGCACGGTGGCGACGCCGATCGTGCCGTGGCCGCACATCGGCAGGCAGCCGGACACCTCGATGTACACGACACCCCAGTCGGCGTCCGGGTGACACGGCGGCTGCAGGATGGCCCCGCTCATCGCGGAATGGCCACGCGGCTCGTTCATCAGGAACAACCGCAGGTCGTCGAGGTGCGTCAGGAAGTACCGGCGGCGTTCGGCCATCGTGTCGCCCGGGATGACGGCGACCCCGCCGGTCACCACCCGCGTCGGCATGCCCTCGGTGTGCGAGTCGACGGCGGTGATCGCGCGTGAGGACCGCATCACGCCACGCCCAGCGCGGTCAGCGCGCGGTGCATGTCTTCCCGGACCTGCTCGCGGTTCCCGTCGGTGAGCGGGCCGCGCGGCGGCCGGCACGGGCCGCCGTACCGGCCGACCAGGTCCATGCCCAGCTTGATGGCCTGGACGAACTCGGTGCGCGAGTCCCAGCGGAACGCGGCGACCAGCGGCTCGTAAAGCGCTTTCGCCTCGGTGAGCTTGCCGGCGGTCGCGAGGTCGAACAGGCGCGCCGACTCGGCCGGGAAGACGTTCGGGAAGCCGGCGAACCAGCCGGTGGCGCCCATCAGCAGGCTCTCCAGCACGACGTCGTCGGCGCCGCTGACCACGGCCAGCTCCGGCGCGCGTTCGCGGATCTCCAGCACACGCCGGACGTCACCGGAGAACTCCTTGACCGCCACGACGTTGTCGATCTGCGCGATCTCGGCGAGCAGATCGGGCGTGAGGTCCACTTTGGTGTCGAAGGGGTTGTTGTAGACCATGACGGGCAGCCCGACCGAGGCGACGGCCGCGAAGTGGGCGATGACTTCGCCGCGGTTGGCGCGGTAGAGCGTGGGCGGCAGGCACAACACACCGTCGGCCCCGTCCTCGGCGGCGGCTTCGGCCCACTGCTTGGCCTGGTGCGCGCCGGGTCCGTGCACGCCGACGACCACGACGCCGTCGTCGCCGACGGCCTCGATCGCGGTGCGGGCGACGCGGCGACGTTCGACGTCGGTGAGCGAGGAGTACTCGCCGAGGGACCCGTTCGGCCCGACACCACGGCAGCCGTTGGCGACAAGCCAGCGGCAGTGCTCGGCATAGGCGTCGTAGTCGACGGCGAGGCCGGCGGGGGCCGCGTCGTCGGGGCGGTAGGGCAGCGCGGTGGCGACGATGACGCCACCGAGGTCACGGGTGCTCATGGGACTCCTCGGGTTCGGGCTCGGGCTCGGGCTCGGGCTCGGGCTCGGGCTCGGGCTCGGCGAGTTCGCCCAGCCGGATCGGCTGGGCGATCGGACGGTGGTGGCGTTCGGTCCCGCCGCAGAGTTCGGCGACGGCCGGGCCGCACATCCGGCCCTGACACGGTCCGAGCCCGGCGCGGGTGCCGAGTTTCAGGGCCTGTGAACCGGCCTGGACCGGATCGCTCGCTGCCCGCTGCAGGTCGGCGACGGTGGTTTCCTCACAACGGCAGACGATCGTGCCGGGCCGCAGCCACCCGGACCACGCGGCCCCGACGGGGTGGGCTTCGGCCAGCCGCTCGGCGAACTCGCGGGTGCGGTCCCTGGCCCGTCGCAGGCCCCGATCCGGCGCACCACCGGCGGCCAGCCGTCCCGCGACGGCCCCTTCCGCCGCGGCGGCGATCGCCCCGCCGATCCCGGTGATCTCCCCGGCGGCGAAGACCCCCGCGGCGGTGGTGCGCTGGTGGTGATCGACGCGCACGAAGCCGTCGTCGAGCAGACAACCCGCGGCCACGGCGAGTTCGAGCTGTGGGACGAAACCGTGCCCGACGCAGACGGCGTCGACCGGGTAGCTCCGTTCGGTACCGGGGATGACCGACCAGTCCGGGTTCAGCCGGGCGGTCACGACCTCACGGACGCGATCGTCCCCCCGGGCTTCGATGACGGCGCGGCCCATCCGGTAGGGCACGCGATGCCGGGCGAGAGTGGCGGCGTAACGGAGGAGTTCGGCGGCTTTGGTCAGGTGCCGCGCCAATCGCCACGGCCGCCTGGACCATCCGTTGCGGACAGTCGCCGGCGGATTGGCCTCGAGGATCGCGACCACCTCGGCCCCGACGCCCAGCAGGGACTCGGCGACGGGCAGCAGGAACGGCCCGCTCCCGGCGACGAGCACCCGGCGCCCGATCGCGACGCGCTCGCCTTTGGCCAGTGCTTGCGCCGCACCGGCGGTGAAGACGCCGGGGAGTTGCCAGCCGGGGAAGGGCAGGGTCCGGTCGTGCGCGCCGGTGGCCAGGACGAGCGCATCGGGGGTGAGGACGTGCCGCTCCCGCCCGGAACCATCGGCGGGACCACGAAGCACATGAACCCGAGGCGCCCGATCAGCGGCGGCGAGGTCCGCCCCGGGGCGGTCGGCAGCAACGCGGTCCGCAGCTGAGCGGTCCCCAGCCAGGCGATCCACGCCGGAGCGATCCGCAGCGGAGCGATCCGCGCCGGGGCGGCCTGCGGCGGGGCGGCCTGCGGCGGGACGATCCGCAGCGCGGCGGCCTGCGCCGGGACGATCCACAGCCAGGCGGTCCGCAGCTGAGCGGCCTGCAGCCAGGCAGTCCGCGCCGGAGCGATCCGCGGCGGAGCGATCCGCGGCGGGGCGGCCTGCGGCGGAGCGGTCTGCGGCGGGACGATCCGCGGCGGAGCGATCCGCGGCGGAGCGATCCGCGGCGGAGCGATCCGCGGCGGGGCGGCCTGCGCCGGGACGATCCACAGCCAGGCGGTCCGCAGCTGAGCGGCCTGCAGCCAGGCAGTCCACGCTGGGCCGATCCGCGGCGAAGGTACCCGCGCCGGAGTGGTCCGTGCCGGAGCGATCCACAGCCAGGCCGTCCGCAGCCAGGCAATCCGCGCTGGAGCCGTCTGCAGCTGGGCTGCCTGCAGCTGGGCGATCCGCAGCCACGCGATCCACGCCGGGCCGACCGGCGACGACGGTGCCCACATCGACGTGGTCCGCGCCAGCGCTGTCCACACCAGGGCGACCCCCAGCCAGGCAATCCCCGCCGGGCCGACCGGCGGCGAAGGTGCCCGCGTCGGAGTGGTCCAGGGCCCAGACCGTGCTGTTCGGCCACCACGTGCAGCGCGGATGCTCCAAAACCCGCCGCCGGCGGGCGAAATCGGCCCAGCCGTGGTGGAGCCGCTCCGGGTTCCGGGCTTCGTACGCCTCCGGGAGCATCCGGTGGTACTGCCCACCGGGCGCGTCGGCCTGGTCCAGGACCGTCACCTCCGCGCCGGCGCGGAGCGCGTGTTCGGCCGCGGCCAGCCCCGCGGGACCGGCGCCGATGACGACCACGTGGCGGGTCATGACTTCTCCTGCCGGGTCTGGGTGCGGATCTCGTCGCCGTCGGCCGCGCGGCGGCGGCACGCTCGGACGTCCGGGACGCCGTTCACCGTCAGCACGCAGTCGAAGCACGAACCGATGCCGCAGAACACCCCGCGTGGCGCGCCGGACCGCGTGGAGCGCCACGACAACCGGCCCGACGCCAGCAGGATTCCCGCCACGGTCTGGCCCGCGATGCCCGCCACGGGCTCGCCGTCCACCGTGACGCGGATCGGCGTGTCCGTGCGGCCCACCGGGTCCGCTCCGCGCGCGAACAAGCTCATGCCAGCACCGCCGGACGGTCCACAGTGAACTCTTCCACCGGACACGACGGAGAGACTCCGGTCAGCATCTCCCGCACCAGCAACGCCGTCCCCACGCTCAGGCCGATGCCCGCTCCTTCGTGACCCGTCGCGTGCCACAGGTTCGGCAGCCGCGGATCGGGGCCCAGCACCGGCAGGTGGTCGTCCACGTACGGCCGGAACCCGCCGTACGCGCGCATCACCGCCGCGTCCGCCAGCGCCGGGAACAGGCGCAGCGCCTTGGCCGCGATCGCGCCCAGGACGTCCGGCCGGAGCGCGTCGTCGAACCCGACCTGCCGCCGGGACGAGCCGATCAGCACCGTGCCGCCCCGCGTCGACTCGACGACGGCGGACGTCTGCAGCTCACCGCTGTCGGCCCCGACCGCGCCGACGTAGTCCGCGTCGTACACCTTGTGCCACACCACGCCCGGCATCGGCGTGGTCACCAGCACCTCGCCCCGCCGGGGCCGGACCGCGATCGGGGCGCCGAGCCGCACCGACACGATGCCCGCCCACGGGCCCGCCGCGTTCACCACGACGTCGGCGTCGAGCACCTCGCCCGGGACGCGGACGCCGGTGATCCGCCCGCCCGCCACGACCGCGCCGATCACCTCGGTGTCCGGCCGCAGCCGCGCGCCGTGCGCGAGCGCCGAGCCCAGCAGCGCCAGCGCCGCGCCGGCCGGCTGCACCTGCGCGTCCTCCGGGTAGTGGACGGCCGCGACGACCGAGCGGGTCAGCGCGGGCTCGAGCGCCGCGACTTCGGCCGCGGACAACGACTTCGTGACGACGCCTGCCGCCGACTGCGCCTCGGCGAACGCCGTGAGCGCGGTTGCTCCGGCCGGCGTGGTGGCGACGACGATGCCGCCCTTGGCGTCGAACTCCGCCGCGGCCGCGGCCCGCAGGTCCTCGGCCGCGATCGCGGCGATGACGCGCGGCCACAGCCGGCCCGACAGCTGCGCGAGCGCGAGTTCGGCGCCCGGTGCCTTGTCGGAGACGAGCACGTTGCCTTCGCCGTGCGAAGTGGTCCCGCCGGCCGGACGCCCGCGGTCCACGACCACGACGTCGAAGCCGGCCAGGCTCAGCTCCCGGGCGCACGCGGCACCGACGACCCCGGCCCCGAGTACGACCACCCGCGTTCCGTTCATCGACCCTCCGCGTTCGTCAAACCGAACGCTAGGTTCTCCGACGGATCGTGTCAACGCCCCGTCGGGAGCACCGGGTGCGGGCGGCCGTCGAGCCGCTCGTCCGCGCGGTACTGCAGCAGCAGCACGGAGTGCACCGGTGCCTCCAGCGCGGTGTAGCAGTGCGGTTCGCGGGCGTCGAACGCGACGTAGTCGCCGGGGCCGGCGTCCACCGTCCGGCCGGCCACCTCGACGCGCAGGCTGCCGGTCTGCACGATGGTGTGCTCGATCCCGACGTGCCCCTGCGACCGCTGCGGCGCGTCCCCCCGCACGACCTGGTCGTAGACCTCGAAGACCCCGTCGCCGGCGTCGATCCGGCGCAGCGGGCGCAAGTCGACGCCCTCCCCGCGCAGCACCTCGACGTCCGCCCCGCGCACCACCGTGAGCGCCCCGCCCGCGCGCTGGTCGAGCAGATCGGAGATGGCCACCTCGAGCACCCGGGACAGGCTGAACACCGTCTCGATGGTCGGGTTCCCGCCGCCGGACTCCAGCTGCGAGAGCGTGGCCTTCCCGATCCCCGACCGGCGCGACAGCTCGGACAGCGAGAGCCCGCGAGCCGTCCGGGCGGCCCGCAGGTTGACCGCCAGCATGTCCCGGATCGACGGCGTCGCGTCCTCCACCGCAGCTCCCTTTCGTTCGGCAAACCGTACGATCGGCCCGGCGAATCGTTCGCTTTACCGATCGAACGTCATCATGCCACGCGGACCCAGGCCTCGGCCTCCGCCGCCGTGGAGGGGAACGAAGAGGACAGCAGCTCGTACCCGGTCGCCGTGACCACGACGTCGTCCTCGATGCGCACGCCGAGCCCGCGCAGCTCCGGCGGCACGGTGAGGTCGCCCGCGTGGAAGTACAGGCCGGGCTCGACGGCCAGCGCCATCCCCTCGGCCAGCGGCCCCGCCCGGTAGGCACCCGGGCTCGCGGCGGCGCAGTCGTGGACGTCCAGCCCGAGGAAATGGCCGGTGCCGCAGACGATGTACCGGCGATGCTGCTGCCCGGCCGGCGACAGGGCCTCGTCCACCGACACCGGGAGCAGGCCCCAGTCGTGCAGCCCCCTCGCGAGCACCCCCAGCGCGGTCGTCTGGAACGCGGCGAAGTCGTTCCCCGCGCGGACTTCGGCGAGCGCGGCGAGGTGGGCCGCGTGCACCAGGCCGTAGACGTCGCGCTGGGCCGACGTGAACTCGCCGGACACCGGGAAGGTGCGGGTGATGTCGGCCGTGTAGAGCGAATCCAGCTCCACACCCGCGTCCAGCAGCACGACGCTGTCCTCGGCCACCGGCCCGTCGCAGCGCGTCCAGTGCAGCACCGGCGCGTTCCGCCCGGCCGCGACGATCGACGTGTACCCGGGGCCGGTGCCCTCCGTGCGGGCGCGGCGGTCGAAGGTGCCCTGCAGCCAGCGTTCCCCGCCGCCGCGCACCGCCTCCGGGAGAGCGGCGAGCACGTCGGCGAACCCGCGCGCGGTGGCGTCGACCGCAGCGCGCAGCTGGCCCACCTCCCAGTCGTCCTTGAGCCGCCGCAGCTCCGCGAGGACCGTGCGCAGCCGCTCGCTGTGGCCCTGGCCGTACGCGTCGAGCACCGGGTCGACGCCGGCGGTGACCAGCACCTGCGGGTGCCGGCCGCGCAAGCCGTGCGGCAGGTCCTCCAGCGGGCGGCACTCGAGGCCCAGCGCCTCGGCGTACGCGGCCGGGGTGGCCGCGGAGCCGACCCACAGCGGGCTGGTGTCGGCGTCGCCGATGAAGTCGGTCTCGTCCGGCTCGGCCGGGCGCGGGACGTAGAGCGTCGCGTGGTGACTGTCGCCGGCCGGGGTCAGCACCAGGATCGCGCCCTCACGCTGGCAGCCGGTCAGCCAGACGAAGTCGCTGTCGGCGCGGAAGCCGTGGAAGGTGTCGTTGGACCGCACCACCGCGCGCCCGGCCGCGAGGGCGATCCGCTGCCCGGGCAGCTCCGCCGACAGCCGGGCCCGGTGCGCGGCGGCGGCCTCGGCGGTGCCGTCCGGCACTTCGACGACGTCCGCGGCGGGCTCCCAGCCGTCGCGGATCCAGTTCCGGAATCCCTTGGCACCCAGCAGTGCGCGCAGGTCGGGCCGGGTTCGGTCGCCGGTCATCGGTTCCCCTTCCACCTTGACGAAGACAGTGTCGGGAAGTCAGCCTCACACCGCGAACGCCCGGCGGTAATGGCCTGCGGCGATAGACTCCGGCTATGGCCATGGAGATCCGGCAGCTGCGGGCGATCTGCGCCATCGCCGAGGCGGGCAGCCTGTCGCGGGCGGCCGCCGCGCTGGGCGTGTCCCAGCCGTCCCTGACCTCCCTGCTGCAGCGGTTCGAGCGGCAGATCGGCACGCCGTTGTTCGTCCGCAGCCACACGGGCGTCACCCCGACGCCGGTCGGCGAGCAGACGCTGCGCCGGGCTGGGGTGCTGCTGCTGGACTTCGACCGGTTCGAGGCCGACCTGCTCGGCTCGACCGGCACCGGCCCGCTCCGGCTCGGATCGTCCCAAATGGACTGTCTGCCGACGTTCGTCGAGCGGCTGGACGACGCGCTGCCCGGCGTCGAGGTGACCGTCCACTTGGAACCGTCGAGCGCGGTGCTGGCCCGGTCGCTGGCCCGCGCGACCCTCGACATCGCCGTCATCGCCATGTCGGACGATCAGGAGGTGCCGCTGGCCAAGCACCTCGGCCACCGCGTGCTGCTCCCCTGGATCCCGGTCTTCATCGGCCTGCCCGCGCGGCACCGGCTGGCGGCGGAGACCGAGATCGACCTGGCCGATCTCGCGGACGAGGCCTGGATCGGCCCGCCGGGCTCCGAAGACGGCTCGCTGACGTCGTTGCGCGCGGCGGCCCACCGCGCCGGGTTCACCCCGCGGATCCGCTTCGAGTGCCAGAACGGCGGCGGCCGTCAGCTGATCACGGCCGGCCACGCGGTGGAGCTGGTCGAGCCGACCGCGCCCGAGCTGCCCGGCATGGTCGTGCGCCCCCTGAAGAACGACCCGATGCGCATGCGGCTCGTGCTGGCATGGCGCAAGGAACGCGTCACCTGGGACCAGGCCGAGCGGGTCTACCGCGCGGCGATGACGTCCTACACCCGGCACGCGATGGCGTCGGTCCCGTTCCGGTCGTGGTGGACGCGGCGCCGGGACGAGCAGGCCGGGGACAGCCTGGTCGGCTACTTCGGCGAAGCCGGCTGAGTGTCAGAGGTCGAAGTCCTCGGGCCGCAGCCCGTCGAGCTCGGTGCGGAACCGCGCGACCTCGGCTTCGGTGTCGAGCACGTCGGCCGCCGGACGCTCGGCCTCCTGCTCGACCTCGAGCTGCACCGACGCGACGTCGAGCACCTCCTCGGCGACCTGGATCGGCGCGCCCTGGCGCAGGCCGAGCGCGACCGCGTCGCTGGGCCGGGCCGACACGCGGGTGCCGTCCACGAGCACGAGGTCGGCGTAGAAGATGCCGTCGCGCACCTCGGTCAGCTCGACCGCCGCGACCCCCTGGCCGAACGCCGAGAGGACGTCGCCGAGCAGCTCGATCGTGCCGGGCCGCGGCTGCTCGATCTGCTCGCGCGCCCGGACCAGGGCCTCGGCCTCGCCGTACCCGATCATGATCGCGAGCCAGCGGCGAGCCCCGTCCGATTCCCGGAGCAGCATCAGCGGGGCCTCCCCCGGGACCGGAACGGCCATCCCCACGACCTCGATCGGGATCACGCTGACCACCGCACCCTCCGTATAAGGACTCCTCCGCGCGCGAGGTACCCAGAAAGTCCGCGTTTACACCCTGCTTTCGGCCGCAACTTTTTCACCAGCTCGGCCTACCGCGCCTGACCACCCGAAACGACCGGCTCTCCTGCACTGCGGACAACACCGGATCCCCTTGCCGGGTGGCCCCGGCCACTGTCACCGTCACGGGTGTGGAACCGACGATTTCGCGCAGCATCGACGTGCCCGTGGACGCGAACACGGTGTGGTCGTGGGTCACCGACCTGCCGCGGATGGGCGAGCTGAGCCCGGAGAACATCGGCGGCCGCTGGCTCGACGGCACCGGCCCGGCGCTGGGCGCGCGGTTCCGCGGGCGCAACCGCAACGGCGAGCTGCAGTGGTGGACGCGGGTGCTGGTGGTCGCCTGCGAGCCGGACCGCCGGTTCGCCTTCGACGTCCGGACGCCGCTCGGCTCGCGCGTCTCCCGGTGGGAGTACGTGCTGACGCCGACCGCGACCGGCTGCGTCGTCACCGAGAACTGGTACCGGATCGGCAGCTGGGTCGTGCGGAAGTTCATGGGGCCGAAGGTCACCGGCCGCGTCGACCGGCCCGGGTACAACGTCGAGTCGATCGAGCACACCCTCGCGGCGCTCAAGGCGCGGGCCGAGTTGCGGGCCGCGGCGTGAGCTAGGTCGCTCCGAACTGGTCAGTCTCTTGTCGAAACTCACTGTCCCGACTAGGTTGCTTTTTCAAACCTAGGAGGGTCATGACGGACATCGCGCCGAAGCCGGGGCTCGTGCTGCTGGTCGTCTCGACGGCCGCGTTCCTGGCGAGCCTCGACACGTTCATCGTCACCATCGCCTTCCCCGGCATCCGGGCCGCGTTCCCGGGCGACGACCTCGCGACGCTGTCCTGGGTGCTCAACGGCTACACGGTCCTGTTCGCCGCGTGCCTCGCGCCCGCCGGGCGGCTCGCCGACCGCTACGGCCGCAAGCGGCTGTTCCTCATCGGCGTCGCGCTGTTCACGCTCGCCTCGGCCGCGTGCGCGATCGCGCCGTCGATCCCCGTGCTGATCGCCTTCCGCGCGGTGCAGGCGATCGGCGCGGCGCTGGTCATGCCGACGTCGCTGGCGCTGCTGCTGACGGCGTTCCCGGCGCACCGGCGGCCGATGGCGGTCGGCGTCTGGGCGTCGGTGGGCGCGGCGGCCGCGGCACTCGGCCCGCCGGTCGGCGGTCTGCTCGTCGAGGCGTCGTGGCGCTGGGTGTTCCTGGTGAACCTGCCGATCTGCGCGCTGACGCTGCTGGCCGGCCCGCGCGTGCTGCGCGAGTCCCGCGACACGGGCACCGGCGTCCCGGACCTGCTCGGCGCGGCCGGGCTCCTGATCGGCGTCGGGGCGCTGGCCTACGCGCTGGTGGAGGCGCCCGACCACGGCTGGGGCTCACCGGCCGTCGTGCTCGCGTTCGTGGTGGCCGCCGTCGCGCTGGCCTGGGTGCCGCTGCGCTCGGCGCGCCACGCCGTGCCGGTGCTGGACCTGCCCGCGCTGCGCGTCCCGACGCTCTGGCTCGCCTGCGTGACGACCGGGGTGTTCGCCGCCGGGTTCGCCGCGATGCTGTTCGGCAACGTCCTGTTCCTGACGTCGATCTGGCACGACTCGGTGCTGCTCGCCGGGCTGTCGCTGGCACCGGGCCCGCTGATGGTGGTGCCGGTGTCGATCCTCGGCGGCCGGTTCGTGCACCGCTTCGGCCCGGGCCCGATCGTCGCGCTCGGCGGCGTCTCGTTCGGGCTCGGCGTGCTGATCTGGTTGCTGCGCATGGATTCCACCCGCGATTACGCGAGCGCGATGCTGCCCGGGCAGCTGCTGACCGGCGTCGGCGTCGGCCTGATCCTGCCGTCGCTGTCCGGCGTGGTGGGCACGGTCCTGCCCGCGGCCCGCTGGGGCGCGGGCTCGTCGATGGTCAACACGACCCGCCAGATCGGTACGGTCCTGGGCTTGGCGGTGCTGGTCGCCCTCTTCGCGGGCACCCCGGACCTGACGGACTTCCGCCACGGCTGGCTCCTGATCCTCGCCACCGCGGTGGCCACGTCAGCAGGCGGCCTGCTCATCGCCGCGCGGCGCCGGACCGACCACCACGTCGAACCACCCAGCCCTGCCGCACCGGTCGTGAGTGTTCAGGGCGGTTAGAACCGCCCTGAACACTCACGAGACCCAGGCACGGTCCAACGCCGCGAGCCCGTCGTCGATCCTTTCCAGGGGGATCGCACCGTAACCCAGCACCAGGCCCTGGCCGGGATAGCCGCCGCACAGGTCGGACAGCGTCTGGACTTCCGCTCCGGCAAGGGAAGCGCGGGCCGCGACGGGCTCGAGGTCGTCGTCGGCCAGCGCGCACAGGTGCAGGCCCGCCGCCGACGGGACCAGCCGCAGGCGGCCCGCGAACGCCCGTTCCAGCGTCGACGTGATGCGCTCGTGCCGCTCGGCGTAGACCTTCGTCGCGCGGCGGATGTGGCGGGCGAACAGGCCGTCGTCGATGAACCGGGCCAGCGCGGCCTGCGCGGGCAGGTCGCCGTGCCAGTCCGAGAGCTGACGCGCGTGGCGCAGTGCGTCCCGCAATGACGCCGGCGCGACCAGGAAACCCAGGCGCAGCATGGGAAGCAGCGTCTTCGAGAACGACCCGACGTAGGCGACCCGGCCGTCGCGGTCGAGGCTCTGCAACGGCTCCAGGGGCCGGTCGGAGAACCGGAACTCGCTGTCGTAGTCGTCCTCGACGACCACGGCGTCCGCGCGCTCGGCCCACGCGAGCAGCGCCGTCCGCCGCGACAGCGACATCGGTGTGCCGAGCGGGAACTGGTGCGACGGCGTGACGTACACCAGCTTCGTCCGCGGAGGCAGCGCGGCGACGTCGAGGCCTTCGCCGTCCACCGGCACTCCGACGACTTCGGCGCCGTGGGACGCGAAGAGCTGCTTCGCCAGCCGGTAGCCGGGTTCCTCGATCGCCACCCGGTCCCCCGGCTCGAGCAACACCCGGCACAGCAGGTCGAGCGCCTGCTGGGCGCCTTGCGTCACGAGGACGTCGTCCGCGTCGGCCCGCACCGAACGCGCGACGCCGGCGTGCCGGGCGATCGCCGCGCGCAGGCCCTCGTAGCCGCCGGGGTCGACGTAGTGCGCGAAGCCGACGGCGTCCCGCAGCTCGCTCGCGAGCAGCCGCCGCCACGTCTCGAGCGGGAACAGCGCGGCGTCGGGGATGCCGACGCGGAAGTCGTACTCCGGCGCCCGCGCCACCGGGGCGACCGGCGGCGGCAGCGACCGCCACACGGCCTTGGGCTGCGGACCGGCTCCCGAAGGCGCCTTGCGCGACTTGGCCAGCGTGGGAAGTTCCGCGCAGACGTAGGTGCCGGCGCCGACGCGCCCGGCGAGGAAACCGTCGGCGGTCAGCCGGTCGTAGGCCACCGCGACGGTGTTGCGCGAGACGGCCAGCCGCCGCGCCAGCTCCCGCGTCGGCGGCAGCCGCTCGCCCTCGCGCAGCCGGCCGTCGAGGATGGCGTCGCGCAGCTGCCGGTAGATCCGGACGCTGAGGTCGCCACGCCCGGCCAGGCTGACGTGGAAGTCCATCCGGCGACCCTACATTGGCCCAATCGACAAGGCCATAATTGGATCTGGGATCGGGCCAAGTTCCGCCCTAACGTATTTCCCATGACAGTGACCTTGGACCGCCCGGCCACCACGATCCGGCGCCCCGGCCGCCTCCTCGCGGCCGCCCAGCTGGCGGGCTCGCTCGGCGACGGCGCGTTCCTGACCTGCTCGGTCCTGTTCTTCACGCGGATCGTCGGCCTCTCCCCGGCCCAGGTCGGGCTCGGCCTCACGCTCGGCTGGGCCGTCGGTTCGGTCGCGGGGGTGCCCCTCGGCCACCTCGCCGACCGCCACGGCGCCCGCGGCTCCGCAGTCCTGCTGGCCCTGGCGACGAGCGTGTCGATCCTCGCCTTCATGGTCGTCCGAACACCGCTGCTGTTCGTGCTGGCCGCCTGCCTCTACGCCGGCTGCCAGACCGGCCTCGCCGCCGCGCGCCAGGCGCTGCTGGCCGCGCTCGCCGACCCGGAGCACCGGACGCGCGTCCGGGCGCAGCTGCAGTCCGCGGGCAACGCGGGCCTCGCCATCGGCGCCGGGCTGGGCGGGCTCGCCCTGTCGGCCGACACGGCGTCGGCGTACCTGACGGTCTTCGCGCTCGACGCCGTGAGCTTCGTGGTCACGGCGGCGCTGCTGTGGTCGCTCCCGGCGATCCCGAAAACCCTCTCCGCGCGCGCCGGCGAGCCGAAACTGGCCGTACTGCGCGACCGGCCCTACGCCGTGGTGACACTGCTGAACGCGATCCTGCTGCTGCGCATGCCGCTGCTGAGCGTCGCGATCCCGCTGTGGATCGTGGAACGCACCGCCGCGCCGGGCTGGACGGTGTCCGCGCTGTTCGTGCTCAACACGGTCGTCGTGGTGGTGCTGCAGGTCCGCGTGGCCGGCCGGCTGGCGAGCATCGGCTCGGCGGCGTGGATGGTCCGCCGGTCCGGGGTGCTGCTGTTCGCTTCCTGCGTCGCCTTCGCGCTCTCGGCGCTGGGCACGTCGCCGTGGGTCGCGTTCGCGGTGCTGGTCGCCGGCGCGCTGGTGCAGGTGCTCGGCGAGATGCTGCAGTCGGCGGGCTCCTGGGAGATCGGCTTCGCGCTCGCGCCGACCGACAAGCAGGGCCAGTACCAGGGCTTCTTCGGCACCGGGACGTCGGTGGCGCGCGCGATCGGCCCGGTGCTGCTGAGCACGGTCGTCCTCGGCTGGGGCCTGCCCGGCTGGCTGCTCATGGGCGGCGTGTTCCTGGCCGCGGGCTTTGCGATGGGCCCCGCGGTGCGCTGGGCCCGGAAAAACACTAAGACTTCAGCTGACGCGCGTTGAGCCCGTACTGCGCCATCTTGCGGTAGAGCGTCGCGCGGCCCATGCCGAGCCGCGCGGCGGCGTGCACCACCGTCGCCCCCGGCTCGGACAGGCACCGCACGATCTCGTCGCGTTCCAGGGCCTGCAGCCGGCTCAGCCGGTGCCCGACGCCGGTGAACACCTCGGCCGGCAGGTGCTGGGTGTCGATGACGTCCGATCGCGCGGCGGCTTCGCGCATCACACGGCGAAGCTGCTTCACGTTCTCCGGCCAGTCGTAGGCCATCAGCGCGCGCGACGCCGCGGACGTGAACGTGACGTCGCGGCCGCGGTCCCGGCGGGCGAAGTGGTGGGCCAGCGGGAGGACGTCGTCGGGGCGGAACCGCAGGGCCGGCACCTCGACGACCCGGTCGACCAGCGGGCTCAGCGCCGCGCACAGCGCGCCGTCCTTCGCGGTGAGCACGAACGGGACCGGCCCACCCCGTTGCCGCGCCTCGGTGAACAGCGGCGCCAGCTCCCACGCCGCCCACGCGGGCAGCGCGTCCACCCCCGACACGATGACGCACGTGTCGTCCTTGGTCAGTTCGGGCGTCCAGAGCGTCAGCCACGTGTCGGCGTCGTCGGGCGCGGGCGGGCGCGCGTTGAGCACGCGGTCGCGGGGCCGCAGCTCCCGGTGCGCGAGCGAGGCCAGCGCCGTCTTGCCCGCTCCCGGTTCGCCGACGACGGCCACCACCCGGCCGGCCGCCAGCGCCGCCCGCGTCTCGGCCACCGCGGTGGTCCACGCGGAGGAGAGGCGCGGCAGGTCGCCGGGGTCGACGCGGTCGGCGTAGACGCGGAACACCTCGCCGCGCGGGGTCGGGTGGGCGGTCCGGCCGGACGCGCGGGCCAGCATCAGCGCCGCGGTGTTGCCGGCCGCGGCCTGGGCGAGGGCGAGCAGCAGCTCGGACGACTGCTCCGACCAGGTCGTCAGGTTGACGCTCCCGGCCAGCGTGCCGGTGATCGGGTCCAGCACCGGCACCGCCGCGCAGGTGTACCCGCGCAGGTCGGTGCAGTAGTGCTCGCCGGCGCGCACCAGCGACGGCGCCCGGTCGGCGAGCGCCAGGCCGAGGCCGTTCGTGCCCGCGTTGCTCTCGGCGAAGTAGAAGCCGGGCGCCAGGTGCACCTTGTCGAGCGAGCGGTTGATCGACGCGTCCGTGCACAGCCGGCTCAGCACCAGGCCTTCGCTGTCGGTGATCATCAGGCTGATCGGCTCGTTGGCCAGGGTCGCCTGCAGGCCCCGCAGCACCTCCGTGCCGCATTCGTAGAGCAGCGAACCGGTGTCGACCGCGCCGGAGAACACGGGCAGGACCTCGTCCTCGGGCACGCCGTAGCGCTCGCTGCGCTGCCAGGACGCCCGCAGCCGCGGCGCGATGGCGGCCGCCCCGCGCACGTCGAACGACCGCGTGACGTGCACCTGCGGGTTCTCCACCTCGACCTCCCGGGGCGCGCCGCTGCGCCGACTCCCCCAGGCTACGTCCGCGGACCGCGCCGCGGCAGCGCTCGCCTGTCTCATATCGAGACACCGGGTGGGTCCCTGACCAGGCTCGACGTGCCTACCGTCGCCAGCACGTGCCAATGGCGGACACGAACGCGGAGGACGCACATGTACAGCAAGGACGGCGAAACGTATTTCATCGTGGACGCCCACGTGGCGCTCTGGGACGCGCGCCCGGAGAACCAGCGCAACATCCACGGCAAGCAGTTCATCGACTGCTTCTACGACTACCACCGCAACCTCAGCCCGGAGTCCGAGGTGTGGCCGTACGAGGAGTACCTCTACCAGGGCGGCGAGCGGCTGGTGAAGGACTTGTTCGAGGACGGCTACGTCGACCACGCGATCTTCCAGCCCGCCCACCTCGGCGCGTTCTACAACACCGGCTTCGGCCAGACCGAAGAAGCGTTCGCGCTGACGCGGAAGCACCCGGGCAAACTCACCTACAACCACAACTTCGACCCGCGGCTGGAACAAGCGGGACTCGACCGGTTCCGGCGTGACGCCGAGCGCTTCGGGCTCAAGGGCGTCAAGCTCTACACCGCCGAGTGGCAGGGTGATTCGCGCGGTTACAAGCTGAACGACCCGTGGACGTACAAGTACCTGGAAGCCTGTCAGGAACTGGGCGTCAAGAACATCCACGTCCACAAGGGACCGACGATCCGGCCCCTGGATCGCGACGCCTTCGACGTCGCCGACGTCGACCACGCGGCCACCGACTTCACCGACCTGAACTTCGTCGTGGAGCACTGCGGGCTGCCGCGGCTGGAGGACTTCTGCTGGATCGCCACGCAGGAACCGAACGTGCACGCGGGGCTCGCGGTGGCGATGCCGTTCATCCACACCCGGCCCAAGTACTTCGCGCAGATCATCGGTGAGCTGCTGTACTGGCTGGACGAAGACCGCATCCAGTTCTCCAGCGACTACGCGATCTGGACGCCTCGCTGGCTGGTCGAGCGGTTCGTCGACTTCCAGATCCCGGCGGACCTGCCCGAGTACGCGCCGCTGACGGTGGCGCAGAAGAAGAAGATCCTCGGGCTCAACGCGGCCGCGATGTACGACATCCCGGTGCCTGCGGAGCTGCAGCTCGCGCCCATCGAGACCCAGGCCGTTTCGGTGGCGTGAGGTGGACGCCCACACCGCGCTGGACGCGGTTCTCGACCCGGAGCTCGACGAGCCCATCACGGACCTCGGCTTCGTGAAATCACTCGACGTCGACGGCGGCCGGGTGACCGTCCACTTGCGACTCCCGACGTCGTTCTGCGCGCCGAACTTCGCCTACCTCATGGCGTCGGACGCGAAGGACGTGCTGACGGCGTTGCCGTGGACGGACGAAGTCGTGGTCATGCTCGACGACCACCACGACTCGGACCTGATCAACCGCGGTCTCGCGGCGGACGCGGGCTACCGCGGCACGTTCGGCCACGAGGCCGAGGAAGATCTCGAAGAGCTGCGGCAGACGTTCCGGCGCAAGGCGCACCAGGCGGCGATGGAGCGTGCACTGACGGTGCTCGTGCGTGCGGACGAGCACGTCGACCTGCACGCGGTGACGCTCGCGGACCTGCCTTCGGCGCCGTCTTCCGAGGCCCTCTTGCGTCGTCGCGAGGCGCTCGGGCTTTCCCTCGACCCGTCGGCGCCGGTCCTGGTCGACGAGCACGGGACGCCGTTCCCGCGCGAGGAGATCCCGCTGCGGCTGCGGTTCGCGCGATCGGTCCGCATCTCCATCGAAGGCAACGCGCACTTCTGCCGCGGCCTGCTCCGTACCCGGTACCCGGAATCCACTGTGGAGGCTTCATGAAAGCGGTCCAGGTCGTCGGCTATCACGAGCCGTTGCGGCTCACCGACGTTCCCGAACCCGAGGCCACCGGCCCGTACGACGTCGTCGTGCGGATCGGCGGCGCCGGCGTCTGCCGCACGGACCTGCACATCCTGGAAGGGCAGTGGCAGGAGAAGTCCGGCGTCACCCTGCCCTACACGATCGGCCACGAGAACGCGGGCTGGGTGCACGCCGTCGGCAGCGCGGTGACGAACGTCGCCGAGGGTGACAAGGTGATCGTGCACCCGCTGATCACGTGCGGGCTGTGCCGGGCGTGCCGCTTCGGCGACGACGTCCACTGTGCACAGTCGTTGTTCCCGGGCATCGACACGGCGGGCGGCTACGCGGAGTACCTCAAGACGTCGGCGCGCAGCGTGGTGAAGATCGACGACGCGCTGGAGCCGGCGGACGTCGCGGCCCTGGCGGACGCCGGTCTGACGGCGTACCACGCGGCGGCCAAGGCGGCGCGGCGCCTGCGTCCGGGCGACAAGTGCGTCGTCATCGGCGCGGGCGGGCTCGGGCACATCGGCATCCAGGTGCTCAAGGCGATCTCGGCCGCGGAGCTGATCGTGGTGGACCGCAACCCGGACGCGGTCAAGCTGGCGGTCTCGATCGGCGCCGACCACGGCGTGGTCGCGAGCGGTGCCCAGGTGAGCGAAGTGCTCGACCTGACGGGCGGCCACGGCGCGGAGACGGTGATCGACTTCGTCGGCGAAGGCGGCGCGACGGCGGAGGGCATCGCGATGCTGCGCCGGGCGGGCGACTACCACGTGGTGGGTTACGGCGAGAACATCGACGTCCCGACGATCGACGTCATCTCGACGGAGATCAACCTGATCGGCAACCTGGTGGGTTCGTACAACGACCTGTGCGAACTGATGGTGCTGGCGGCACAGGGCCGGGTGAAGCTCCACACGGCGCGCTACGCCCTGGACGACTTCCAGAGCGCACTGGACGACCTGGACGCGGGCCGCATCCGCGGCCGCGCGATCCTGGTCCCCTAACCCAGGCCCACTTTCACCCGAAGGTGCCCTCCGGAGCGGGAACTCCGGATCACTTTCCTAGGGAAAGTTACGTCCACGCCCGGCCCAGACGTCACTTTCATAGCGAAAGTGACGACTGCAGCCGTCCCTACGTCACTTTCATGGCGAAAGTGAGGGTTACTGACTGGGCTGGGCCGCCGGGGCCTGGTGCAGGGCGAGGTCCGGGCCGGCGGCGGGGTCCTGGGCCCAGGCTCCGGACTCCGCCGTCCACGTCTGGCCGGCGAAGCTCACCTTGTCGACGCCCAGCGCCTCCGCGCGGCCGACCAGCCAATTCGCATACGTCCAGCCCTGGGCCGGCGGGTGCGCTCCGCTCAACCGGGACGTGCCCAGCTCCGCCGTCGCCGATGCCGCGATGTCCGCGGGCGGCGCCAGGGTCAGGTTGCGGCAGGTCAGGGCGGCCGGCCACTGGCCGTTGAAGGCCGCCGCCATGCCTCGGGCCTGCGTCTCCCACTGCGCGTACGCGTCCGGGGCGCCCGAGCGCTGGATGGCCTGGGCCGCCTCGGTGATCGGCATCGTCTCCCAGCCCGGCAGCTTCTCGAGCTTCTCGTAGAACGCCGTCGACGCGTAGACCGGGTCGCGCAGCTGGGCGACCGTGCCCCAGCCCTGACTGGGCCGCTGCTGGAACAGCCCGACCGAGTCGCGGTCACCGCCCTCGAGGTTCTGCAGCTTCGACTCCTGCAACGCCGTGGCCAGCGCGACCGTCGCCGCGTGGGCGGGCAGGCCCAGCTTCGTCCCGACGGCCGAGATCGTCGCGGCGCTGTTCATCTGCTCCGGGGTGAACGTGAAGGCCCCGTTGCCGTCCCCGGGCGGCGTCACGGTGCACCCGGGCGACCGGACCGGGCTGCGCACGAGCACCGCCACGACCACGATCCCCGCCGTCAGCACGACGACCGCCCCCAGGAAGATGGCCACCTTCAGGCCACATCCACGCACACTGCCTCCCCATCACCCGTTCGCACCAGTCTGCCCTCTCGGAAGACGCGGGGCGCGGGCCGGGGTTCAGTGGCCGGTACCGAGGAAGATCGGGTTCGACATCGCGACCATGGCGTTGGGCGAGGTCGTGTTCGGGCCGCCCGAGGGCCGCCGGACCTCGACGCGCACCCAGCGGCTGTAGCGCGGGTAGGTGGTCCACGTGACGGTCGCCACCCCGGCGTCGCCGACGGTCTCGACGTGCTCCGGGCCCAGCTGGTCGAGGAACGTCACCGTGGTCCCCGGCACCCCGCCGACGACCGCGCGCACCGTCACCGGCGTCCCGGTCCCGGCGGGGAGCCGCTCGCCGATGCCGGCCGTGCGCCCGCCACCGGAGACCGTGAAGTCGAGCCGGACCGCCGCCGACTCGGCCAGCCACGACCGGCCGGCCTTCAGCCCGGCCAGGAGTTCCTTGCGGCGCAGGCGATCGGCGTGGACGACGGTGTGCGGCAGCGCGACCGTCTGGTCCGGGTTGTGCGCGTCCGAGTCGCCGATCGCCGGGATGAACCGGCCGCCGCGCAGCAGGCCGTCCCAGTGGATGACGCTCGCCTCGTCGTCCTGGGTCCACGGCCCGTTCCACACCTCGACGAGGTCGGCGATCTCGTAGGCGAACTCGTACGTGCAGCCGAAGCAGTTGGCGAACGGGTGCGCGGCGGTGACCAGGCCGCCCGCGCGGTGCACCTGGTCGGTGAACTGGCGGAAATCCGCCGCGTCGGCCGCGCGGTAGCGCCAGTCGATCCAGGTGCCGGCGGGCAGGCCGATCGCCGGCCAGTGACCCGACCGCGTGGTCACCTCTTCGCCGTTGAGGATCAGCAGGTCGTCGGTGGCGTGCTCGCCCCACTGCAGCTGCGAGCTGGACGTGTTGTGGTCGGTCGAGACGATGAAGTCCAGGCCCGCGGCGCGCGCGTCGGCGACCAGCTGCTCCGGCGTGCGGCGGCCGTCGGAGTGCACGGTGTGGAGGTGGCCGTCACCGCGGTACCAGGCGCGGCCCCTCTCGCGGGCGGGCGCGGTCTCCGGCGCCGGGTTCGGCTTGAACGGCGCGCCGTCCGGACCGAAGGTGAGCGTGATTTCGACGCGGTAGTCCAGGCCCTGCGGCGCGACCGTGTACGGGCCGAGGACGACGTGCCACCGGCCTGGCTCGACCGGCCCGGCGAGGTAGCCCGGCGTCGCCTCGGACGCGCTGATCGAGAACCGGTCGCGGAAGCCGCCGGACCAGCCCCGGAAGCCCCGGGTGTTGCCCAGCTCGTGCCCCTCGGGGCCGAACACGCCGATGTCACAGGCGTTCCCGCGGGTGCCGGCGGGCACCTGGGGTTTGTCGTAGGAGTAGGCGACGTCGATCTGCCGGACGCCGCGCGGGACGTCGACGGGCAGGTAGTACCAGTCCGGGATGTCGGGCGCGAAGGTGCCGGTGACGGTCCGGGTCTGGGTGCCGGTGCTGCCCGGCTGCTCCGCGAACGCGACGCCGGGGAGCAGCCCCGCGGCCGCGGCCAGCCCGCTCGCGCGGAGCACCGTTCGCCTGCTGACATCCATGCCGACCTCCGCATCAGTGACGGCCCGACGCTAGGTCAGCAACGCGAACCCGGACAAGAACCGCCGGTGAACTTTCGGCGAGCGGTGCCGGTTGCGCGTCAGCGCTTGGCGAGGATCTTCGCGAGCGCGACGGCGGTGACGGCCGCGGCGAGCCCGAGCCGCGTGACGTCGAGGGCCGGCACCCACTTCACACTGCCGTCGCGCAGGACGAACGCCCCGACGGGCCGCGCGAGGACTCCGAACCCGGCGCCCTCCCGCAGGGGCAGCGTGTCCGCGTCCCCGCCGCCCCCGCCCCCGAACACCGCGGCGGCCGGGACGACGACGGTCCCGTCCCGCTCGACCGGTTCGCCGTAGACGAGCTTCGCGGCGAAAACGTCCCGCGCGGCGGCGGCCAGCTGCCCGAGTTTCATCCGGCCATCATGACCGCGGCGGCCGGGGCACCACACCTCTTCCATGGCGGACCCGGCGGCTCCTTTCGGCCCGGCACGAGAAATTCCGGCCGGCCGGGGTGTGAACCCGGTGTATCCGGGGCATTAACCCGCGACACCTGTGCTCGGGGAGAACGCCCGCACCGAGGGAGGACGCCATGACCTTCGACTTCGTCAGCCGCTGGCTGGGCCGGCAGCACGACCGGCCGGGGGTCTCCGTGGACCTCGCGTGCGGCGGCCGCGTCACCCTGCGGGAGGTCGACGGGAAGCCCGTTCTCGCGATCACCACCGCGCCCGGGCCGGACGGACGGTGCAGCGTCGCCGCCGTGCCGTTGTCGGAGGCCGAACGCCGCGAGCTCGGCCAGGTGCTGGAGTCGGACGTCCTGCTGGCGTCCTGACCGCGCGGGCAACCAGATGTTTTCCTAGTCACGCCCGGCGTAGGGTTCCCCTGTGCTTTGTGGCAGACCTCGCGAGAATCCGGCGCCGCGCAGTGTGGCGCGGGTCGCTTTTTGTCGGGTTCCCACAAAGCATCGCCTCCGGCATGCGCCATGCCGGACATTGGCCCACCCGGTCGTGATCGACCAGGGTGTAGGCAGGTGCAGGCGACGCTCCGGGACCCGGACGTCGCCTTCTGCGCGTGGGTAATTGGGAGGCTCAGCCGGTGTTCAGTCGTGTCGCCATCGTCAACCGTGGAGAGGCCGCGATGCGGCTGATCCACGCCGTCCGGGATCTCTCCGCGGAAACCGGGGAGCGGATCGAGACGGTCGCCCTCTACACCGACGCGGACCGGACCGCGACGTTCGTGCGCGAAGCCGACATCGCCTACAACCTCGGCCCGGCCTCGGCCCGGCCGTACCTCGACCTCGGGGTGCTGGAGAAGGCACTGGTCGACACGAAGGCCGACGCCGCGTGGGTCGGCTGGGGCTTCGTCGCCGAAGACCCCGCCTTCGCGGAGCTGTGCGAGAAGGTCGGCGTCACCTTCGTCGGGCCGAGCGCGGACGCGATGCGCAAGCTCGGCGACAAGATCGGCGCGAAGCTGATCGCCGAAGAGGTCGGCGTCCCGGTCGCGCCGTGGAGCCGCGGCGAGGTCGCCACCCTCGAAGACGCGCTGCGCGCCGGCGACGAGATCGGCTACCCGCTGATGCTCAAGGCCACCGCGGGCGGCGGCGGGCGCGGCATCCGGATGGTCGCCTCCGGCGCGGACCTCGCCGACGCCTACGAGCGCACCAGCCAGGAAGCGCTGCGCGCGTTCGGTTCCGGCGTCGTGTTCCTGGAGCGCCTGGTCACCGGCGCCCGCCACGTCGAGGTCCAGGTGATCTCCGACGGCGAGACGGCGTGGGCGCTCGGCGTCCGCGACTGCTCGGTGCAGCGCCGCAACCAGAAGATCATCGAAGAGTCCGCCTCCCCGGTGCTGGGCCCCGAGCAGACCGCCGAGCTGAAGGCGTCGGCCGAGCGGCTCGCCGTCGCCGTCGGCTACCGCGGCGCCTGCACCGTCGAGTTCCTCTACCACCCGGGCGAGAAGCTCTTCGCCTTCCTCGAGGTCAACACCCGGCTGCAGGTCGAGCACCCGATCACCGAGATCACCACCGGCACCGACCTGGTCAAGCTGCAGCTGCACGTCGCCGAGGGCGGCAAGCTCGATGGCCCCCAGCCGGCCGAGAGCGGCCACGCCGTCGAGGCGCGGCTCAACGCCGAGGATCCCGACCGCGACTTCGCGCCCTCCCCCGGCCGCATCGCGCGGCTGGCCCTGCCCGCCGGCCCCGGCATCCGCGTCGACACCGGCGTCAGCGAGGGCGACACCATCCCGGCGGACTTCGACTCGATGATCGCGAAGATCATCGCCTACGGCCGCAACCGCGACGAGGCGCTCGGCCGGCTGCGCCGCGCGATGGCCGAGACCACCGTCATCATCGAGGGCGGCGCGACCAACAAGAGCTTCGTGCTCGACCTGCTCGACCAGCCCGAGGTGATCGACGCCAGCGCCGACACCGGCTGGATCGACCGCGTCCGCGCCGAAGGCCGCCTGGTCACCCACCGGCACTCCGCGATCGCGCTGGCCGCGGCCGCCATCGAGGCCTACCAGGACGAGGAAGAAGTCACCGTCCAGCAGCTGCTGAACACCGCGCACGGCGGCCGCCCGCAGGTGCAGCACGAGTCCGGCCGCCCGCTGGACCTCAAGCTGCGCGGCGTCGGCTACCGCGTCAGCGTGGCCCGGGCCGGCCGGCAGCGCTTCCGCGTCGGGATCTCGGCCGGCGGCTCGGACGTCCACCCCGCCGACGTCGAGATCGAGCGGTTCGACGCGCACAGCGGCCAGATCGTCGTCAACGGGCAGCGTTTCCGGGTCACCGCCGCCACGCACGGCCCGACGCACCTCGTCGAGGTCGACGGCGTCACCCACCGGATCAGCCGCGACGAGGGCGGCGTCGTCCGCTCCCCCGCGCCCGCGCTGGTCGTCGCGACCCCGCTGTCGGTCGGTGACGAGGTCGAGGCGAACGCGCCGATCCTGGTGCTGGAAAGCATGAAGATGGAAACGGTGCTGCGCGCGCCGTTCCGCGCCCGCGTCCGCGAGTGCCCGGTGTCGGTCGGCAGCCAGGTCGAGACCGGCGCGCCCCTGATGCGGCTGGAGCCGCTCGCCGAAGGCGCCGAGGAAGAGGCCGCCACCGAGACCGAAACGGTCGAGATCGAGCTGCCCGCCGAGCCGTCGGGTGTCTCCGCCGAGGCTCGTGTCGAGCGGGGCCTGCAGGACCTGCGCAGCCTGCTGCTCGGCTTCGACGTCGACCCGGCCGAGCGCAAGCGGGTGCTGTCGGCCTACCTGGCCGCGCGCGCCGAGCTGAGCGGCCGCCCGGTCGAGGGTGAGCTGGAACTGCTGACCGTGTTCGCCGACCTGTCCGAGCTGAGCCGCAACAAGCCGGGCGGCGAGCTGGACACCGAGCCGGACAGCCCGGTGCACAGCCCGCGCGAGTTCTTCCACAGCTACCTGCAGAGCCTCGACGTCGAACGGGCGGCGGTCTCGCCCGGTTTCCAGGCCAAGCTGACGAAGGTGCTCGGCCACTACGGCGTCACCGACCTCGACCGCACGCCGGAGCTGGAAGGCGCGGTCTTCCGGATCTTCCTGGCGCAGCAACGGATGTCGTCCGACGTCGCCGTCGTCTCCGAGCTGCTGCGGCAGTGGCTCGCGGGCGCGCCGCCGCTGGAGTCCGACAGCGAACGCGCCGGGCTCACCCTCGAGCACCTCATCGAGGCGACGCAGGTGCGCTTCCCCGTGGTGTCCGACCTGGCCCGCGGCGTGGTCTTCCGCTGGTTCGCCCAGCCGCTGCTGCGCCGCGGCCGCGCCCGCACCTACGCCTCGGTGCGCGATCAGCTGCGCCACCTCGACCAGCACCCCGACGCCCCGGACCGCGCCGAGCGGATCCAGACGATGGTGGCCTGCGCCGAACCCCTGGTGCGGCTCATCGGCCAGCGGATCGGGCGGCCCGGCCGCGATCACGCGCCGCTGCTGGAAGTCCTGACCCGCCGCTACTACGGCAACCGCGGGCTCTCGGACGTCACCGCGCACGACGTCGCGGGCTGCCGGTTCGTCACCGCCGAGCACAGCGGCCGCAACGGCGTGACGCGCGTGGTCACCACGGCCGTCGACATCGCGGCGCTGCCGGACGCGATCGGCGCGGTCGGCACGTTCGCCGTCGACGTCCCGGACCACGGCCTGGTCGCGGACCTCTACGTCACGTGGGAGGACCAGCCCGACGCCGACGCGATGGCCGTGCGGCTCGGCGAAGTGCTCGCCGGGCTGGCGCCGCCCGCCGGCGTCCGCCGGATCACCACCACGGTGGCCGGCACCAGCGGCGCGGTGATGCACCACCACTTCACGTTCCGCCCCGACGGCGCGGGATTCGCCGAGGACCGGCTGATCCGCGGCCTGCACCCGATGATCGCCCAGCGCCTGCAGCTGCAGCGGCTGCGCGAGTTCGACCTCACCCGGCTGCCGTCGTCGGACGAGGAGATCTACCTGTTCAAGGCCACCGCCCAGAGCAACCCGGCCGACGAGCGGCTCATCGCGATGGGCCAGGTCCGCGACCTGACGCCGCTGCGCGAAGCCGACGGCCGGCTGGTCTCGCTGCCCGCGGTGGAGGACGCGATCACCGCGTGCCTCGACGCGATCCGCAACATCCAGGCGCAGCGGCCGCAGAACAAGCGGTTCGACACCAACCGGATCATGATGTACGTCTGGCCGTCGACCGAGATCACCCCCGAAGAGCTGAACACGCTGGTCCAGCGCATCCTGCCGACCACGGCGGGCGCCGGGCTGGAAGAGGTCCAGTTCCTGGCCCGCCAGCGCACCCACGCCGGCGAGCTGACCGAGATCGCCGTCCGGATCACCCTCGACCCGGGCAACGGCGCGCGCCTGCACGTCGGCGCGCCGACCGACGAGCCGCTGCAGCCGCTCGACGACTACCGCCAGAAGGTGCTGCGCGCGGCGCGGCGCGGCAACGTCTACCCGTACGAGCTGACCGGCCTGCTCGCCGGCTCGGACGGCAGCTTCGTCGAGCACGACTTCGACGGCTCCGGCGCGCTGGTTCCGGTCGACCGCCCGAAGGGCAAGAACTCCGCGGCGATCATCGCGGGCGTCGTCACGACGCCGACCGAGCGCCACCCCGAAGGCGTCACCCGCGTCGTGCTGCTCGGCGACCCGACGAAGGCGCTCGGCGCGCTGTCTGAGCCGGAGTGCTCGCGCGTCATCGCGGCGCTGGACCTGGCCGAGCGGATGCAGGTGCCGCTGGAGTGGTTCGCGGTGTCCGCGGGCGCCCGGATCTCGATGACCTCGGGCACCGAGAACATGGACTGGGTCGCCGCGGCGCTGAAGCGGATCGTGACGTTCACCCAGGACGGCGGCGAGATCAACGTCGTGGTCGTCGGCATCAACGTCGGCGCGCAGCCGTACTGGAACGCCGAAGCGACGATGCTCATGCACACCAAGGGCGTCCTGATCATGACGCCGGACTCGGCGATGGTGCTGACCGGCAAGCAGGCGCTGGACTTCTCCGGCGGCGTGTCGGCCGAGGACAACTTCGGCATCGGCGGTTACGACCGCGTGATGGGCCCGAACGGCCAGGCGCAGTACTGGGCGCCGAACCTGCCGGCCGCCCGCGACGTGCTGATGTCGCACTACGACCACACCTACGTCGTGCCGGGTGAGACCGGTCCGCGCCGGGCCACCTCGAACGACCCGGTGGACCGCGACGTCTCGCCGTTCCCGCACGCGATCGTCGGCAGCGACTTCAAGACGGTCGGGGAGATCTTCTCGGCCGAGCACAACCCGGACCGCAAGAAGGCGTTCGACATCCGCACGGTGATGCGCGCGCTGTCGGACCAGGACCACCCGGTGCTGGAGCGCTGGGCGGGCATGGCCGACGCGGACACCTCGGCGGTGCAGGACGTGCACATCGGCGGCTGGCCGGTCTGCCTGGTCGGCATCGAGTCGCGTTCGGTGCCGCGCCGCGGCTTCCCGCCCACCGACGGCCCGGACGCCTACACCGCCGGCACGCTGTTCCCGCGGTCGTCGAAGAAGACCGCGCGGGCGATCAACTCGGCGTCGGGCAACCGGCCGCTGGTGGTGCTGGCGAACCTGTCGGGCTTCGACGGCTCGCCGGAGTCGCTGCGCAAGCTGCAGCTGGAGTACGGCGCGGAGATCGGCCGGGCGATCGTCAACTTCGACGGCCCGATCGTGTTCTGCGTGATCTCCCGCTACCACGGCGGCGCGTTCGTGGTGTTCTCCAAGGCGCTCAACCCGAACATGACGGTGCTCGCACTGGAGGGCTCGTTCGCCTCGGTGCTGGGCGGCGCCCCGGCGGCGGCGGTGGTCTTCTCCGGCGAGGTCAACAACCGCACGGCGACCGACCCCCGGGTGACCGAGCTGCAGGCCCGCGTCTCGGAGACGAGCGGCGCCGAGCGGGCGGCGTTGAACGCCCAGCTGGCCGAGGTCCAGTCCTCGGTCCGCGCGGAGAAGGTCGGCGAGGTGGCCGCGGAGTTCGACCGCGTCCACAACATCCAGCGCGCGGTCGAGGTCGGCTCGGTGGACGCGATCATCAGCGCGGCGGAACTGCGGCCGCGCATCATCGAGTCGATCGAGCACGGCCTGAAGAAGTAGCGACGGCTCGGCAAGGGCGGCACTTTCACGTGAAAGTGCCGCCCTTGCCGTTGACCGGTTTCGCGACTTTCGGGGGTATGGCGGGTTTGTCCCGCACCGACACACTGTGCGTGCCGGTTCGGTGACCGTGGGCTGCCGGGCCGGGCGCCCGTCCGTGCGGCCGTGAGGAGATCCCCCGATGGCGTCAAGGTCCCTGTCCCGGCTCGCCCTGGTGGCGGCCGGCACCCTGCTCGCGCCCCTGCTCGGGAGCAGTGCCACCGCGCAACCCGCCGACACGCCCGTGTTCTGGCGTGTCCCGGCGACCGCCGCGCAGGCCGCCGCCCTGACGAACGCCGGGTTCGACGTCGAAGAAGGTGACGCCGGTTCGGTGTACGTCGTCGGTGGCAAAGCCGTCGCCGCACAGTTGCAGGGCCTCGGCTACCGGCCGAGCTTCTACGACACCGTCTACAAGGAACTGCCCGCGCAGGCGAATTCCCTCGCCGCGGACACCTTCTACGGCGGCTACCGCACCGTCACCGCGCACGAAGCGCACCTCACGAGTGTCGCCGCCGCGCACCCCGATCTGGCCACGAAGTACACGATCGGCCAGTCGTGGAAGAAGCAGCAGGGCCAGGGCGGGCACGACATCCAGGCGATCTGCCTGACCAAGAAGCAGACCGGCGACTGCACGCTCTCGACGACGTCGAAGAAGCCGAAGTTCTTCCTGATGGCCCAGATCCACGCACGCGAGCTGTCGACCGGCGAGCTGGCCTGGCGCTGGATCGACTACCTCGCCGACGGTTACGCCACCGACGCCACCGCGAAGTCCATTTTGGACACCACCGAGGTGTGGGTGGTGCCGATCTCGAACCCGGACGGCGTCGACATCGTCGCCTCCGGCGGCAACTCGCCGAAGCTGCAGCGCAAGAACGCGAACAACACCCGCGGCGGCTGCTCCGGCACCAACATCGGCATCGACCTCAACCGCAACTCGACGTTCAAGTGGGGTGGCGACTCCAACTCCCCCTGCGCCGAGACCTACCAGGGGACCAGCGCCGGCTCCGAGCCCGAGGTGAAGGCGCTCGAAACCCTGGCCCGCTCGATCTACCCGGACCAGCGCGGCACCGGCAACAACGACCCGGCGCCGACGTCGGCCAAGGGCACGATGATCACGTTGCACAGCTACGGCAACGACATCATCATCCCGTGGGGCTTCACGCAGTCCACCTCGCCGAACGACGCGCAGTACCGCAAGCTCGGCGCGAAGTACGCCGCGTCGAACGGCTACCTCGTCGGCACCAACGAGGAGACCGTCGGCTACGACACCAGCGGCACCACCGACGACTTCACCTACGGCGAGCTCGGGGTCGCCAGCGTGACGTTCGAGGTCGGCGGGTCCAGCGGTACCTGCGGCGGGTTCCTGCCGCGCTACACCTGCGTCGACAGCACGTTCTGGCCGAAGAACAAGGGCGCGCTGATCACCGCCGCGAAGGCCGCGGCGGCGCCGTACCAGCAGTGAGTCACGCGCGGCAGACGTAGATGCAGTTCTGCGGACGCGGGGAACCGAGCACATCGACGTGCCGGAACCCCGCGTCCGCGAGCATGTCCCGCGCGGTTTCGGTGCCCCACATGGCACCCAGCGCGGCTCCGCCCTCCGCGATCGACGTCGTGGTGCAGTACATCAGGCTGATCGAGTAGCAGAGCGCGGCGAGCGGGTTGCCGACGTTCTTCGCCACATCGCCGGAGAAGAACGTGTCCACCATGAAGAACAGGCCGTCCGGCGCGAGCGCGTCCCGGATCCGCCGCAGCACGACGTCCGGGCGGTCCTGGTCGTGGATCGCGTCGAAAGCGGTGATCACGTCGTACGGCGGTTCGGCCGTCAGCTCGGCCGCGTCCCCCACCACGAACCCGGCGTTGGGCAGGCCGGCGTTGGTCTCGTTGGCCTGCGCGACGACGCCGGGGTTGATGTCGAGACCGGTGAACCGCGAGGTGGGGAAAGCCCGGGCGGCGACCGAGATCGCGTTCCCGGTGCCACAGCCGAGGTCGAGCACCCGCGCGCCGTTGCGCAGCTTCTCGGTCAGGCCCGGGACGGCGCCGAAGAAGCCGTCGACCAGGTGCTCGCGGTAGATGTGCTTCCAGCTGTCGCCGGTCTTCGCGCCGAGCGTCTCGAGGTAGGGCCCGTACGCCGAGCGCGGCACCCCTCCGCCCTCGGCGAAGCTGCGTTCCAGGTCGGGCAGGATCCCGGTGAACGCGGTGAGCGTCAGCAGTGACGGCATGAGGTTGGACGCCGTCTCGCCGAGCAGGAACTTCGCGTGCCCGGGCGGGAAGGTGTACTCCCCCGCGTCGAAGGTGAAGATCCCGCCGGTGACCATGGCGCCCAGCCACTCCCGGACGTACCGCTCCCGCAACCCGGCCCGCTCGGCGAGCCCGGCGCTGGTCGCGGGGCCGTGAGCGGCGGCTTCGAAGAGCCCGGTCCGGTGCCCGACGCCGATGAGCATGGTGAGCGCGCTGCCGGTCATGGTCGCGGTCAGGTGCGCCGCGAAGTCCTGTTCCTCCATGCGGTCCGACCTTACCCGCCCGGCGGACAGTCCGATGTGGACACTCGCCCGGTCGTGAGGGGCGCCCTCAGGGCTTGGATGTCCCTGAAGGTGCCCTTCACGACATTCGCGGCCCCGGGTCGCCGTGAGGGGCACCCCCAGGGCTTGCACGTCCCTGAGGGTGCCCCTCACGGCTTCCGGAGGCCGCTCAGTCTTCCTCGTCCTCCAGGCCGGCGTCGGCGAGCACCGCGTAGACCCGGCGGCGCGCGTCGGCGAGGATCTTCTTCACCTCGGCCACCTGGGCTTCGTTGCCGCTGTAGCCGACCTGGGCGGCCGCACCGGACAGCTCGCCCAGCGCGTTCCACAACGCCGCGAAACGGTCGGCGCCCGGCTCGTCCTCCGGCGCGCCGTCGGCCCACAGCGCGGCGAACTCCTCTTCACGGCCGGCGACGTGCTCCCGGCCCGCGTCGGTCAGCTCGGCGACCCGGCGGCCGCCCGATTCGGCCGTGCGGACCAGGCCCTCATCCTCCAGCTGCTGCAGGATCGGGTACACCGAGCCGGGGCTGGGCCGCCACCGGTCGTGCGTGCGACGCCGGATCTCCTGCATCAGCTGGTAGCCGTGCATCGGCTCCTCGGCCAGCAACGCGAGCACGGCCGGGCGCACCGGCCGCGCCGCCGGCCGCCCGCCACCGCGGAAGCCCCGTACCCGCTGGAAGGCGCCGCCATCCCAGCCACCCGGGCCGCCGAACGACCCCGGCCCGCCCGGGAACCCGGGAAACCCGGGGAAACCGCCGGGCACTCCCGGTGGCTGCGGCGGGTGGGGTGGGTGCGGCGGAAACCCTCCCGGCGGCCCGCCGCGCGCCAGGTCGGGGCCGCCGTCCCAGTCCTCGTGACCCGGCAGCCCGGCACCGTCCCACCCGTCGTGCCCCCGGCCGCGGCCATCGTCCGGCAGCCCGACACCGTCCCACCCGCCGCGCCCCAGCCCATGGTCCGGCAGCCCCGGCAGCCCGTCGCCGGGATCGGGGTGCCCGTGCCCCGGCACGCCGCGGCCGTGGTCCGGGTGGCCGCGGTGCCCGGGCAGCCCGTGCCCCGGAAGTCCGTGCCCGTGGCTGCCGAAGGGCTCGCCGCCCCCGAAACCGCCGAACATCCGCCCTGCTCCGGTGTTCATCACCATGGTTGCCTCCTCAAGCTCATCGTATCGCCGACATTCGCACGATATATCGCCGTTGGATCGGCGGCAACCCACCAGGTCAGCTCACGCGAAGTAGTGCCCGGCTTCCAGGTCCGCGACCAGGCCTTGGTGCTCCGGGACCCAGCCGAGCCGCTTCTGCGTCAGTACGCTCGACGCCGGCGCGTCCGGCCCGGCGAACTTCGCGAGCCAGCCGAAATGCGACGCGGCAGCCGACGTCACCGGCAGGTCCAGCCCGCGCCCGATCAGCTCGGCGACAACCCGCAGCGGCACCCCCTCCTCACCGACGGCGTGCAGCCGGACGCCCGACGGCGCCGCCTCGACGGCCAGCCGGTACGCCCGCGCCGCGTCGAGCCGGTGCACCGCCGCCCACCGCCCGGAACCGTCACCCGGGTAGGCCGAGACGCCCTTCTCCCGTGCCAGCCGGATCAACGCCGGCACGAACCCGTGGCGGTCGCCTTCGCCGTGCACCGACTGCGGCAGCCGCAGCACCGACGCGCGCACCCCGCGCTTCGCGAACTCGAGCGCCGCGGCCTCCGACCCCGCACGCGGGAACGCCGGGTCGGCGACGTCGTCCTCCGTCGCGAGCCGGCCGGGGGCCACCGGGCCGGTCGCCGCGGTGACGACCAGCGCCTTCCCGGACCCTTCGAGCGCCCCGCCGAGAGCGGCGATGGCGGCCGCGTCCGTCGCGGCGGCGGCCGTGAGGTCGGCGAAGTTGTCGTGGACGTAGGCGGTGTGGATGACGGCGTCCGACGCGGCGGCCGCCTCACGGAGACCGTCGAGGTCTTCCAGGACGCCGTGGCGAACCGAAGCCCCGGCGGCCGCGAGCGCCGCGGCCTTCTCGGTCGAGCGGGCGAGGCCCACGACCTCGTGCCCCGCGTCGAGCAGATCGCGGACGACCGCGCTCCCGACGTACCCCGTCGCGCCGGTGACGAACACACGCATTTCAAGCTCCTCGTACTGGACTGACTGTGCTTCCATGGTTCGGCCGGGCCGGCGGGAACGTCCAACGCCTGATCTTCATCGAGTCATACGCTTGGGGCATCACCACAGCTCAGCCGCCTACACTGGCGGCATGACCGACCTCGACCTGCGGCTGGTGCGGTACTTCACCGCCGTCGCCGAACACCGGCACTTCGGCCGGGCCGCGGCCGCGCTGCACACGACGCAGCCGTCACTGAGCCGGCAGATCCGCCGCCTCGAAGGGCAGCTCGGCGCGCGCCTGCTGGACCGCACGCCGCAGGGCAGCCGGCTCACCGAAGCCGGCGAGGTCTTCCTGCCCCGCGCCCAGGCCTTGCTCCAGTCCGCCGCGCAGGCGGCGGCGAGCACGCGTGCCGCGGCGACGCCCGGCCGGATCACCGTCGGCTACCTGACCAACCTCTTCGTCACCCCGGCCGTGCGCGACCTGCGCCGCCGCCACCCGGACGCCGAGGTGCTGACCCGGCACCTGGGCTGGAACGAAACGGCCGCCGCGCTGCTGGCGCACCGCATCGACGTCGCGGTCACCCGGCTGCCGCTGCCGGCCGACGGACTCGACGTGACGCCGCTCTACGACGAGGAACGCGTGCTGGTGGTCGCCGCCGACCACCGCCTCGCCGGGCGTGCGTCGGTCACCGTCGACGACATCGCCGGCGAGCCGCTCCCCCGGCTGGCCGACCCGGCCTGGAACGCGTTCTGGCGCGTCGATCCGCGCCCCGACGGCAGCCGCGCGCCCGACGGGCCGCTCCTCGAGAGCTACGAGGAGAAGTACGAGCTGATCGCCGCCGGGCAGCTGGTGGCGATCGCCCCGGCGGTCGTCCGGCGCAGCCGGCTGCGGCCCGACGTCACCACCGTGCCGATGGAGGGCGTCGAGCCGTGCCACGTCGTGCTCGCGACCCGCGCCGGCGACCGCACCCGGCTGCTCGCCGAGGCCTGCGAAACCCTCGAAGCCCACCTCACGCCCCGGACTTGACCGCCAGCGCCAGCAGGTCCGCGGCCGGTCCGGCCAGCCGGCGCCCCGCCGGCCACACCGCGCGCAGCACCCGCCCGAGGTCGACACCGTCGACCGCCACCGGCACCAGCCGGCGCCCGGCCACCTCGCGGACGACGTCGAGGTCGCTGATCACCGCGGGTCCCGCTCCGGAGATCACGGCGTTGCGCACCGCCGACGCCGATCCCAGTTCCAGCAACGGTTTCACCGGCCCGGCGCCCGCGCGCCGCAGTGCCGCCTCGACGGTCTCGCGGGTGCCGGACCCGGGTTCGCGCACCACCAGCGGCGTCGCGGCGAGCTCCGCGGCGGTGAGCGGACGACGTCGTCGCGCCCAGCGGTGCCCGGGCGGGACGACGACCACGAGCCGGTCCGTCGCGACCCGGCGTGTGGTCAGCCCGGGCCACGGCCCCGGCGACTCGACGAAGCCGAGGTCCACCCGCCCGTGCGTGACGAGATCCGCGACGTGCTCGGAGTTGACCACCTCGAGCCCGACGTCGGTGTCCGGCTCGGTCCGCTTCACCTCGCCGATCCACGCGGGCACGAAGTGCTCGGCCAGCGTCATGCTCGCCGCGACACGCAGTTTCGCGCCACGCTGGGTGCGCAGCGCCGCCGCGCCGGTCCGCAGCCCGTCCACTTCGGTCAGCACGCGATGCGCCCAGCCCGCGATGACCCGGCCGTCCGGGGTCAGCGCCGAGCCACGCCGGGTGCGGTCCACGAGGGACAGTCCCAGTTGACGCTCCAAAGTGGACAACCGTTTGCTGGCCGAGGGTTGGGCGATGCCCAGCGCCGCGGCCGCTTGGCCGATGCTGCCGAGGTCGTCGACGAGCACCAGCAGGCGCAGCGAGTCCAGATCCGGTCCGGTCATAGCCCCAGTCTATGACCTACGTCGTCACGGACGGCTACCGCGACGACCACGACCGCGCGACGCTGGGTACATGGCACTGACGACGGCGAAACCGCTCCTGCCCGGCCTCGTGATCACCGGGCTGGGCGTCGCGGCGGCGTACGCGCTGAGCTCGGCGTGGCCGGTGGCCGGCGCGCTCACCGTCGCCGTCGTGCTCGGCATCGCCGTCGGGAGCACGCCGCTGCTGGCCGACGAGCACCGCCAGGCCGTCGCGCGCGTCACGAAACGCCTGCTGCGCGCGGGTGTCGTCCTGCTCGGGCTGCAGCTCGCCCTGCCCACGGTGCTCAGCCTCGGCCCCGGCACCCTCGCGGCCGTTGTGGTGACGGTCGCGGTCACCTTCCTCGGCACCCTCGGCCTCGGCAAGCTGGTACGGGTGCCACGCGGGCTCGCCCTGCTCGTCGCCACCGGCTTCTCGATCTGCGGCGCGTCGGCGATCGCCGCCATGGAGGGTGTCGTCGACCGCGAGGACTCCGACGTCGCGACGGCGGTCGCGCTCGTCACCTGCTACGGCAGTCTTGCCCTCGGCGTGCTCCCGCTGCTCGCCCACGGGCTCGGGCTGGACGCGGTCCGCACCGGCAGCTGGGCCGGGATCTCGGTGCACGAGGTCGCCCAGGTGGTCGCCGCGGCCGGCCCGGCGGGCGCCGGCGCGGTGACGATCGCGATCGTGGTCAAGCTGAGCCGGGTCGTGCTGCTCGCCCCGATGGTCGCGATCGTCGGCGCCACCGAACGCACCCGCCGCGGTGGCCACGCGCCACTCGTGCCCCTGTTCGTCCTCGGTTTCCTCGCGATGGTCGCCGTCCGCAGCACCGGGCTGGTCCCGGCGTTCGCGCTCGACATCGCGAAGACGGCGTCGACGCTCCTGCTCGCGGGCGCGCTGTTCGGCCTGGGCTGTGCCGTCCGGCTCGGCCCGCTCCTGCGCGGCGGCGGCCGCGCGCTGCTGCTGGGTCTCCTGTCCACGCTGCTCGTGTTCGTGACCGGGTTCGGGACGCTGGCCGCGTTCACCTGATGTCTTTCTCCCGGCAAGGTATAGGTCGTTATACGCCGGGTTGTACGGGTCTTGTACGGGCCGGGTCGAGGCTACCGCCGAGACGTAGGACGTAGAACGAACCCGTAGGGAGTCCCCACCGTGAAGTTCACCCGTATCGCCAGAGGCCTGCTGACCGGGCTGCTGGGGTGCGCTGCCGTCGTCGCCGTCCCGGCGGCCATCGGCACCGCCCAGGCCGACGTGGCCAGCACGCTGGTCTTCACCAAGAACACCGAAGGGCACGACTGTTACCGCATCCCCACCGTCGTGAAGGCCAACGACGGCGCCCTGCTCGCGTTCGCCGAGGGCCGCAACGACGGCGCCAGCGTCTGCAACGACCTCGGCGCGATCGACCTCGTCATGAAGCGCTCGACCGACGGCGGCAAGACGTGGAGCGCGCTGCAGACCGTGATCAAGGCCAACGGCGACACGAAGGGCAATCCGGCGCCGATCGTCATCCCGGGCAGCAACCGCGTCGTGCTGCTGTCCACGATGCAGTGTTACACCAACCCCGCCTGCGGCCGGATCCCGCGCGTGTCCCTCAGTGAGGACAACGGGAAGACGTGGGGCGCGCCGAAGGTGCTGACCACGGAGCTGGGCTTCTCGAGCGCGCCGAGCTGGCTGGCCACCGGGCCGTCGCACGGGATCGTGCTGACCCGCGGCGCACACAAGGGCCGCCTCGTCGCCGGCATGAGCTACTCGACCATCGGCGCGCTGATCTACAGCGACGACAACGGTTCCACCTGGCACCTCGGCGCCACCGACAAGCCGGCCGCGAGCACGATGAACCCGCAGGAGATCAGCGTCACCGAGCTGGCCGACGGCCGGGTCTACGCCGCCGCGCGCAACCAGGCCAACGACGGCGACAAGTGCCTGCTGGACGGCACGCACAACCGGGCCTATGCGATCAGCTCGGACGGCGGCGCGACGTTCAGCACGAAGTTCACCTTCGCCACCGACCTCGTCGCCCCGACCGTCGAGGGCTCGACGGCCCGGATGAGCGCCACGGACACCGGCGGCAAGTACGACCGGATCGTGTTCGCCGCACCGTCCACGTGCGACCGCCGCAAGCAGCTGCGGGTGCACTCGTCGTTCGACGAGGGCGGCAACTGGACGGGAACCGATGCGAGCCTGCTCGTGTGGGGCCAGGACGCGGCGTACTCCGACATGGTGCAGCTGTCGCAGTCGTCGGTCGGCGTGCTGTTCGAGGCGGGCCCGGAGCTGCACGCGAACGACACGATCCGCTTCGCCACGGTGACCGACGACGCGCTGGGCGCCCCGGCCTGCGGCGGCGGTTACGGCGTCATCGACTCGCAGCCACTCGGCACGGCGGGCACGGTGTACCTGTCGTACAACGCGGCCAACGGCCAGAACTGCGTCAGCACGATGAAGAGCGCGTCCGCCGGAACGGCCACGGCGACGTCGGCGTTCCTGGAGGTCCAGGGTTCGGCGCGGCAGACGGACTCGGGCGCGTTCTCCTACTTCGCGGGCCCGATCAAGGCCACGGCGGCAAACAAGTGCGTCAAGTGGGGCGGCACAGCGGGCGGCGTGTCGTACACCAGCGAGTTCGAACACTGCGGCTGACACGCCTGAGCCGGCGCCGGTCATGACCTGACCGGCGCCGGCGCGTCGTCAGCGGTCAGACTGAAACCGGCACGATCCGCGGCAGCAGCCCGGCCAAGGCGACACCACGCTTGCGCAAGCTCGGCGGCAGCGGCGGCACGGTCAAGGCGAGGGCCTGGTTCCAGCCCTGGACGTACAGCTGGAACTTCAGCAGAAAACCCGACTTCGGCTCAGTGATCGCCACCAGGTGCCGCGGCGCGCCGAAGATGTGCTTGCCCGGCGACCCGTCGTAGGACCGGAAGAACAGGATCTGCTGGTCCGTGAGCACGACGTACGCCTCAGCCTGAACCGGCAGCGCCATCATGGTGCCGCCACTGAGCACCCCGACGGCCATCCCGAAGGCAACGGACTTCCCGACCGACTTCGCCACCGAGCCCACTTTGGCCATGGCGACCAGTTCCACCTGCTCGCCGGCCCGCATGAACGGAGCGGCGTTCTCGAGCAGACGTCTTTCTTGACGAGCACCCACGGAATTCCTCCAGAACGGAAACGCGCCACGACCCCGGACGCATCGCACACGCTACTGGAGGCGGGACCAGCTCTTTCCGTTGCCCTGCAACAAAATTCGACGAAATCCGCCAAGTCCGACATATCAGGCGTCAGGTCATTTTCTAACGCAACTCTCTTTATTTCAGTAAAAGAGAACCTCCGAGTGCCGCAGCAATGGGATCACGAGGAGCGACAGCCCACCGCCGCACGACTCAGCTCCCGCCGCCGGGCCCGGCGGCAATAACCACGGCGGCCGTGCGCTCGCAATCAATTGCAGTGATTTTCATTGCCCGATTCTTACAAACGCCTTACGATTCAGATGTCGTACATTCGACTCTGACACCGCATACAGATGACTTCTCGAGCGCCATGGCGGCGTACCGATCCAGGCAATTTCCGTTCAAGCTTCCGATTCCAAACATTCTGCCTCCTCGATGACCTGCCGTACCTGATCACCATCAAGACGCCGAACATCCCAAATCAGCTCAGGAACACCAACCGACGGAGCCGATTCGACCACCGAATCCGGCAGTTCAACAGCAAGCACAACGGCCAAGATACTTGTCCGAATACCCAGAACGGAGGCAAAAGGCGACAACAAATCGGGAGTCAACTCCTTGCGGCCGTACCCGAGCGCTCCGATCGATGACGCGGCAAGATGGACACCTCCCAGCCGGGAAAGCACCTTCGCCGAAGACGTCCAATCCAGGCTTCGGTTGGCAAGCATGCGCATCAGTACCGCACCAGGGCCCGGCACATACTGTTCGTCGACACGAAGTACTTCGCGTGACTGTGGGCGATCCAACTGCGGAAGGGACCGGACATAGTGCCGCAACCGCTCTCTCAACTCCGGCGTCAAGAGTAGCGCACACTCCACCAGCCGAGGAATAAGCCGCCCGACCGACATATTCAAAGGAGCCAGTTCGGCCGGCAACGCCACCTGCGCGATAGCGAAAAGATCAGCGGCATGCAGATCAAGTGCAGGCGCGAGCCGCTTCAGAAACAACGGACCCGGCGCAGCCCCACGAAGAACCGATTCGAAATCCGTCCCCGATGCCGCCACCTTTTCGGACAAATCATGCAAACGGATTTCCTGCTGGTCTGCCACGCGCGCCAGCAGCACATCAAAGGAGGGGTATTTACTCATCTCGCACACCTGACTCCGAATACTCACTACCTATTTCCGAATACGTAGGGGGACCAGGCATCAGCTCGCGGAGCCGGTAGTCCGTGTCCTGCGAATGCATCTCGCGCGATGTCTTCCAACCCACGGTACCCGGGCATCTCACCAGGCTGATAGTGGCCTGAATAGTTGTCGAAGCTGGTGATGTTGCCAGACGCGTCAACGTCGAAGGTGCCAGCCATGTGTACAGGATCACCCTCGGACAGACTGGTATGTCCAGCGCTGTTGTCAAGTGCCCACATTGCGTCGTCGTGCATCGCTCGAAGCGATCCGTCCGTCTTGACCACGTAGTGATGTCCACCCTCGGCCAGCGGCTCTCCGGGCTTGATCCCTGCTTGCGAGGGAAGCCGCCCCTGAGGGGTGTTGTCGACACCTGGCCGGCCTGCCTTCCAAACGTAAGGATCGCAGTTGTGGACGAGGACCGGGGTCTCGCCGGCTTCCACATAGTACGTGTGCAGCTCGTCGATCGTCAGGTCGTAGGTGACCTCCGTCGAGTGGTACGGCGTAACCTCCTCGACCGTCGCCTCGCCGCCGTCGGCGGTCTGCAGGTGGTCGCCCGCCCGCAGGTCCACCGCCTCGACGAACGCGCTCCGCGTCACGTCGTAGAACGGGTGGTGGAACGTTGTCGTCAATGTCGCCGGCGCCGCCGAAGCCGGGGCCGCCGCACTTGTCGCCACCACCGCGGCGACAGCCAGACCCGCTGCCGCACGGCCCAACACCCGGCGCAACGGCTTCACCTTCACGTTCACGAAGTCGTGGTCGGTCTCCGTCACGATCACCCGGTCCACCGGGTGCGCCTCCAGCCCCGCCTTGCCCGGCTGCGAGTTCGCAACCCGATCCCCCACCTTCAGCGAGGAAATCGGCTTCGCAGAACCATCGGTCAACAGGACCTTCGTGGAAGCCAGGAAGCTGTGGCACCCCACCGGCTCCTCCGCCGAACTCCGGCCCCGCGCCCGCAACCCACCCAGGGCCCCGAACGCCGCGCCGCCGACACCGCCGGCCAGGGCACCCGTCCCCGCCGCCGACAGCGCGCCGCCCACCGAGCAGTCGCGGCCGCAGTTCATGCCGTAACCCGCCAATGCCGTCACGCCGCCGCTGACCGCTCCGGCACCCGCGCCGATCAAGCCCTGCGTCGCGGCCTGGGGCAGCACGCCGTCCAGGGCCTCCGCCACCAGCTTGCCGCCCAGCGGGCCAGCCAGGCCCGCGCCCAGCGCACCGCCCAGCGCGCCCAGGCCGACCGCCTCCACCGCGCCGCCGACCGAGCAGTTGTGCGCCTTCGAGCAGTCCATCCCGTAGGACACCGCACCACCGACCGCGCCACCGATGGCAGCACAGCCCACCGCCCCGATGCCCAGCGTCGCTGCCGTGCACGCCGCGCCGACCAGCACGCCCGCCGCGATGCCCGCGATCGTCGACGCGTGGTCCTTCACGAACGTCGCCACGTGCGACGCCGCCGAAGCTGCCGCGTGGCCCACGGCCGTCGCCGCTGTCGACACCGCGTGACCCACCGTCTTCGCCGCCGACACCGCCGCGTGCACCACCGCCGTCGCCGCGTGGGCCACCGCGTGCGCTGCTGTCTTCACGACTTTCGCGACCGCGTGGTACGCGGTTTTCACCACGTGCACCGCCGCGTGGTACACCTTCTTCGCGTACCGGACCACCGCGTGGTAGGCGTTGCGGACCACCCGCCCCGCCGCGTGGTAGGCGTCCCGCACTACGTGGTAGCTGGCCACCGCCACGTGCACGATCGGCTGCACCACATACGTGTTGACGAAGTGCGCCGCCGGCTGGATCACCTGGTGGTAGACGAACGACGCCGCCGGCGCCACGACGTGGTTGCTCACGAACGACCACGCGTCGCTGAACCAGCCGTGCCCCGACGGGTCGGTGCCCGTCATCGGGTTGTCGTCGACGTAGGCGAACTTGTTCGCCTCCATCGGGTTCGGCACCGGGCTGTTCGCCACCGAGTCCCGGTTCATGAACTGCCCGACCGCCGGGTTGTACCAGCGCGCCGCCATGTTCACGTTGCCCGTCGACCGGTCCGTCCAGCCCGACTGGTACCCCAGCTGCCCCTTGGCGTTCGCCGACGCCAGCACGTTGCCGAACGGGTCGTAGGTGCTCGACCCGCTCAGCGCGCTGCCGGTGGCGGTGAACGTCCCGACGACGTCGGTGTGCTGGTCCACGAAGGCGTACGCCCCCGCACCGCCGGTGGCGACGCCGACGAGGCCGCCACCCGGGTCGCGGCTGTAGGTCGACGTGCCGTCCGAGGCGATCGAGTTGCCCTGGCCGGAGAAGGCGAACGTCGTCGCCGCGCCGGACGCGATCGTCGTGTCGGTCAGGTTCCGGCCCAGCCCGTCGTAGCCGAAGGCCTGCGTGCCCTGCACGGCCATCTGCCCGAAGGCGTCCGACGCGGACACCAGGGTGCCGGTCGAGGACGCCCGCTCCCGCAGCGTCCCGCGCGCGCTGTAGCTGTAGGTGTTCGCGCCGTCCGACGTCAGCTCGTCGCGGGCGTCGTAGGTGTAGGTCGACGAGCCCACCTGGGTCCGGTTGCCCGCCGCGTCGTAGCCGTAGGCCACCGTGCTGACGCCGTTGTTCCAGGACGCGAGCCGGCCGGCGAGGTCGTAGGTGTAGGTGTTGGCCGCCGACCCTGCGAACCCGGTGGTCGTCTTCGACGTGAGGTCGTCGTTCGCGTCGTAGCCGTAGCCGACCGACGCGATCGCCGCTCCACCGGCGGTCTTCAGCGTGTCGCCGGTCAGCCGGTGCAGGCCGTCGTAGCCGAACGTCCGCGCGTTGCCTGTCCCGTACTTCACGCCGCTGACCTGGTTCAGCGGGTTGTAGCTCAGCGTCTGCGTGCCACCGGTGACCGCGTCGGTGACGGTCGAGAGCCGGTCGGCGCCGTCGTAGCCGTACGACGTCGTGCCCGCCGCGTCGGTGCGCGAGGTCATCAGGCCGTCGGTGTTGTAGGCGAACGACGACGACCCGGCCGAACCGCTGGCGGTGAGCAGCGCGCCGCGGTCGTTGTAGCCGAAGGTTTCGCTGCTCGCCGCCTGGTGGTCCGAGTGCCCGGCGACGCCGGCTTCGGTCGTGGCCACCGAGGTCATCCGGCCACCGGGGTCGTAGCCGAACGTCCGGGTGGCCGTCGCGGCTTCGGCGCCGCTGCCGCTCTGGCTGACCAGGTTCCCGTCGTCGTCGTAGCCCGCCGTGACGGTCACCCCGCCCGGCTGGGTCTGCGTGACCGGCCGGGCCGCCGCGTCGTAGACCGAGGTGAAGGTCCGGTCCGCGGCGGAGGTGTAGGCGGCGGTGACCGGCTCGACGACCGCCTCGGGCTGGTTCCACGCGTTGTAGCGGGTGATCGTCGCGTTGCCCCGGCCGTCGGTGAACCGCGTCCGGTTTCCCGCCGCGTCGTAGCCGAACGACGTCGTGACGGACGCCGTCGCCGACACCGGCTGGATCTCCCCGGTGAGGCGGTTCCCGCTGTCGTAGGTGAAGGTCCGCGCGGTCCCCCGGCCGTCCACAGTGGACGTGAGACGGCCGCCGGCGTCGTAGGCCGCCGACGTCTGCCGCAGTACCGCGCCGGTCGCGTCCTTGCTGGTGACGCGCACCGGGCGGCTCGACTGGTCGAAGTCCGTCAGCGTCGCGGTGTTGTCGGCGGCGGTGACCGACGTCTTCTCCCCGAGGTAGCTGTACCCGTACCGGGTGGTGTTCCCGGCCGCGTCGGTGACCGCCGTGGTCTGCCCGAGGCCGTCGTACCCGTAGGAGGTGACGGCGCCGGCGGGCGTCGTGGTCGAGGCCAGGCGCGCGCCGCCGGGGTTGGCGCCCGACGCGGCGTAGGAGTTCGTCGTGGTCGCGGTGAGCGTGCTCGGGTACCGCTCGAACACCGTCGAGGTCAGCGGCCGCGAAAGGAAATCGTAGGTCGCCTCGGTGCGGGCGCCGTTCGCGTCGGTCACCGAAAGCCGGTCGCCGTTGGTGTCGTAGGTGGACGTCGTCTTCGCGCCGGAAGGCCGGGTCACCTGGGCGACGTCGCCGAGCTGGTCGTAGCTCATGGTGGTGACGTGGCTCAGCGGATCCTTCTCGGTGAGGACCTGCCCGATCTTGTCGTAGGTGCGCACGGTGGTCGCGGTGATCGGGGCGCCGCCGCCGGGCGGGGTGTAGTCCGGGTTGGTGACCGACACCGGCTGGCCGGCCGCGTCGTAGACGGTGGTCACCTGGTTGCCGTCGGGGTCGACGGCCTCGACCGGCTCACCGAAGGTGTTGTACCCGGTCGTGGTGACCGGGTGCACGGCGGTGGCCGGGCCGCCGTTCGTCTCGGTGGTGACGGTCGGCGCGGTGGTCACCGCCGGGTTCCCGGCCTCGTCGCCGGCGTAGGTGGTGACATTGCCGTTCGCGTCGGTCGTCGACGTCGGCAGGCCGCGCTGGTCGACGGTCCAGGTCGTCGTCTCGGCCCCCGAAGACGCCGTCGTGCCCCCGCTGCGGCCGCCGGCGAAGATCGTCGTAACCTCCGCCGCGGACAGCGCGCGGGAGTACGCCTGGACGCCGGCCAGCTGACCCGTGGCGTAGTTTCCGTCGGCGCCGAGGTACCAGCCGTGCCCGAGCACCAGCGGGCCTGTGCTCGCCATCGGCGCCGGGTCGGTGGTGGTCCCGGCCTGCGCGCCGTTGACGTACAGCGTCATCGCGCCGGTGCCCGCGTTGTACACGCCCGCCAGGTGGGTCCACGTCCCGGCCTGCGCGTCGGCCGCGGACTCCGCACGGTAGGTGGTGGCGTTGGCGGCGTCGGTGCCGAACCGGGAGAAGGACCACTTGTGGCTGCTGCCGTCGTACTCGAGGTAGAGGCCGCTCATCACGGTCCCCTTCTGCACGGCGAAGGTCTGGAACGCCGAGCCGAGCGTCGCCGGCTTGACCCAGGCCGACACCGTGTAGGCCCCCGTGGTGTCGAGCACCGGGCCGTTGGTGGCGATCTGCGAGCTGGTGCCGTTGAGGCTCGCGGCACCGTCGGACCAGGTGACGGCCGAGGCCGCCGCCGTGTTCCCGGTGCCGGAGGAGTCGGTGACCGTGGTGCCCGACGTCTGGTTCAGCTTCCACCAGCCCACCGGGTGCCCGGCACCGTCCGCGGCGACCGAGCGGGAGGTGAGCACGCCCATCGGATCGTAGGTCGTGCTGACCGTGCGGCTGCGGCCCGACGGATCGGCCTGCGTGGTGGTCGCGACCTGGTCGTCCGGGGTGTAGGACACCGACGTCGTGCGGGCCGCGCCCGCCGGGTCGTCGACGGTCCGCGAGACCCGCCCGGCGGCGTCCACTGTGGACGCCGAGGTGTTCGCGCCATTGCCGGTGACCGTGCCGATCTGATTGCCGGCCGCGTCGTAGGTGTTCGACTCGGCGACGAACGCCTGCTGCCCGGTGGGGTCCTTGCGGGTGACGGTCGCGGTCAGCCCGTTGTCGGTGTAGGTGTAGTACGTGGTGTCGCCCATCGAGTCCGTTTCGGACGCGAGGCGCCCGGCCGGGTCGTAGGCGTTGGACTTCTGGGTCAGGAACGTCGCCGGCCGCGGGTCGGCGGGATTGCCGGTGTACCAGACGCCCTGGGTGAGCAGCCGGCCTTCGCCGTCGTAGGTCCAGTCGGTCTCGGTGCCGTTGGCGTCGGCCTCGCTCTTCTTGTTGCCGTAGACGTCGTAGGTGTAGCTGGTGACGTTGCCGTTCGCGTCCGTGCTGGAGGCGACCTGGTCCTTGTCGTTGTAGGTCGAGCCCGACGTCCGGGCGGCGTCGCCGCCGGTGCCGTCGGCGACGGTCTGCGAGGTGAGGCTGCCGTCGGCGTTGTAGACGCTGGTGGTGACCGCGTTGTGGATCGCGCCGGTCACCCGGTCGGTGACCGCCGGGTCGGTCTGCGAGACGACCTGGTCGCTCCCGTCGTAGGCGTAGGTGGTGACCAGTCCCGCCGGATAGCTGTCGGACACGGCCGTCTTCGACAGGAGGCGGCCGAGCGGGTCGTAGGCGAAGCGGGTGACCAGACCGTCGGCGTTGGTCGTGCTCGCGACGTCACCGTTGTGCAGGTAGGCCACCTGGTTGACGGCGCCGCCCGGCGAGGTCGTCTTCACCGGCAGCCCGGCGGGCACATTCCCCGAGTCGGCCGCGAGGAACGCCGAAGTGCCGTCGCTGTAGGTGATCGCGGTGGTCCGGCCGCCCGCGAAGCCCGGCACCGGCGGAGTCGTGACCGAGGTGCGGTTGCCGGCGGTGTCGTAGCCGAACGACGTCAGGTACGCGGGGTCCGTCGCGCTCGAGGAGCGCGGGTCCCGTGAGGTGAGCATCAGGTCGTTGCGCGCGTCGGCCGTCGTCAGCTGCGCCGTGGTGTCGTCCGGGAAGTACGTCGAGTACGACGTCGAGCACTTCTCGGCGGCCTGGTCCTGGCAGGTGGTCTGCGAGACGGTGTTGCCGCGCACGTCGTGGCCGACGGTCACCACGTTGCCGTTGGGGTCGGTACTGGTGTGCAGGAAGCCGGCCGTGTCGTAGCCGTAGGTGGTGCGGTGCCCGGCCGTGTCCGTCTCGGCGATCTTGTGGTTCCCGGCGGCCGGGTCGTACTGCTGCGTCGACGTCTTGCCCGCGGGGTCGGTGATCGTCGCGGTCGTCAGCGGGGCAAGCCCCTGCGAGTTGCCCGCGGCGAGGAAGTGCTGAGCGACCTCGGCGGCGGACAGCGACGAGCGGTAGAACCCGACCTCACCGATCGAGCCGCCGAAATAGTTCCAGGTGTTCCCCGAAGGCGCCGCCGGCCACCCGTTGGAGTTGTAGACACCGGCACCGACGAAGTTCAGCGGGTCGTAGTTGCCGATCTGGCCGGACAGCGTGGCGACCTGCTGGCCGTCGAGGTACAGCACCTGGCTGGTGTTCGCGCCGGACAGCACCACGTGGTGCCACTTGCCGTCGTTGACCTTGCCCGGCGAGGCCATGCCCGACACCGTCGTGTCCCAGAAGTGGCCGTGCAGCTTGCCGTCGGTGCCGACGTACAGGACCGGCATCGCGCCGCCCGATGGGTTCGCGGCGCCGAGCGCCGAGGTCCCGGTCGAGAAGAGCGTGCCCGCGGCCGCCGACGTCGTCGAGAACCACAGCTCCACCGAAGCCGTGGTGGACGCGCTGACGAGGTGATCGGGCAGCGTCGCCCCGGCGACGGTGCCCGGTAACTTCGCCGCGGTCGAGTCGGTGAACGGGCCGGGCACACCGAGCGTCGCGTTCGTGTAGGCCGACGGCCGGTAGTTGACCTCGCCCGCCGGGACAGCCGTGCCCGGCGCGTCCGCGAACCGCTGGTACAGCTCGGGGTGCGAGCCGAGGACGGAGCCGCGGTAGACCTGGCTGGAGCCGGCCGCGGTCAGCGGCGCGTACTTCCAGGTGCCGCCGTTCTCGTCACCGATCTGCGTGACGGCGTCGGAAACCGGGTCGTAGGAAACCGTCGTGTGCACCGCGCCGGAGGGCCGGGTGATCGACGTCAGCAGGCTCGACTGCTGCTTGCCGCTCTGGTAAAGGGCCAGTTCGCGCTGGCCGGGCACGGGCTTGTCCCACACGGCGACGTCGGCGATCTGGCCGTTGAAGAAGGTCGCGGTGCCGGGCTTGCCGGCGTTGGCCTGATCGGGCCACTGGTTGCCGAGGAACCCCGCGCCGATGTAGCGGTTCTGCGGGCCCATCGGCACGATCGCGCCGATCGTGGACCCGACGAACTGGCCGTCGAGGTACATGCCCTGGCTGGTCGAGGAGTGGGTGAACACCACGTGGTGCCAGGCGTTGTCGTTGACCGGGGCCGGGGTCGTGACGGTCTTGTCCGTCGCGCCGGTCCAGTACTCGCCGATCAGCTTCCCGTCGTTGCCGACGTAGAGCGCGGGCGTGTACTGCGACGCCGGGCTCGTCGCCTCGGTCAGCGGCATGGTGCTGTAGGAGAACAGGACTCCGTTGGTGGCCGCGGTCTTGAACCACATCGACACCGACATCGTGTTCGGCGCCGCGGCGTCGGCCCGCGGGAGCTGCACGTACGACGAGGTGCCGTTGAACCCGGCCGACGTCGCCGCCGAGCCCGCCAGCGCGCCGGGCCGGCCGAGCGTGACGTCGTGGTAGGTCGCGGCGTCGGCGCCTTCGTTGGTCAGCACCGCGCTCGCGGCGGTCGTCCCGGACGCTTCGGCCAGCGGCCAGAACGAGTGCGGGCCGAGGTCGAGCGCGCTGGTCCGGTAGGGCGACGCGGCCTGGTAGCCGTACCGCGTGCAGGCGGTCGTCGTGCCCGGCGGGCAGACGCTGGTGAGCCGGTCGCCGGTGTAGCCGTAGGTCCAGGTCAGCGGCGCGCCCGGGGTGAGGTCGTCGGTCGAGACCGTGGCGACGTGCGGGTTGGTGGCGCCGGCCGGAGTCGTCCAGCTCAGGTGCAGGGCGCGGCCGGAGATCGCCGACGTCAGGGCGGTGGCGCGGCCGGCGGAGGTGGTCACGGTCGTCGCGCGGCCGTTGGCGTCCGTGATCGAGGAAAGCTGGTAGACGCCCGATCCTAGTGACTGCGTGAAGGTGTAGACCGTGTCGTTCTTGTCGGTGAGGCTGTAGCCGCCGGTGATCGCCTTGAAGGTGGCGAACCGCCCCGACGGCGGGGAAAACGTGCCGTCGGCGTTCTTGCCGTAGCCCACTTCGGAGCCGTCCGGGTAGGTCACCAGCACGCTGACGACGGTGCCGGTGCCGTCGAAGTCGTACTGCTCGGCGGCACGCGCGTCGACCACGCTCGACCAGCCGGCGCCGAAGGCCCCGCTCGTGCGGGGATCACGGGAGTTGTAGTCGCGCACCACCGACAGGGCGGGCCCGACGCTGCGCACCTCCGCGTCGGTGGCCGACGTCGTGTAGTTGCCGATGCTCGGCTCGACGCCGTGCACGCCGGTGTTCTGCGACAGCGACGACGTCACCAGCGGTTGGTCCACACCGACGGTGAGCGGGTTCCACGGCGGGTCGGCCGAATAGGACGAGCCGTCGTAGGCCTGCACGGCCCAGTAGTAGGTCTGGTTGTACTTGAGCTTCCCGGCCGGGACCCGCCAGGTGCCCTCGGCGACCAGGCCGGAGTCGGCGATGGTCGTGCCCGCCTGGTCGGCGACCTGGTAGCGGTACTTCAGCGCGCCCGGGCCGGCGTCGATGTCGTGGGCCGTGGCGAACAGGAACGGGACGAGGCTGGTGGTGACGCCGCCCGCGCCCGGGTACGCGGAGTCGACGACCGGCGGCACGTTCCCGCTCGTGGTCAGCGACAGGACCGGCTGGAAGCCGGCGTTCATCTGCCACGAGTCGAACTGCTTCCAGTGCAGCGAATCGTTCGTGGCCGCGTAGACGGCGAGGCCGTTGTCCGCCACCGACCCGTTGGCCCAGCCGGTGAACGTCGCCGCCGACAACGGCACGCTCACCCAGTCGCCCACCGTCCGGTCGGCCGCGCGGTTGGCGCACGCGGTGGGCACCGACGGGGTGGCGTTGCCGATGCTCGCACCGTAGGACGGCCCCGGGTAGGCGGACACGCCGGACGGCGTCCACGTCTGCGTCACCGGGGCGACGTCGAAGCGCTCGGCGACGCACGTCGAGGCCCAGGTGTCGAACAGCTTCAGCGTCGCGGAGCTCACCGTGATCTGGGAACCGTCGAGATCGGCGGGGAACTTCAGGAAGGTGTTCGCCGAATCGGGGCCCGAGTTGAACGACCCGATCTTGACGACCTTCTCCATCGAGTGGTCCCCGGGCGCGCCGGCCTCGGCGTAGGTCGAGGCCGGCGTGTCGGTGAAGGTCGGGTCGACGGTCACCGGGAACACCCGGGCCGGGTCGGCCAGCCACCGCGGGTCCAGGGTGACCTTCAGCGCCGGCGCCCCGGCGGCCGTCGTCAGCTCGTAACCGACCGCGTAGGTCGTGGCCGGGACACCGGAAACCGGGTCGACCCGGGAATCGAAGGCGTAACCGCGCGGGATCCGTTCGCGGACCGCCCCGGCGCCGTCGACCAGGCTCACCGAGCCGTCGGCTTCGACGCGCGGCGTCAAACCGTTGAGGGACAACGGGAACACCCAGGTGCTCGGGGCCGCCGCCGAGCGCAGCACGACCGACTCCTTGAGGCCGGTCGCCGTCGGTTCGAGGGCGAGATCGGTGTCGCGGAGCACGCCGGGGTAGGTCGCGGACCGGCCGTCGACGCGGGGCGCGACCGGAGCGGCTCCCTGCAGGCCGTAGGCGAGATTGTGCTCGCCGTCGACGGCGAGGGCGGCCAGCGCCGGGTCGGCCGCGTTGCCCGCGAAGTCGACGGCCCGGGAGTTGGCTGCTTCGTGCCAGCGGCCGTCCTGTCCACTGTGGACCGAGGTGTCGATCGGCCGCCAGCCCCACGGGCCGTCGGCGAAGTTGACCGGCTCACGGGTGTAGTCACGGCTGACCGAGCCGTCGGCGTTGGTGAAGAAGTTCATCGTCGCCGAGGACTTCGTCGCGTCGCGGTGGCTCGTCACGGCGTCGAAGCCAAGCGTCGCCGGGCCACTCGGCCCCGGCGTCACCTTCCGGTCGTGCGCGGCTTCCGGGGCCAGCTCACCGGGCGCGCGGCCCGGCGCATTCCCGGCGCCGCCGTCCGCGCTGGTCTCCGCGGTGGTCGCGTCGTGGCGTTTGCCGTCGGCCGATCCGCCTGCCTGCCGTGGTGTCACGCCCCAGTGCGGCGAGCCGGAGAACAGTGAACCGAGCCACGACGTGAACTCCCGCACGGGCAAGTGGCCCGGCGCGAGCTGAGCGGCGTCCGCCTGCCCGGAACCGAGCGAAAACGCCAGCGCCAAAAGTATCCAGACAGCACAAACTCTGACGGCACGACGACCCACGAGTCTCCCCCTCGATGACCATCCCCGACGAACGGCGAGAAAGTTCACCACAGCGGAGGGGGTTCGTACCAGCCCGCAAAACGACCAATCACGGAGATCAAGAGCACATGACAAACCGGACTTAACCTACGCAAAATGCACTTATCGCAACAATTTCTCAGTGACCGGCGGCGTGCGCGGCTTCACGAACCGCGTCGGCGACGTCCGCCCGGAGGTGCTCGGTCACCCCCACGGGGGACACGTTGGCCGCCGCGCCGCCCGCGGCGCCGATGGCCACGAAGCGGATGGCGGGGTGCGTGCCCGCCTGGGCGAGCGCCACGGCCGTGCCCGGCTCGCCCACCGTCAGGACGACGTCGCAGCGCCGCTGCGCCAGGGAGTTCAGGTACGGCAGGTAGTTCGCCTCGGTCGCCGGGCCCGCCGCGGCAAGGTAGGACGCCTTGGTGCCGGTGTCGCCCGACGCGTCCTGCAGGCCCGCCCACACCGGCGCGACCCCGGGCGCCGCGAGCCCCTCGGGACCGGTCAGCAGGCACGCCGAGTAGTCGGCGTAGACGCGTGCCCGCGCCGGTGGCAGCCCCCGGTCGTCACCCCTGGGCCACCACAGCAGCACCGCCACTCCCGCGACCAGGATGACGCCGGCCACCACCGCCCACCAGAACCGCCGCACGGCTTCCCCCTCACTCCCGCGTGTCCCCACGGTAATGCACGGGCGGCGCCGTCCGGTGGCTCAGTCCGTCGTCCCCGCCGGGGCTGTCGCCACCGCCGCGTCGCCGAACTTGATGCCCTTGGCCTCCTTGCCGAGCGCCGTCAGGACCGCCACCGCGATCAGGCCCGGGACCACCGTCCACAAGAGAGCCGACGAGTACCCGTGGGACTCCGCGATCGCTTGCTGGATCGGGAGGTTCAGCGCCGCCAGGAGGTTGCCCAGCTGGTAGGTCACGCCCGGGTAGAAGCCGCGGATCGCGTCCGGGGACATTTCCGTCAGGTGTGCGGGGATCACGCCCCACGCCCCCTGGACCATCACCTGCATCAGGAACGACCCCAGCGCCAGCATCCCTGCGCCGTGGTCGAACGCGAAGATCGGGATCACCGGCAAACCGAGCACCGCCGCGGTGACGATCGTGCGGCGGCGGCCCAGTCTCTCCGACAGCGTGCCGAACGTCAGGCCGCCGATGATCGCGCCGACGTTGTAGAGCACCGCGATCCACGTGCTCGTCGTCGCGGTCAGGCCGGCGCCGCCGTTGTCGTGCGCCTTCAGGAAACTCGGGTAGACGTCCTGGGTGCCGTGGCTCATCCAGTTGAACGCCGTCATCAGCAGGATCAGGTACCCGAAGCGGCGGATCACCTTCGGGTTGAGCAGCACGTCCTTGACCGACGTCCGCGTCACGCGCAGCTTCTCCCGCGTCGCCTCCCAGACCTCGGACTCCCGCACCCGGGCGCGGATCAGCAGGCTGATCAATGCCGGGAAGATGCTCAGCACGAAGATCCAGCGCCACTCGAGGTTCAGCGCCGAGTGGAACAGCAGGTACGCGAGCGCCGCCAGCAGGTACCCGATCGAATAGCCCACCTGCAGCAGTCCCGAGAAGAACCCGCGGCGCGCCACCGGGATCTTCTCCATCGCCAAGGCCGCGCCGAGGCCCCACTCGCCGCCCATGCCGACGCCGTAGGCGAACCGCAGGATCAGCAGCACCGTGAAGTTCGGCGCGAACGCGCACAGCAGACCGGCCACCGAGTACACCAGGACGTCCACGATCAACGGCACCCGCCGCCCGACGCGGTCCGCCCACAGACCGAACAGCAGCGCGCCGACCGGGCGCATCACCAGCGTGGCCGTGGTGATGAACGCCAGCTGGGTCGCGGTCGCGCCGAACGACTTGTCCTTGGCGATGTCCGCCAGGACGAACACCACCAGGAAGTAGTCGAACGAGTCCATGCTCCAGCCCAGCAGGGCCGCCAGGAACGAGTTGCGCTGGTCGGATGTAAGCGCTTTCTTGACTGGAGCCGGTTCCGCCTGCCGATCCGTCACGTTTGCCCCGTCCGTCGGTTCTTCACCGGAAGACTTCAGGCTTGGTCTAGCACCGACGGCCCCGTGCGGGCAAGAGTGGACGTCGTGATCAGTGCGGGACGCCGATGCGCACCCGGCGGCCGACGTCGCGGGCCCAGGCCTTGATCCGGTCCCAGTCGCGGAAGTCGCCGGCGCGCTGGCCCGACGCCATCAGCCGCGGGATCAGCCCGCGTACGGTCGCCGGGTCGAGGCGGCCGCCGAAGGTCGCTGTGCGCTCGGCGTCGATGCGGGCCGCGAGCAGCGCGACGTTCGCCGGCAGGCCGACCTGGTGGGTGGCCGCGCCCGGCCCGCACGGCCCGCTGTGGAACAGCCACACCGGGCGGTCGGCCAGGTCCCGGGCGTGGTGCTCCAGCAGCCGGACGGCGTCGGGCCGCCAGCGGTGGTAGTACAGGGCGCTGCCGACGACCACCGCGGCGTAGCCGTCGACGGTGGCGACGTCGGCCGCGTCGCGGACGTCCACGGTCAGGCCGGACTCGCGGAGCTCCGCGGCGATGACCTCGGCGATCTGCCGGGTACCGCCGTGCCGTCCGGAATGGGCGACGAGGACTGCGGTCATGGGTCCATTGTCAGCCTTGGCGCTCGAATCGGCGCCGTGGGCCCGGCACGATCCGCCGAACGGGCGCTTCCCCTCAGCTGGGCGCCAGGAACGCCGGTCGCGTCACGGGGTCGGGATCGTCGTAGTAGCGCCGGAAGACCGCCGTCTGACCACCGGAAACAGGCGGCACGATCCAGCTCCAGTCGGCCGGGCACCGGCGCCCGGCGCGTTCCTCCTTCTCCAGGTGCGTCAGGAACCGCCGCGACTCCGTGTGGTGGTCGGCCATCGTCACCCCCGCCGCGTCGAACGAGTGCTGCACGGCCAGCGTCAGCTCGACGAGCGCCCGGTCGCGCCACAGCGTGCGCTCGGAGCCGGTGTCGAGGCCCATCAGCTCCGCGATGGCGGGCAGCAGGTCGTAGCGGTCCTCGTCGGCCAGGTTCCGGGCGCCGATCTCGGTGCCGAGGTACCAGCCGTTGAACGGCGCGGCCGGGTACGTGACGCCGCCGATCTCCAGCGGCATGTTGCTGATCGCCGGCACGGCGTGCCAGCGCAGCCCCAGCCCGGCGAACCAGCGGTGGTCGGGGTGGGTCAGCGGCACCTCCAGCACGGCGTCCGCGGGCAGCGTGTACAGCCGCGGGTCGCCGGGAACCGACTCGACCAGCAGCGGGAGGACGTCGAACGAGCCTCTCCGCTCCGGCGGCCGCCAGCCGAGCCGCCGCACCTGGTCGGTGAACTCGACGTATCGCGGGTCGCCGAGCACGGAGCCGTCGTCCAGCCGGTAGCCGGCGTAGCGGATGAGCTGCTCGTTGTGGATGCGCGGCCCCGGCTCCTCCGGGGTGTCCGGGGCGAAGACGGTGATGGTCGGGCGGATCCGGCCGGACCGGGTGGCCTGGCACAGGTGGGCGACGCACTCGCCGGCGATGTCGCCGGGGTCGGTGACCCGGCGCCGGTCCCGGACGCGGAGGCTGTTCCAGTAGAGCCGGCCGATGCAGCGGGCCGAGTTGCGCCAGGCGACGCGGGCGCCGAACGCCAGCTCGGCGGGTGTGTGCCGGTAGGTGCCGGTTTCGGCGATTTCGGCGCGCACCTCGGCGAGCCGCGTCTCGAGCCACGTGCCCTGCTCGGCGGCGCCTTCTTCGAACATGAGGTTGAGGAATTCCTCGGCCTCCGCGGAATTGACGCTCTGTTCCCCCGACACCCGTTGGTGGTAAAGTGCCGGCGCGGTTGTCACCCGCTCGGACGTAGCAGTCACCGCGCTACCCCACTCTCCGAAATCGTGATCTGCATCCCGACGGGAAGGTTCACCGTTCCTCCGATGGTCGCCGACAACACTGTCGGCCGGAAACGGCTGCAGCACGCGCGCTTCCGACCAGGCGGGGGAGAATACCTCACGTTTTACGGAACACGATCCCCCGACCGCCCAGTACATCTCACCTGTCCCGAAATACCGCCACAACCTGCGAAAACGTCGAAAATTAGTGGCTACCAAGCGTTATCCGGACATGTCGCAGCGCATTTCCCGTCAATTGATCACTTTTGCCCGTGAAACACAGGTGATTCTTTCCCACGCGCCGATCTTCGGCTTTTCGTGCGCAATCGGCGAACGGCCTTTCCCGCCGCGGGTCCCCCGTGTACGCGCGCGTGCGGGCGCGTCGTTTAGAGTCGGCTGATCGGCAGAGGAAGGACGTTTCGTGCACCGGATCCCCGTGGTCCTCGTCGCCGGGTTCCTCGGCGCGGGCAAGACGACGCTGCTCAACCACCTGCTCGCCAACCGCGAGGGCGCCCGGGTCGGCGTCGTGGTCAACGACTTCGGCAGCGTGAACGTCGACGCGCTCGCCGTGGCCGGGCAGGTCGACACGATGGTCTCCCTCGGCAACGGCTGCCTGTGCTGCGCGGTCGACGCGAGCGGGCTGGACGCGATGCTGGGCCGGCTGTCCTCGGCCGAGGCGGGGATGGACGTCATCGTCGTCGAGGCCAGCGGCATCGCCGAGCCGCGCGACCTGATCCGGCTGATGATCGCCAGCGAGAACCCGGACATCCGCTACGGCGGGCTGGCCGAGGTGGTGGACGCCGCCGAGTTCGAAGCCGCTCGCGGACGCCACCCCGAGCTGGCCGACCACCTGCGGCTGGCCGACCTGGTCGTGCTGAACAAGGCCGACCGGGTCGAGGCCGACGCGCTGGCGAAGGTCACCGCGACGGTCGAGGAGCTCGCGCCGGGCCGCCCGGTGCTGGTCACGGCGCACGGCCGGGTCGACCCGCGGCTGTTCTTCGACCCGGAACCCCGCGGCGAGCGGGTGGGCCAGCTGTCCTTCGACGACCTGCGCGAGGACGACCACCACGACCACTCGCAGCACCTGCACGCCGTGTACGAGACGGTCACCTTCACCGCGGGCGCCCCGCTGGCGCCCAAGGCGTTCGTCGAGTTCCTCGAGCGGCGCCCGGCCGGCCTCTACCGGATGAAGGGCCAGGCCGACTTCGGTTCGGGGTCGCGTTTCCGGCTGCACACGGTGGGCGGATTCGTGCAGCTGGACCGCACGCCCTGGCCGGCAGGCGAGCGCCGGACCGAGCTGGTCCTGATCGGCGCGGGCCTCGACACCGACGCCGTCCTGGCCGAACTGCGCGGCTGCCTCGCCGAGCACCCGGGCGTGCCCGACGAGCGCGGCATGCTGCACATCCTCCGGTACCTGCCCGACCAAGCCTGAGTCCCGCCACGCCGAAGATCGGCAAAACCGCGGATTCCCGCCGGCCCCGGCAGAGACTGTCGGCCATGACGACCACCGAGGTGAGCGCACCACGCTGGTACCTGGTCGGCGTGCTGCCCGAAGAAGTCCCCCTGGCCCACCTGATGACCCGCTCGGGCGACCTCCGCTACCGCCGGTCCGCGTGCGGCGAGCGCGAGTCGCGCAGCTGGAAGCCGGTCGACATGGCGACATCCGAGGTCGCGCCCTGCCCGGCGTGCGTGGCGACACTGCCCGCTCCCCCGGCCGGCTTCCGAGTCGCCCCGGACGGCGCCGACCGCGGTCAGCTCAGCCTCGAGCTGGAGATCTAGCCGCTCTCCGGCAAACTGCACTCCGACCCACTGCCCGTGTCGGCCCTTCCGGGCAGCGTGTTGGCCGTTGACGAGCGGCTCGTCGTTCGCGAACAGCGACCATGATCACCGGAACGGCCAGCACGGCGTTGTCGGACACCACTCAGCCGCACGAGGTCCGCCGACGAGACACCCGCGTCCTGTTCAACGGCCCGTATCGGCGGCTACACCAGCGGCTTCTCGAAGCAGACCGACTCCGGGTCCCCCTCGTGCGGTGGGAAGTTCGGCACCCGCCGGTAGCCCGCGCGCTCGTACAGCCGCCTCGCCGCCGGCTGGCGGCGCCCCGTCTCCAGGCGGATGCGGGCCGCGCCTGCTTCGCGGGCCAGGCGCTCGGACTCCGTCACCAATTCGCCCGACACTCCCGAGCCGCGGGCGTCCGGCGCGACGAACATCCGCTTCAGCTCGTACACGCCCGGTTCGACCGGCTCCAGCGCGCAGCAGCCGATCGCCCGCTCGCCGTCCCACGCGAGCAGGTAGCGGGTTCCCGGCCGCAGGGGCGGCGGCTGGGCGTCCACCGGCAGGTCGTAGACCACCACCAGCTCCGCCGTCATCGCGGTGATGAGCGCGATCAGCAGTCCGTCGTCGGGCGCGCACTCCGCGACGGTCGTCAAGTCAGGCCTTCTTCGCCCGGCTCGGCGCGACGCGCGGCGGCTCGTTCGGCATCTTCGGGTAGACCGGCGGCCACGGCGCGTCCATCAGCCCGCCGGCCATGTCGGCTTCCGACATCGCCAGCAGCGGCTCGATCGACTGCGGCCGCTCCCCCGCGCCGGCCCACGGGTCGCCGCGCTCGGCCAGGCGGGCCGGCACCGTGCTCAGCGTGAACGTGTCGGGCTCGACGCCGGCCAGCTCGTCCCACGCGATCGGGGTCGACACCTGGCCGCCGACGCGGGGGCGCACGCACCACGTGCCGAACACGGTCTTGTGCGGCGCGTTCTGGTTGAAGTCGACGAACACGCGCGAGCCGCGTTCCTCTTTCCACCACTGCGCGGTGATCTTCGAGGGGTGCCGCCGTTCCAGCGCCCGCGCCAGCGCGACCGCCGCGGCCCGCACCTGGAAGCTGTCCCAGCGCGGCTCCAGCAGCACGTACAGGTGCAGGCCTCGCGAGCCGGACGTCTTGAGGTGGCCTTCGATGCCGAGCTCACCCAGGAATTCCCTGGTCAGCAGCGCGGCTTCGCACAGGTCGCCGAAGCCGATGCCCGGCGACGGGTCGAGGTCGACGCGCAGCTCGTCGGCGACCTCGGGCGTGTCCGCGCGGTACGGCCACACGTGGAAGCCGAGGCAGCCGAGGTTCACCGCCCAGAGGATGTGCGCCAGATCCTTCGCGACCAGGGCGTCGCTCGTGGTGCCGTTCGGTGTCGACACCACCGTGGTGGACAGCCACGGCGGTGCGCCCTGGGGCACGCGTTTCTGGAACCAGTTCTTGCCGCCCGCGCCGTCCGGGTAGCGCTCCAGCAGCAGCGGGCGCCCGCCGAGCCGGGCCAGCAGCGGGCCGGCGACCGCGCGGTAGTACTCGACGAGGTCGAGCTTCGTCTCGCCGCGCTCGGGGAAGTAGACCTTGTCCGGGCTGCTGATCTTCACCTCGACGCCGTCGACGTCCAGCAGTACCGCGCCGCTCATCGCGCCTCCCCGAACAGCTTGGCGAGCTCGGCGGGCGGTGCTTCGTCGAGCTGGGCGTACGTGCAGGACTCCGGGGTGCGGTCGGGCCGGAACCGGACCAGCCGCCCGCCGTGGCGGAAGCGCCCGCCCTGCAGGTGCTCGTAGCGCACCTCGGCCACCCACTCGGTGCGCAGCGGCTCCCAGGCGAGATCCTTGCCGGGCGCCCAGCGGCTGTTCGCGCCCGGCTGGCGGCCCGGCTGGGGCTCGTACTCGGCCCAGGAGCGCCAGGGATGGCCCTCCAGCGCGTTCTCCCGCAGCGGCGCCAGCTCCTCGACCAGCTCCGCCCGCCGCGCCTTCGTGAAGCTGCTGGCGACGCCGACGTGGTGCAGTACACCTTCGTCGTCGTACAGGCCGAGCAGCAGTGAGCCGACGCCGACGCCGTCCTTGTGCCAGCGGAACCCGGTCACGACGCAGTCCGCGGTGCGCTCGTGCTTGACCTTCCACATGACGCGTTTGTCCTGCTCGTACGGCTGATCGGCGGGCTTGGCCATCACGCCGTCGAAGCCCGCGCCCTCGAACCGGGTGAACCAGTCTTCGGCCTGGTCCGGGTCCTCGCTCAGCGGAGTCAGGTGGACGCGCTGCATCCCTTCGGCGTCGGTCCGCAGGACACTCTCCAGCTGCTTGCGGCGTTCGCGGAACGGCTCGCCCGTGAGGTCGGTGTCACCGAGGGCGAGCAGGTCGAACGCGACGAAGCTGGCCGGCGTCTCCTCCGCGAGCTTCCGCACCCGCGAGGCCGCCGGGTGCAGCCGCAGCTGCAGCACCTCGAAGTCGAGGCCGGCCGGGGTGACCAGGACGATCTCGCCGTCGACCACGCACCTCGGCGGCAACGCCGCGGCCAGCAGCTCCACCAGCTCCGGGAAGTACCGGGTGAGCGGGCGATCGTTGCGGGAACCGAGCTCGATCTCGGCACCGTCGCGGAACACGACGCACCGGAAGCCGTCCCACTTGGGCTCGTAGAGCAGGCCCGGCGTGCGCGGCACGTCGTGCACCGCTTTCGCGAGCATCGGCCGCACGGGCGGCATCACGGGCAAGTCCACCGCGCGAGCTTAAAACACGGGTACGACACTTCTTTTGAAAAACGACACAGCCGGGCGTGATACACACGTCCTCGTGACCACCGAACGCCCCGAACCGCCCCTGGTCGGGGGCGAGCGCGAAATGCTGCGCACGTTCCTCGACTTCCACCGCGCCACCCTCGCCATGAAGTGCGACGGACTGTCCGACGAGGACTTGCGCCGCGCCTCCAGCCCACCCTCGACGCTGTCCCTGCTCGGCCTGGTCCGGCACATGGCCGAGGTCGAGCGCACCTGGTTCCGGCGGGTGATCGACGCCGAGGACGTCCCGCTGCGGTGGTCGGCCGACGGCGACTTCCAGGCGGCCTACGACGCGAGCGCCTCGACTCGCGCGGAGGCGTTCGACGCGTGGCAGGCCGAAGTGGAGCACTCGCGCAAGATCGAAGAGGCCGCCGAGTCCCTGGACGTCACCGGGTACCAGGCGCGCTGGGGTGAGCACGTCTCGCTGCGGCTGGTGATGCTCCACATGATCCACGAGTACGCCCGGCACAACGGCCACGCGGACTTCCTCCGCGAAGCCATCGACGGCGTCACGGGGGCCTGATGGACGTGCTCGCCTGGCTGTGCGACGCCGATCCGGCCCTGCGCTGGCAGGTCGAGCGCGACCTGCTGGGCGAGCCGCCGCCGGTGTGGGAGGCGACCCGCGCCCGCGTGGCGGCCGAGGGTTTCGGCGCGCGGCTGCGGGAAAAGCAGGACCCGGACGGTCAGTGGGCCGGCGGCGCGTTCTTCCCCGCGGACTTCGACTTCGCGAGCATGAAGACGGCCGGCCAGCCGTGGACGGCGACGACGTGGGTGCTCAACGACCTGCGGGAGTGGGGCCTCGACGCCGCCGCCCTGCGCGGGACGGCGGAGCTGCTCGCCGAGAACTCCCGTTGGGAGTACGAAAACCTGCCGTACTGGGACGGCGAGGTCGACTGCTGCATCAACGCGTGGACGCTCATGAACGGCCGGTGGCTCGGCGCGGACGTCGCGGGGATAGCCGGCTGGTTCGTCGAGCACCGGCTGCCGGACGGCGGCTGGAACTGCGAGTGGGTCGAAGGTTCGACGCGCTCGTCCGTCCACTCGACACTCAACTCGCTCAAGGGCCTGCTGGCGTGGGACACGGCGACCGGCGGCTCACCGGCGACCCGCTCGGCCCGCCGAGCCGGTGAGGAATACCTGCTGGAACGCGGTCTCTTCCGGCGGCTCTCGACCGGTGAGCCGGTGCTGCCGGAGGTGGGCAGCTTTTCGTACCCGTTCCGCTGGCAGTACAACGTGCTCAACGCGGCCGAGTACTTCCGCCTCGCGTCCCTGCTCGACGGCACGCGCCCGGACCCGCGCATGGCGGAGGCGATCGAGCTGATCCGGGCGGCCCGGCAGCCGGACGGCACGTGGCTCCAGGGCCGCCGGCTCCCGGGCCGGGTGTGGTTCGAGGTCGACGTCCCGGAAGGCGAGCCGTCGAAGTGGCTGACGCTGTCCGGTACCCGCGTCCTGGCCTGGTGGGACGGGTCGTGAGTGGCTAGGGCGGTTAGAACCGCCCTGACCACTCACGACCACCGGCGGTCAGAGCGCCGCCAGCACCAGGCCACTGCGCGGCTTCGGCGTGAAGTACGTGGCCTTGCGGGGCATCCGGCGGCCCGCCGCGTGCACCGCCAGGACGTCGGCGTAGGCGACCGGGGCGAGCAGGACCACCGCGTCCGCGCCGGCCGGGACCGGGCGGCCGGCCGGGAGCGGCTGGACGTGGGGGCCGTCCGGGTCGATGTCGAGCGCCTCGGCGAACAGCACGCGCTCGACGATCTCGTGGTCGATCACCGGGCCCGACCAGGCCTGCTTCGGCAGCGGGACCCGCAGCACCGCCGAGCCCGCCCGGACCACCACCTCGCCCCGCACCGGGACCGCGTGGTCGTCGTAGCGGACGTCGAGGCCGGCGGCGGACCAGCGCGACACCAGATCCTCCGGGCCGAAGCCGGTGCCGGTCAGCACCCGGTTGATGGCGCCGATCCGCAGCTGCGGGCCCGCGGTGACCAGCGCGAGGAGCGCGCTGTGGCCGGCCGCCGCGGCCGCGGCCACGCGGTGGTTGCCGTCGGCGACCAGCAGGTCGGCGCCCGCGACCGCGGCCAGCAGCCGGTCCTGCAGCGGCCCGGCGGGCACCACCCACAGGTCGTGCCGGCGACCGGCGGCGTCCGAAGTGGACAGATCGGGCAGGCCGAGGCCGGCGCAGGCGCGTTCGACCTGCTCGGTCAGCAGGTCGCCGTCCACGGCCGGGACGAGCAGCGCGGCGCTGGTCGCGCAGCCCAGCCCGGCCAGCACGGCGGCCCGCTCGGCGACGACGTCCGGGTAGACGTCCTCGGTGTGGCGCACCCGCGCGGTGCCGTCGTCGGTCACCGCCGCCGGGTCGACCAGGCAGAGCAGGCCGAGCGCGACGCCGTCCGGACCTTCGATCCGGTAGGGCGCGACGAACTGCCGCACCGGGCGGTAGAAGCGCTTGCGGAGCCGTTCGAGCACGGCGCGCGCGATCGGGACGGCGGCGGCCAGGTCCAGCCCGCGGGCCAGCGCCGCCGGCGTGCGATCGGGGTGCTGCACGGCCAGCAGGCCGTCCGCGGCGCCGGGGGCGGCCAGCGCGGCGGTCACGCGGTCGGGCTCGGCGAACTCGTCGACGTCGGGGCCGGGGACGGTGTCGCGGACCACCCAGCCCTGCTCGATCGGTCGGATCCACTCGCTCATCCGACCCATCATCCGCGAAGAAGACTGTGACGGAAATTCACTGGGGTGCGGACCACCGCGATGGAATGCTTAGGACTGCAAAGCAGTTGACTCCGGTCATGGCCACCCCGAGGAGCACGCCACCGATGACGACCCCGGCCCCCACCAGCGTGAAAGGGGTCGGCTTCCGGTCCGAACGCGGCCCGGTGCTGATCGCCGTCATGCTCAGCACGGCGCTGGTCGCGCTGGACAGCACGATCATCGCGACCGCGGTGCCCTCGGTCGTGCGCGACCTCGGCGGGTTCTCGCAGTTCCCGTGGCTGTTCTCGGTCTACCTGCTGACCCAGGCGGTCACCGTCCCGCTCTACGGCAAGTTCGCCGACGTGCTGGGCCGGCGTCCGGTGATGTTCTTCGGGATTGCGGCGTTCCTCGTCGGCTCGGTGCTCTGCGGGGCCGCGTGGAGCATGCCGGTGCTGATCGCCGCCCGCGCGGTGCAGGGCATCGGCGCGGGCGCGATCCAGCCGATGTCGATGACGGTCATCGGCGACCTCTACACAGTGGAGGAACGCGCGCGGGTGCAGGGCTACGTCGCGAGCGTGTGGGGCGTCGCGTCGGTCGTCGGGCCGACGCTCGGCGGCGTCTTCGCGGAGTACCTGGACTGGCGCTGGATCTTCTTCATCAACCTGCCGCTCGGCGCGATCGCCGCGCTGATGCTGCACCGGAACTTCGCCGAGCGCGTCGAGCGCAAGGCGCACAAGGTCGACTACACGGGCGCGGGGCTGCTCACGATCGGCTGCTCGCTGGTGATCCTCGGCCTGCTCGAAGGCGGCGTCGCGTGGGGCTGGGGTTCGCTGCCGAGCGTGGCGATCTTCGTGGTCGGCGCGCTGCTGCTGGTGGCGTTCGTCCTGGTGGAGAAGCGCGTCGCGGAGCCGGTGCTGCCGCTGTGGGTGTTCACCCGGCGCGTCCTGGTGGGCGGCAACCTGGTGGCGGTGGTCGTCGGCGCGGTGTTGATGGGCTTGACGTCGTACCTGCCGACGTACGCCCAGGGCGTCCTGGGCGCGGGCGCGCTGGTGGCGGGGTTCGCGGTGGCGGCGCTGACGGTCGGCTGGCCGCTGTCGGCGTCCTTGGCGGGCAAGATCTACCTGAAGATCGGCTTCCGCGACACGGCGCTGATCGGCAGCGCGTTCGTCATCGCGGGCGGAGTGCTGGTGGCGATGCTGAGCGCGACGTCATCGATCTGGGCGGCGGCGTTCGCGGCGTTCGTCCTGGGCATCGGCCTGGGCCTGTCATCGAGCCCGACGCTGGTGGCGGTCCAATCGGTGGTCGGCTGGGACCGGCGTGGCGTGGTGACGGGCACGAACCTGTTCAGCCGGTCGCTGGGGAGCGCGGTAGGCGCGGCGGTGTTCGGGGCGATCGCGAACGCGACTTTGGCGTCGCGGTTCGCGTCGCCGCCGGCGGAGGTGGCGGGGAAGCTGCCGCCGTCGGTGGACGCGACGAGCCTGGTGCTGGGGAGCCACGAGGACACCCCGGTGACGAGGTTCGTGCGTGGGGCCTTGGCGGACGCGACGCACTACGTGTTCATCGGGCTGCTGGCCGTGGCGGCGCTTTCCGTGGTGGCTCTGCTGCTCATGCCGCGGAAGACGGAGCAGCTGGAGTTCTAGTTCCTCAGCGCGATCTTCGGTGACGTCATCGGTGTGGCCGGGACGCTCCTGGGCACCTGGGCAGAGCAGTACAGCGTGGCGCCGACGCCGACGAAGCCGCCGAGGCCAGGTCGGCGTGCTGGCTCGCGTACACCCCCCGCATCGTCTTGCAGAAAGGCATGCGCTCGAGTTTGATCGAGTAGCGGACTGCGGAAACCGGGGCCAGCTGGAGTTCTAGTTCTGCAGCGGCACCAGTTCGCTCTGGAACTTCTCCAGGAACTCCTCGAAATCGCCGTGCCCCGGCCGGATCACGAACTTCGACAGCCCCGCCTCGATGTGCTGCTCCACCAGCCGCCGCGCCTCCGGCCAGCTCGTCGCGATCAGGTCCGTCACCGGTACCCCCGGACGACGGCGGGCGGCCACGGACGTCAGCGCGTCGGGGAGGCCCTTGTCCGCCACCACCAGGCTCAACCCGAAGTGGTCCTCCTCGATCTCGCGCCCGGCCTCGGACGCCGCCCGCTGGATGGCCAGACGGGCCGCGAGGGACTCCGCCGGCGTGTGGAAGCTGCCCAGCCACCCATCGGCGAGCCGGCCCACCCGGGCCAAGGCCGCCGGGGCGGTTCCGCCCAGCCAGACGTCCAGGGGCTTCGCCGGGCGTGGGCCGAGCGTGGCGCCCGAAACCTGGAAGAACTCGCCCTCGAACGACACGTCGTCCTCGTCGAGCAGACGCCGGAGCAGGACCAGTGACTCGTCGAACACCGCCGCGCGGCGGCCCTCCGGGACCGGGAAGAGGTCGTGCTCCGCGGTTCGGGCCGGGCGCAGGCCGAACACCGGGAGGACCCTCTTCGGGGCCAGGCCGGCCAGCGTCAGCAGCTGCTTGGCGACCAGGACCGGGTGGCGGCCCGGGAGGATCGCGACGCCCGTGCCGACCTTCAGTTTCGACGTCCTCGCCAAGGCGTGGGCCATGCCGATCATCGGGTCGACTTCCGGTGAGTAGACCAGCTCCGACAGCCACAGCGAGTCGACGCCCGCCGCCTCCAGGCGTTCCGCCAGCCCGGCGAACTCCGCGGGTCCGGACCCCTGCGCCGGCGCCACACCCAGCCTGATCTTCAGCACACTGCCCCCTAGCTCGACTGAAGAGCACAACGCGCCGGGACGTCGGGGGCATTCCGCCGAGGCTCAGGCGGTGGCGGCGATGACCCGGCTCAGCGCCGCGTGCAGGGCCTCCAGCTCGGCCACGTCCATGCCGAGCGTCTCGACCACGCGGTACGGGATCTTCTCCGCCTCGGCCCGCAGCGCGCGGCCCTCGGCCGTGAGCTCGACCGTCAGCTGACGCTCGTCCGTCCGGCTGCGGGCGCGCGTGACGTACCCGAGCGCCTCCAGCCGCTTGAGCAGCGGAGACAGCGTCGCCGGCTCGTGGCGCAGCGACGCGCCGAGGTCCTTGACCGATCGCGGCGAGCGCTCCCACAGGGCCAGCATCACCAGGTACTGCGGGTGGGTCAGCCCGTGCGGCTCCAGCAGCGGCCGGTAGATCGCGATCACGCTGCGCGAAGCCACCGACAGCGCGAAACACACCTGCCGGTCCAGCTTCAGCGGGTCCTCCCCCAGGTCGATCTCGGGCACCGACACCTCCAGACGTCGTCGCGAGGCAGCCTACCGTGTCCTCCGCGACACTAATGATTAGTGCACTAACGATTAGCGTACGCTGCAATCAGGACGACAGAGAAGGAGAGCCGACATGGAGCGACCCGGGATCCTGCGCTGGTTCGGCTACGCCGTGGGCGTGCGGCTGCCCGACCGCTACGCGGACTGGGTGCTGCACGACGCGACCTCGAAGCACTGGCGGGCCCGGTACGTGCTCGAGCGGTCGACCGGCATCGTGCCGCTGTGCCTCGTCTGGCTGCTGCTGCCCGGCCCGATCGGGCTCCGGCTCTCGCTGGTCCTGATGGCGGCGCTGGTCGCGTACTTCTACTCCTGCGCGTACATGGAGGAGAGCATCGAGCACCGGCTCGGCCGGCACGGCTTCCCGCACAACACCGGCCGCCGCACCCGCGCCGAAGCGGCCGAGGCCGCCAACGCCGAGGCCACCGCCCGGTACATCGCGCGCTACCGGACGTCCCAGGACGGTTAGTTAGAGTCGGGGCACGATGAGACGCAAGCTCCGGCCGCCGATCCCGCCCCGCCACGGGCTCGACCCCGCCCGGCTGAAACTGCCCGCCGAGGGCGACTGGCCGACCCTGCTGGCCCACCTCGTCGACCGGCTGCCGCGGGAGACGCCGGACCGCATCGAGCAGATGCTGCGCGAAGAACGCATCCACGGCCTCGACGGCCCGCTGGGCGTCGACACGCCGTTCGAGCCCGGCTCGTTCATCTGGTTCCACCGCGATCTGCCCGTCGAGGTGCCGGTGCCGTTCACCATCGACGTCGTGCACCGCGACGAGCACCTGCTGGTCGTCGACAAGCCGCACTTCCTGGCCACCATCCCGCGCGGCAAGCACATCCTCGAGACGACGCTCGTGCGCCTGCGCCGTGACCTCGACCTGCCGCAGCTGATCCCCGCGCACCGGCTGGACCGTGTCACCGCCGGGCTCGTGATGTTCGTGATCACCCCGGAGCTGCGCGGCAAGTACCAGACGCTGTTCCGGGATCGCAAGGTGCACAAGGAATACGAAGCGATCGCGCCGTACGACCCGGCGCTGGAGCTGCCGCGGACCGTGCGGAGCCGGATCCTCAAGGAACGCGGGGTGCTCGCCGCGCGGGAGGTCCCGGGCGAGCCGAACGCCGAGACGTACGTCGAGCTGCTCGACCACCGCGACGGGCTGGGCCGCTACCGGCTCGCGCCGTCGACCGGCCGCACGCACCAGCTGCGCGTGCACCTCAGCGGCCTCGGCATCCCGATCCTCGGCGACGACTTCTACCCCGACCTGGTCGAGAACCCGCTCGACGACTTCACGAAGCCGTTGCAGCTGCTCGCGAAGGTGCTCGATTTCGACGACCCGGTGACCGGCGCGCACCGCCGGTTCACCAGCAACCGTCGGCTGACCGCCTGGGACGACCTGGACGCGTGGGCGGCACCCCCAGCGTGAACCGGGGGCGCCGAACCAGTTACTTGCGCCAGGACTCAGGACATCGGCCCCCTGCCGCTCCTGTGCGCACACGGCCCACCATGTCCGAGGAGGGCGCTCGCCGGCGGCCCGGCTCCTGGCGGCCGCACCGACCGCGATGCAACCCCGGTGGCCCGGGAGGTACGACCTGGCGACGATAGCGCGGGACCTCGGCGAGGCCCCCGGACCTCGGCGCCGCCACCGAAATCGAGACGCCGGCCGACGGCACGCATGGCGCAACTGCGCGAACTCCGGGCCGGGTTGACCGGAAGCCGGGTGCCGGCGGTGGTGATCGGGCGGATCGCCGGTCAATACGCCAAACCGAGGTCGGCGGCGTCCCGGCTACTGGTCCGCGGGTCGGGCGTGACGGAAATCGCCGGCTACCGCGGAGGCATCGTCAACGACGTGTCCCCCGATCCGCCCTCGCGGACGCCCGACCCCGGTGTCTGCTCCGCACGTACCACCACGCTGCGGCGACCATGTCACCGCTGCGAGCGCACGCAGTGGGGCACCCTGGTGCGAGCACAGGCGTTTTCACGTCGCACGAAGCGCTGCTCCTCCGGTACGAAGAGCCACTGACCCGGCTCCGAGGCGGCACGTCGCTCAACACGGGAACCCGCCTGCCCTGGGTCGGCTGGCGGACCGCGGAGCCGTCCGGCGGACACATAGCGCACCTCTCGGGAATCGGAAACCCCGTGGCGGTCAAGGTATCCGCCGGAACAAGCCCAGTCGACGCTCGCCGGCATCTGCCGCCGTCTCGACCCCGACCGGCCTGCACCTCGAGGCCGTGACCGAGTGCGTCGGCGGCCCGGACCTGGTCGAGGTCGGGCTTCGGCGGCGATGCGGTCTCGGTGTCGAGTGCAGCCGCGCCTTTCGTGAGGACGAGCGCGCCGATCAGCCATTGCCGGGCGTTCCCGCTGTCGATGAAGAGGCAGCCGTCGCCGGCAAGTTTCTGCATGTTCGCACCGCACTCGATCGGTCATGTGCGGTAAAGGTCGGTAAGAAGCTCGAGCACGGTGCGGGTGGCCGGGTGGGGGTCGTCGCGCCACCAGGCCAGTCGTACGTCGACCGGTTCGGCGTCGCGCACCGGCCGGTAGACGATGCCGGGCCTCGGATAGTGGTCGACGACGGACTGCGCCGTGACCCCCACGCAGCGGCCGGTGCCGATGATCGTGAGCCAGTCTTCGATGTCGCGGCTCTCCTGCGTCGCGGGGCGCGCGTTCGCGGGCCACAAATCCGCGGTTGTCGTTCCGGTGCGCTGGTCGACGAGCAGGACCCGGCTGCTGAGATCGGCCAGGTGCACCGAGCGACGCCGCGCCAAGGGGTCGGAGGCGGCCAGCGCGCACCAGCGTGGTTCCTGTCCGACGACAGCGCTCTCGAAGCGGCGGTCCTCCAGCGGCCTGCGCAGAACTGCGAGCTCCGCGGTGCCCTCGGCCAGGCCGGCGCTCGGTGTGTTGAGGCGAAGCAGGTGCAGAAGCGTTTCCGGGTGCGCTTCCCGCCACCGGTCCTGAAAGGCGAGTGTGAGCCGGCCGAGTGCCGACCAGGCGTGGCCGATGCGCAGTTCGGCGTGGTCCGACGTCGCTTCCCGCACCAGATTCTCGACCTCGGTCAGCACGCGCCGGGCGTGCGCCACGACGCGGAGTCCGATCGCCGTCGGCGAGGTTTCGCGGGACGTACGTCGCAGCAGCCGGACACCGAGGCGCTTCTCGAGCGCCGCGAGTGTGCGGGAGACCGCCGCCTGTGAGACGCCGAGCGCGATCGCGGCGTCGGTGAACGTGCCCTCGTCGACGATCGCGACGAGGCAGCGCAGCTGGCGCACCTCGACATCCATAACCAAATCGTATAGCCGGCGCGTTGCATGCATTTTGCACACGGTTCACTGCGGCGCAGGATCGATGCGTGCAAGCAGAACCCGACCGCCCGGCAGACCGCGCCGTCTTGCCCGCGAAGCCTCGCGCCGTACCCAAAGCCGGGGTCTACATGATGCTCACCAGCGGTCTTTCGACCCAGCTCGGCGCCGCGATCGGGTCACTGGCCTTCCCGGTGCTCGGCCCGGTCGGCGTCGTCGCGGTCCGCCAGTGCGTCGCGGCGGCGGTGCTGCTCATCCTCGGTCGGCCCCGCCTGCGGTCCTTCACACGGCGCCAGTGGGGGCCGGTGCTGCTGCTCGCGGTGGTCTTCGGTGTGGTGAACCTGTCGCTCTACACCGCGATCGATCGGATCGGTCTCGGCCTGGCGGTGACCTTGGAGTTCCTCGGTCCCCTCACGATTGCGCTGGCCGGCTCCCGCAGGCGGGTGGACCTGGGCTGCGCCGTGCTTGCCGTGGCGGGAGTGGTCGTACTGATGCGTCCTCGCCCTACCTCCGATTACCTCGGCATGGGGCTCGCTCTGCTCGCCGCCGCCTGCTGGGCCGCTTACATCCTTCTCAACCGTTCCATCGGGCAGCGCATCCCCGGGGCGCAGGGCACGGCCGCCGCGGTGGGACTGTCCGCGTTGGTCTACCTGCCCATCGGAGCCGTCGTCGTGGTGCACCACGTGCCTTCCACCGGCGTGGCCGGTGCGGCTGTCGCGGCCGGGATCCTGTCCTCCGCATTGCCGTTCCTCGCGGACCTGTTCACGCTGCGCCGCGTTCCCGCTGAGGCGTTCGGGTTGTTCATGAGCGTCAACCCGGTGTTCGCCGCCGCAATGGGTGCGCTCGTTCTGAGACAGAATCTCGACGTGGCCGCGTGGTTGGGCATCGTGGCGGTCGTCGCGGCCAACGTCATCAGCGTCCTCGCTGAGCCGAGGCACAAGTGACGCCGCGACAGTGCACAAAGCAGGGCGGAAACGGCGCCGTATCACGATCACTCCCTTGCCACAAAGGAGCTTCCCATGCCCGGTGTCACGCTGACCGATCATTTCTTCTCCGTTCCCCTCGACCATGATCGGCCGGAGGGCGAGCACATCGAGATCTACGCGCGCGAGGTGGTGGCCACCGGACGCGAGCGCGAACGGCTGCCCTGGCTGCTGTTCTTGCAAGGCGGTCCCGGCATGCTGCCGCCGCGCCCGGTCGGCCGGGACTCCTGGCTGGACCGCGCCCTCGACGACTACCGCGTCCTCCTGCTCGACCAGCGCGGCACGGGCCGCTCCAGCCCGATCACCCGGCAAACGCTCCCGGCCCGTGGCGAGCCCGCCGCGCAGGCCGACTACCTCACCCACTTCCGCGCCGACGCCATCGTCCGCGACGCCGAACTGATCAGGCACGAACTGACCGGCGAACCCTGGTCGGTGCTCGGCCAGAGCTTCGGCGGCATGTGCACCGTCACCTACCTCTCGTTCGCACCCGAGGGCCTGCGCGAAGCGATCATCACCGGCGGCCTTCCCGGCTTGTGCGTCACCCCCGACGAGGTCTACCGCGCCGCCTATCCGCGCGTGCACCGCAAGAACACCGCGTACTACCGCCGGTACCCGCAGGACGCCGCCTCGGTCCGCCGCATCGCCGCGCACCTGATCGAGCGCCCGGCACCGATGCCGGACGGATCCCTGCTCACCGTCGAGGCCTTCCAGTCGCTCGGGATGCTGCTCGGCACGAGCGACGGCGCGGAGGTGCTGCACTACCTGCTCGAAGACACCTGGGCCGGAACGGAGCTGTCCGACAGCTTCCTCGCCCGCGCCGCGGCGTTCCTCGGCTACGCCCAGCTGCCGCTGAAATCGCTCATGCTCGAACTCACCTACGCCCAGCGCGGCACCGGCGCGCCGGACTGGGCAGCTCAGCGGGTGCGCGGCGAGTTCCCCCAGTTCGACGCGCGCAGGGCGGTGGCCGGGGACGACCCGGTGCTGTTCACCGGCGAGACGACCTACCCGTCCCTCTTCGACCAACCCTGTCTCGCGCCCCTGCGAGAGCCGGCCGAGGTGCTGTTCGCCCGCGAGGACTGGCCCGACCTCTACGATCCTCAGCGCTTGGCCGCGAACGAGGTCCCCGTGGCCGCCGCCGTCTACCTCGACGACATGTACGTCGAGGCCACGTACTCGCTGCAGACCGCCGAGACCATCAGGGGCCTGCGGCTGTGGGCGACCAACGAGCACGAGCACGACGGGCTTCGCGTCAGTAGCGGGCGCGTCCTCGACCACCTGCTGCGAATGCTGCACGGCCAGATCTGAAGCGGAGCGCCAACCGGCTGAGAACCACCACGTACCGACCCGAATCGGCTCACGCGTAGCGAGGGGGCGAGAAGTCCCGCCTCGCCGACGGCACGGTCATCCCTGGCGATACGTCGTCAGGGAAGTCGCCGACGACGACCAGCAAAGGGTTCCGCGTCCGGAAACTCACCCGTCAATCCACGCTCGAAGGCCGCCGTCGATTACTTGCGCGGCGCGGCGGACTTCCGCCAGGACACGCTCGCGAACCTCGTCCAAGCCGAGGTCGCCGTACAGGTGCTTCTTCACCGCATCGGCCTTCACGTCCCACAGCCCCACCAGCGCGGTCGCGGCAATCCTCGGCTCCGGGGCGTCCGGGCTCAGGCCGATCCGCTCGGCCAGGATCCCCGCCGCGACGGCGACCACCTGATCCCGCGCGTCGCGCTGATGCGCGCGCAGTGCGGCCGTGGCCTCGACCAGATCGGTGAAGCGCCGCATCATGGCACGAGCCCGCACCGGATCGTCCTGCCCGCCGAGCCAGGACAGCAAATCCCCGAGCTCGCCGGCCACGATCCGCTGGACGGCCGTCACGGGCGGTGTCCCGACGTCGGCCAAGCTCGACCGCAGTGACGCGGCCGTGGCGTCCCAGCGGTCCAGGACCAGCGACTCCTTGGTCGGGAAGTAGTTGAACACCGTCTGCTCGGACACGCCGCACGCCTCGGCGACCTCCGATACCCGGACAGCGTCGAAGCCCCGTTGCATGAACATCTCGGTCGCCGTGTCGGACAGCTGCTGACGCATCAACCGCTTCTTCCGCTCACGCAACCCCTCCCGAGCGGGCGCACCCTCCTTCGGGGCACGCGTGGTCGTCCAGGTCACCGATCGCGCTTCCATCACCGCAGCATAGTCTAGCCGCTCACTTTTTCGTGCTACTCTAATTTTTGAGTCACCCAAACTTAGGAGTCGTGATGACCACCACCCCACGCATCGCCATCGTCGGAGCCGGCCCCGGCGGCCTGCTGTGCGCCCGCGTCCTGCAGCGACACGGCCTCGAGGTCGCCGTCTACGACACGGACGCCGGCGTTCACGCCCGCGACGCCGGCGGCACGCTCGACCTGAAGGCCGACTCGGGCCAGATCGCCCTCGAAGACGCCGGCCTCCTTGCGCGGTTCCGCGCCCTCGCCCGCCCCGAAGGCCAGGCGAAGACCAGCCTCGACCAGCACGGCACGGTGCTGTCCGCCTTCGTCCCGGAAGAACAGGACGAGGCCGCGAACGAGATCGACCGCGGGCAGCTGCGGGCCCTGCTCGCCGAACACCTCACGGCCGGAACCGTGCGCTGGGGCCACAAGCTGCACACCGCGACCCCGCTCCCCGATGGCACGCACCGCCTCGAGTTCACCAACGGCACCGTCACCGAGGCCGACCTCCTCATCGGCGCCGACGGGGCGTGGTCACGCGTGCGCCCCCTGCTGACCGACGCCACCCCGCACTACAGCGGCATCTCGTTCCTCGACGCCCGCTTCGACGACGTCGACCACCGGCACCCCCGCGTCGCGAAGCTCGTCGGCACCGGCCACATGTTCGCCACCGACAACGCCGGCCGGGCCCTCATCGGCCAGCGCAACAGCAACGGGCACGTCCGCGGCTACGTCGCCATGCGCACCGACCCGGACTGGTGCGACCAGGCCGGGCTGGACCTCGAGGACCGGGCCGCCACGCAGCGGTTCCTGCGCGCGGAGTTCGCCGGCTGGTCCGACGACCTGACGCCGTTCATCACCGACGGCGACGGCGGCTTCGTCAACCGGCCGATCCACGTGCTGCCCGCACCCCTGACGTGGGAGCACCGGCCCGGGGTGACCCTGCTGGGCGACGCCGCCCACGTCATGGCGCCGTGGGGCGGGTTCGGCGTGAACCTCGCGATGCTCGACGGCGCGGAACTCGCCCGCGCCGTGGCCGAAGAACCCACGGTCGACGACGCCATCGTGCGCTACGAAACGGTCATGCTCCCCCGCGCCGGCGAGTACGCCGTCGGCGCCAACCAGGCCATGGAAAGATTCTTCGCCACCAAGGACTTCGACCCCGCCGACATCCCCGACCCCGCCGCCGAACACCGCGAGTCGATCGCCGCCGCCGCCGAATACCGCCGCCGCAACCCCTTCGCCGCGAGCTCCACCTGGACACTGCGGTTCCGGACACCGGGCGGGGAAAAGCGGTCCACGCTCGTGTTCGACACCCCAACGGGGACCCTCGACGGCGTCCCGGTCGAAAACCTCCTGCGCACCGGCGACGACCTCACGTTCACCGCCAAGATCACCACCCCTTTCAAACTGAAGATCACCTGCACAGCCACGATCGACGGCGACACGATGACCGGCACCGCGAAGGCCGCGATGATGGCGATCGCGTTCACCGGCACCCGCGGGGCGGCATCGTGACCGACCGCCGACACAGCGGAAGGACCGGTCTCGTGTCCCGATTTCGCGGCCCCGCCCGACATCTGATCGGCAAGGTGCTCATCTCCACCGTGGCCATCGCCGGACCCGCGGGCGCGATAGCGGCCGACTGGAACGAAACCCACGTGTTCAACCCGACGTGGTCACCGCACGCCAAGTTCCACAACGGACAGACGATCACCCTCGGCTTCGAACTCGCCGCGGTGAGCCTGTGGCAGCTGTGGGGCCCGGGAGCCCGGTCCCGAGCGGCGGTGCGGTGGGCGACGTTGTTCGCCGGGTTCTACTCGGCGACGCAGGTCCCCGCGATCCTGTTCCCCGGCGCCGCCTTGGTCGACCCCGAATTCGCGGACCGCCTGCCCGTCGTCGCCGGGGTCAGGCTCAACCAGCTCATCCCCGTCTTCGTCGTGCTCGCGCCGCTGCTCGCCGCGGGATACCGGCTCGCGCGGCCTCCCGTCGAGCGGTGAACCACCGGCGGGGTCGGATCCACGCCCTCGATCCGGCCCCGCAGGGCAACTCGACAGCACCACTCCTGGCGACGAGATCGCCTGTGAAATCGTTGACAGGTCTTGGAGCGTGTCTTATTTGGCGAGTTTCTTGGAGCAGGATGGCGGCGCCGGTGCCGGTCCTGGGACGCCGTGCTGCGACGGCTGCTGATGACGCGGACGCGCCCGGGCAGATCGACTACCCGGATCTGCGCACCGAGCCGCGGCCATCGATAAGCGATCCCGAGACCGTTCCGACCCGTCCGCATGACTCGACGCACTGGTGCAAGGCCCGCGATGGCCTGATCGTTGGCCGATTCGCCAGGGTGATCGGAGTCGGGCAGGGCGGCTGCGGCGCGGCCCCGGCCGCGTCTGTGCTCGTGCTCCCCGACGATGCCTGCGGACCCACGGCCGTCGAACATCATCGTCGAGACGACGAACCGCCCCGCGCAAATTCGACGGCTGGCCACGCCACCAGCTGCCCGACCTTTGTGGATTTGATGGGCTTCGCCCACCGCTGCGGGTGTCATGCAAGCCCCGCGCCGCTTGAGCAAACCCTCTACGCCGATCCTGCTCTGCCGGGCCGATCGTTCCCACGAATTTCGACCTGCCGGGTGCACGCGCGGACCGGGCCGTCCTTGCCACTGTGTGTCGTACCCCGAGGGGCCACCGCGACGGTCTCGATTCTGCCGGTTCCGGAGAACTCGCGGCCACGCTGTCGTGGTCTTCCGTGACGTCGTCGCCCCGATGCCCAGGTTTCGCCTGATTCGAGATTTACCAATGGAATTCCGTGCCCTGGACCGTAGGCCGTACCGGAGTTTCGGGCGACACGTTCCACACAACCGGATGAGTGAACCTGAACTACCCGCCTGCCGGCCTCGGGCAAATCCCGGCGCGTCGAGTCACGACCGCCCACGAACGCAGGAGCACCCCATGACCACCACCGAGATCCCCGGCTACGCCACCGGCACCTGGACCATCGACCCGGTCCACTCCAACGTCACCTTCACGGTCCGCCACCTCGGGGTCTCCAAGGTCCGCGGCCGCTTCGACACCGTCGAAGGCACCATCGTCACCGGCGACACCGTCCACAAGTCCTCCGTCACCGCCACCATCCAGGCCACCGGTGTCAACACCAACAACGAGCAGCGGGACGGGCACATCCGCAGCGCCGACTTCCTCGACGCCGACACGCACCAGACGCTGACGTTCGCCTCCACCGGCGTCCGCGAGGACGACGGCGAGTTCTTCATCGACGGCGACCTCACCCTGCACGGCGTGACGAAGCCGGTGACGTTGAAGGCCGAGATCGGCGGCTTCGGCGACCACCCGTCGGGCAGCAAGGTGCTCGGCGTGTCGGCCAAGACCGAGATCCGCCGCGCCGACTTCGAGGTCGGCCCCACCATCCCGGGCGCGGTCGTCTCCGACAAGATCACGATCGAAATGGACATCGAAGCCGTCCAGCAGGCCTGACCGGAGCATCGCGGACGGCCGAGTGGCGCCGCCCGCGCGCCACTCGGCCGCCGGACGGCACGCCGAAATCCAGGACGGTGCGCCGATCCGCGACCTTCCCCGAGTTCCGCGACTCCAGGCCCATTCCGCGGCCAAGGCTTCGAGCTCGCAGGCGGTCCGCTCGAAGCCGCCGGAGCACATCACCATGACCACGATGACGACGCGTCGCCGGCGTCACCCGAGGTGACCGCGGTGCGAGGGCTACACGAGGGTCGCCGGGGGCGAGTAGTACGGGTTCTCCAGCAGCACTCCGCACATCAGCACCTGCGGGTGCGTCTTGAGCAGGTCGAGCACGATGTACTCGCGGTACCGCGAAATGTCGTACATGCACAGGATCGCCTGCGGGTAGCGGCTGGTGAAGTCGTTCAACGCGGCCTCGTACCGGAACAGCTCGGTCAGCCCGGGCAACTGCGGGTGCCACCAGCGCGCCTCCGCTCCGAGCCGGACGAACGGGTAGCCCGCGGCCATCGCGGCGGACACGGCCTCGTCCCAGAACGCGATGATCCGGTCCACGGTGAAGTCGTCCGGCGACAGCAGCGTGTCCCCCGCGGCCCGGATGTCCAGTTGCGCCGAGTCGACGCGCGCCTTGACGTCGTCGACGTCCTCGCCGATCCGGTCGACAAAACCGGCGACCTCGTCCTCGTGCACGCCGAACAGGCACTTTTCGCCGGCGAGCAAGCCTTCGCTCAGGAAGGGCAGGAGGATGCGGTCCCGATCCTCCTCGCCCACGTACATCGCGCAGATGTGCTGCCCCGGCTCGATGACGACGCCGGGTGTGCCGAACTTCCGGGAACCGGTCATGACGGGATCCTCCGTGCGAAGTCGGGGTGGTGGCCGTCTTCCGTCGCTGAGAGGTAGTAGGGGTTTTCGACGAGCGTCCCCGCCATCCAGAACTTCGGATGTGACTTGATCATCGGGATGATCACGTCACCGCCGAACAGATCCAGGTCGTAGAGGCACAGAACGACCTGGGGGAAGTCCTCCCCCCACGCGGTGACCGCGATCTCTTCGGCGAGGAGCACGTCGATCAGCGCGGAACTCAGCCGGGGCGCGGCCCAGCTCATGTCGCCGACGATTCGCCCGAAAGTGTGATCACCGGTGACGAGCTTGCGCCGCGACCAGCCGTCCAGCATCGCGAAGAGCTCGTCCGGCGCGAATTCGCCGTCTCGGAGGTGGCCGCTGTCCGGCTCGGTCAGCACGAGGTCGCCCACGTGGCCCAGCCGTTCGCGGAAGATCTCCCGCTCACCCTCGGCCGCCAGGTAGAGCACGGCGTCCCCCGCCCGCAGCCCCTCGGTGAGGAACGGGATCAGGAGGCGGTCCCGCTCGGCTCTCCCCCGGTGGAAGACGCAGAGGTGGTCACCCGGCACCAGCGCGGCTCCGCCGAGGGTCACCTCGCGATCGGTCCGATCCTTCTCCTCCATCGTCCACCTCCGGTCACTGCGATCCCCGCAGCACCTGCCACATCCGGGTGGCGAGGTGCAGGTTCAGCCTGCTGTCCACATCGTTGAGGTCGAGCTCCGTGATCTCCCGGATCCGGCCGAGCCGGTAGCGCAGCGTGCTCCGGTGGATCATGAGCGCGGCGGCCGTGTCGTCGTAGCTGCCGCCGCACTCGAGGTACTGCGCGAGCGTGGCGACCAGCTCGGCGTTGCGCCGGGTGTCGTGGTCGAGCAGTTTCCCGAGCCACTCGCGGACGAACTCGACGACCTCGCCGTGGTTCTGCCCGGTGTCGAGGATGCGGTAGATCCCCAGTTGTTCGAACCTGGTGAACCCGCTCGAGATCTGCGAGCTGCGCCGGATCTCGAGCGCACGCACCGCTTCCGCGTAGGACTTGGGCAACCGCCCCGGGGTGTCGCAGCGGCTGCCGATGCCGATCGCCCCCTCGGCACCGAGCCTTTCCGAGAGCGAGGCGTACAGCGCCGCACCGTCGAGCTGCCCGGCGACCAGCAGCACGACCGCGCCCGAGTGGCGCGACACGAGCGAGGCGAGCCCGAGCGTCGTCACGGCGCGTCCCGTGGCCTCGACGACCGCGTCCTCGGCGAAGTCGCCGGCCCACCGCAGCACGACCACGTGGTGCGGGCGGCGCAGATCGTGCCCGATCGCCTCGGCCCGGGTGTACACGCTCTCGTCGTCGGTTCCGGTGATGAGGTCGTCCACGAGGTCGCGGCGCAGCCGCAGCTCGGCCTCGGCCAGGCTGCGCTGGTGCGAGAGTTCCAGCGCCAGCACGGTCGAGCCGTACTCGAGAGCGAACACCTCGTACGCGCCGGCGGTCCGCGCGGGGTCGATCAGCGCGAGCACGCCGAGCACCTCGTGCCGCGGCCGCACCAGCGAGATGAGCCGGTCCTTCACGCGGACCGCTTCGGGCAGGGTCGAGAGGTGCCGGAGCAGCTCGTCGCGCCGGCGCACGCCGACCTTCGGGTACGGGTCCGGCCGGCCGGGGCCGCCCCACGCGCGCAGGTTGCCGAACCGGTCCTCGATCGCCACCGGCAGCGCGGTCAGCTGGTGCAGCGCGTGCGCGATGCCCGGCTCGCCGGCCCCGGAAGCCGAGACGGTGGAGAGCACGTCGTGCACCAGCGTCTGCTGCTTGAGCCGCTCCACCGACGTGGACAGCTGGTCGTTGAGCTCCCGCTGCACGACCGCCTGCCGCCGCTCCCGCGTGAACGATGCGGAGTTGGTCAGCGCCGCGGCGGTCTGCTGGCAGAGCGAGCTGAGCAGGAAGAACTCGTCACGTGAGGGGGGCTGCTCGGCCCGGACCACGAGGTTGCCCGTCAGGCCGCGCAGGCCGCGCAGCGCGTAGCACCAGCGCCAGTGGCCGTCGGCCAGCTCGATCCGCCCGCTCTGCCCGTCGAGCTTGCCGACTTCCGCGCCGAGGTCGGGATGCGCTTCCTCCGCACCGTCCTGCGGGGTGACCGCGCCGTCCTCGTCGACGAGGTACGCCGCATCGGTCGTGCAGCCGCTCAGCGACGGCACCGAGGTCGCGGCGAGCCGCATGATGTCCGCCGCTTCGCGGCCGTCGAACATCATCATCGAAATCGCGAAGACACCGTAGAGATTTGACAGCTGGGAACGCCACCAGCTGTCCGTTCTGACTCCCTCGTCCCGTGAGACCGGATCGTCCTCAGGCGTCATTTCCGGCCTCCCCGGCACCGACCTGGTGGTCCCGCACCCTACGCCGTCGGCATCTGTTCCGCCGGGTCGACAAGGACCCGGAAATTCGTCCTGCCGGACGTACGCGAGCAGTGAACGCCTATGCGACCGTGGACCGCATCGGACAGGCATACCCCGTCGCCGCACACCGGGTGCGGCACACAGGAAAGCCTGCCCGCCGGACAAACGAACGCGAAATCGGTTCGGATCGGACACTCCTCTTCAGTGATCGGGAATGCCTGCGAACGGGCGCTGGGCGCACGGCACCCCGCACGATGACGATGGAAGCGAAGCGTTTCGCCGCGGTGACGAATTCTTGTCGCGCTCGACCTGCCCGGTATCGGCCCGGACGACGTGTCCGTCGAACGCAATGGCATCAGGGTGTTGACGCCCGGCGAAGGTCGCTGCCAAGACCGCCGCGCGCAGCAGCCCCGAGACGGCCCGCGCCGGATGCCGCCCGCCACGTCCGGGCTCGAGTGCGGGCTGCCAGCAGTTTGCCGCGTGGATCACCGGCGGCATCGGCGACGCGCATCGCGTGCGCGAGCTGCTCGTACTTGTCGGCCGGCGCAGCCCACACCAGCTCGGTCTTGTCCGCGAAGTGCCGGTAGCTGCTCGGCGCCGCGACCCCGACCTCTTTCGCCACGGCGCGCATGGTCAGCTTCTCGTGGCTGCCCCACTCGGCCAGCAGCCGGTTCACCGCGTCGAGGATGTCAGCCGGGGATCCACCTCATCCCGTCGGGAGCCCCAGTTGACGTCGTTCCAGGTTCGCGCGCAGGGCGTGGAGAGCCACTGAAAGCGCCGTCAGCTCATCAGCGGTGACAGCTCCGCCGAGGATCTCCTGGATCGCTGCCCGCCAGGCGGGCTCTGCCCGGGACACGACCGTTTCGCCCGCGGGGGTCAGCATGAGCAAGGACGAGCGGCGGTTGGCCGGATTCGGGCGACGCTCCAGCCAGCCCTGCTTCTCCAGGCGGTCGACGATCTTGCTGGTCGTTCCGACGCCGATCGCGAAAGCGGAGGCGAGATCCGCGACGCGCGCGTCCGGGTGATCGCGAACATGACGCAGCAGCTCGAAGTAGCCTCCCGCGACGCCGGTCTCCGCCTTCACGCGGTCGGTGACCGCGTTGTAAAGCCGCGTCTCCACCCGGACGAGGTCCGTGAACAGCGTGTCGAGCGCCAGAGAACCTGCCGTTGCACTATCTGCCATGGCATATACTGTAGTGGCAGGAACTCCTCGAGGGAAGGCAGGACGATGTCCGCAGTTCAGCGTGAACGCCTGGACGCGCTACTGCGCGGCGCCGGCGTCGGGGCAGAGCAGTCCGTCGCCGAGAGCCGCGAAAACTTCGCGAAGCTGATGGCCCCGATGCCGGTGCCGGAAGGCATCGTCGTACGTGAGACATCGCTGGGCGGACGCCCCGCGCTGCACGTCGGCCCGGAGGCCGGACCCGGCTCCGGGACCCTGCTCTACCTGCACGGCGGGTCGCACGTGGTCGGCTCTCCCCGCACGGCACTCGGCCTCACCGCCGGCCTGGTGGTCAGAACCGGGATCCCCGCCCTCTCCCTGGACTACCGGCTGGCGCCGGAGCACCCGTTCCCGGCGGACGTCCAGGACGTGGTCGCGGCCTACCGGGAGCTCCTCGAGCAGGGCCGCGCACCCGAGTCGATCGCCTTCGCCGGCGACTCCGCCGGCGGCGGGCTGACGATCACCGGCGCACTCGCGGCGCGCGACGCCGGACTTCCCATGCCCGCGGCGATCGTCGCGTTCTCACCGGGTGTGGACGCGACCCGGACCGGCGAAAGCATCGTGACCAAGGCCGCCGCCGATCCCCTGCTCGACCGCGCGAGCCTCGACCGCATGAGCGGCTTCTACGTCGCCGGCCAGGACCGCCGCCACCCACTGCTCAGCCCGGCGGTGACCGCCGACCTGACCGGCCTGCCGCCCCTGCTGGTCCAGGTCGGCACGAACGAAATGCTCCTCGACGACGCACGCCGGCTCGCCCTGCGCGCGTCCGACGCGGAGGTCGACGTCGTCCTCGACATCACCGCGAAGGTCCCGCACGTGTTCCAGTCGTTCACCGGCACGCTCGACGAGGCCGACGAAGCACTCGACCGGGCCGCACTCTTCCTGCGTCAGCGCGTCCGCGGCTGACCACGTGCAGCAGCAGCCGGGTCAGCTGCTCCAGCGCGTCGCTGGCCACCAGGTGACTCGTTCCGGGCACCGATGCGACACCCCGGACAGCCGGTGAGCCAGGTCCGGCCCGTCGAGTCGTCGCCGGGCGCGGGAGGCAGCCGACGGGATCTTCAAGCCATGCCACACGAAGGCGGCACGGCTTGAAGATCCCGAGACGGCCTGACCAGATCAACAGCCACAAAACAGCCGTTCAGAGCTATCTCGCCTACTTGTACCAGAACTTGACGCCGCTCCACGTCACCGTGATCGGGCCGGCGCCGCTGGATGTCCGGTAGCTGCCGAACTTGTCGTAATAACTGCCGCTCGGGCTCGAGATCGTCTGCTTCAGCGAGCCGTTCAGGTACACCTTGTGCGAGCTGCCGACCTGGTTGATCGTGTTGACCCGCACCGACGTGCCGACGGTCGCGCCGCTGCCCAGTGTCGCCCCGCCTTCCACCGCGTACATCCGGCCGCCCTTCTCGACCGCCAGCAGGAAGTACGGCCCGGCGTCCGAGCCGTCCCGGAAGGTCTGCTTGAGACTGATCCGGGAGCCGGTCATGCTGGTGATCTTGAACGAACCCTCGAACTGGTGGGTGCCGCCCGTGTAGGTGTCGTAGCGGCGTTCCGCGCGCTGCTCACCGCTGCCGCTGGAGCAGGTGAGCTTGAAGGTGAGCCCGGACGTCGAGCCGCAGCCGACGTTCTGCACCTTGTAGCCCGGCGAGTCCGAGGTCCACGTACCGCCTCCGACCTGGGCTTCCGCCGTCGGGGCGAGGATCGCCAGCCCCGCCGCGACCGTCACGAGCACTCCCGCACCGCGAAGTCTGCGCACCGTCCAACCTCCTGTGTGATCAGAGGCGGCGGTAACGGGACATAGGTTCAGACCTTTGTCCGGCTGGGGAAGACTGTACGAGCCGGGGTGCCCCGCGGACAAGACCCACTTCCGCCCGGACCGGTGCGTCGGAAGTTTTCCGGGTGAGCCGTGTCGAAACCGGCGACCCCCGTTCGACACACTGGTGAAAGCACGCTTGACCAACCGAGGAGCACCGCATGCGCACCCTGATCTCCACCTCGTTCGTCTCGCTCGACGGCGTCGTCGAAGGACCCGGCGGCGAGCCGGGCTACCGCAACTCGGGCTGGACCTTCAAGGACGTCGAGTTCGACCCGGCCGCCTACACGATCAAGGGCACCGAGCAGGAAGAGGCCACGGCGCTGATGCTGGGCCGGGTCAGCTACGAGGCGTTCGCGCCGGTGTGGCCGGGCATGACCGTCGAGTTCGCCGGCTACAACGCGATGCCGAAGTACGTCGTGTCGACCACGCTGAAGGAATCCGACCTGGTGACGAACTGGGGCGAGACCACCATCCTCCGCTCGCTGGACGACGTCGCCGCGCTCAAGGAGACCGAGGGCGGCCCGATCATCGTCAACGGCAGCGCCGCGCTGAACCGCGCCATGGCCGACGCCGGCCTGATCGACCGCTACCACCTGCTGCTCTTCCCGGTCCTGCTCGGCGCGGGCAAGCGGCTGTTCAGCGACACCGACAAGGACAAGCAGAACCTCAAGCTGATCAGCAGCGAGGCCTACGGCAACGGGGTCCAGAAGCTGGTCTACAACGTCGTCAAGTAGAACACGTGTTCGATCTTGGTGTAGGCTGGAGGCCATGAACGCGGGTCTCCAGCCTTCCCTGTTCGGCACCCAGGGCTCGATTTCGCTGCGTCCGCTCACCCCGGAGCGGACCGACCTCGGGGCGGGCGCGTGGGTGGACATCCACCCCGGCTGGCTCGAGGGCGCCGACGAGCTCTTCGCCGCGCTCGTCGAAGGCGTGCCGTGGCAGGCCGAGAAGCGCAAGATGTACGACCGGGTCGTCGCGGTGCCGCGGCTGCTGAGCTACTACCGCGAGAACGTGCCGCTCCCCCACCCCGCACTCACCGCGGCACGAGACGCGCTGAGCAAACACTACCTGCGGGAGCTGCGCGAACCGTTCCGCACCGCCGGCCTGTGCTACTACCGTGACGGCCGCGACAGCGTGGCGTGGCACGGCGACCGGATCGGCCGGGGCGCCCGCGAGGACACGATGATCGCGATCCTCTCGGTCGGCGCGGCCCGCAACCTCGCCCTGCGCCCGCGCGGAGGCGGCGGCAAAACCCTGGCCCGCCCGCTGGGCCACGGCGACCTGCTCGTGATGGGCGGCAGCTGCCAGCGCACGTGGGAGCACTCGATCCCGAAGACGGCCAAGCCGGTCGGGCCGCGGATCAGCGTGCAGTTCCGGCCGCGCGGGGTGAACTGACCGGGCCATGCGCCGGCCGCGCAGTGCCGTACCCGCTCACCCGATTTTGTGGTCGGCCGAAAGAGGGTGACGCGCCTCCACTGCGGGAGCAAGGTCCGAGCCGGTCACGGTCAGCTGCGAGCCGGCGGCCCTGCTCGGCTGGAAGGTCCGGCGCCGCCTCGACCACGGCAGATGCATCGCCGGCTTGATCGCCATCCCGCCCAGGTACGACCCGGACGTGCCCGGCACCCGCCCCACGGCGGGCCACCGGGCCTGAACAGCGGCGATCCGCAAAGGCCTGGCGGCGCCTCCGTACGCTGGAAGGCGTGTACACCCTCGCCGAACCGCCGCTGTTCACTCGCCTCCGGCCGGCGAAGCGGGTGCTGATCGCCGGCGCCGGTGGCGGTTTCGACGTCTACGCCGGGCTCCCGCTCGCGACCGCCCTGCGCGCGCAGGGCAAAGAGGTGCACCTGGCCAACCTCGCCTTCAGCGACCTGAACCGGCTCGGCCTGGACGACTGGCTCTCCCCCGACGTCGCGCGGGTGCGGCCCGGCAGCGCGGGTGACGACGCCTACTTCCCGGAACGGACCTTGGCCCGGTGGCTCGCATCGCGCGGCCTCCCGGCCGTGGTCCACGCGTTCCCGCGCGTCGGCGTCCAGCCGGTGCGCGACGCCTACCGGGACCTCGTGGCCCACCTCGGCGTCGACGCCGTCGTGCTCGTCGACGGCGGCACCGACATCCTGCTGCGCGGGGACGAAGCCGGGCTCGGGACGCCCGAAGAGGACATGACGAGCCTCGCCTCGGTGGCCGCGCTCGAAGGGGTCGACCGGCTGGTCGTCAGCCTCGGCTTCGGCATCGACGCGTTCCACGGCGTCTGCCACGCCCACGTGCTGGAGAACCTCGCCGCTCTCGACCGCGAGGGCGGTTACCTGGGCGCGCTGTCGATCCCGGCCGCGTCCCCGGAAGCCGAGGCCTACCTGGACGCCGTCGCGCACGCGCAGCGCACGACCCCGGAGCGGCCGAGTATCGTGCACGGCCAGGTCGCCGCCGCGCTGCGGGGCGAGTTCGGGAACGTGCAGTTCACCAGCCGCACCGCGGGCCAGGAGCTGTTCGTGAACCCGCTGATGGGCGTGTACTTCACCGTTGACCTGGCGATGCTGGCCGCCGGCGTCGGCTACCTGGACGACCTCGCGACGACGAACACCGCCGCCGAAGTCGCGCGGGTCATCGAAGCGCACCGCGACCGCGCGAAGCGGCGGCCGTGGCGGGCCCTGCCGCACTGACCCTCAGTCGACCAGGACCGGCAGTTCGTCCAGACCGTACACAATGGACACCTTGCGGAACGAGAGCTCTTCGGCCGGCACGGCCAGGCGCAGGTCCGGGAACCGGCGCACCAGCGCGGGATACGCCGTGCGCAGCTCCATCCGGGCCAGCTCGGCGCCGATGCAGCGGTGGATGCCGTAGCTGAACGCGAGGTGGGACGTCGGCTCGCGGGTGGCGTCGAAGGTGTCCATGTCCGGACCCAGCTTGGGGTCGCGGTCCGCGACCGACAGCGACACCAGCACGATGTCGCCCTCGGCGATGTGGACGCCGCCGATCTCCATGTCCTGCTTGGCGAACCGCGGGAACGCCATCTGGACGACGGTCAGGTACCGCAGGAGCTCTTCGACGAAGCGGTGCACGGACTCGTCGTCGCCGCGGACGGCGTCGAACGCCTTCTCGTCGCGCAGCAGCACCAGCGCGCCGAGGGCGAGCATGCTGGCCGTGGTCTCCAGGCCGCCGGTGAGCACGCCGTCGGCGAGCCCGGCCAGCTCGCGGTCGGAGATCTCGTCGCCGTGTTCCTTGATCAGCATGCCCAGCAGGCCGTCGCCGGGCTCTTCGCGCTGCTTCTTCACGATGTCGAGCAGGTAGGTCAGCGACTCCGTCATCGCGCCGAGCGACGCGCTCGCGCCGCCGAAGAGGTCGAAGCGCGCGGTGCTCAGCCGCTGGAAGTCCTCGCGGTCCGCGTAGGGCACGCCGAGCAGCTCGCAGATGGTCAGCGACGGGATCGGCAGCGCGAACGCCTGCCACAGGTCGACCGGGCCGTCGGTGGCGGCCATCGCGTCGAGCTGCTCGGCGACGATCTCGTCGATGCGCGGGGTCAGGCGGTTGAGCCGGCGCATGGTGAACTCGGGCGTGAGCAGCTTGCGCAGCCGGGTGTGCACCGGCGGGTCCGCGAAGCCGAGGCCGCCCGGGTTCTGGTCCTCGGTCACCCCGGCGCTGCCCACCAGGTTGGTGAAGTCGCTGGAGAACTCCGTGACCTTGCCGAGCACGGCCTTCGCCTCGTCGTAGCCCGTGACCAGCCAGGCGTTCATCCCGAACGGCAGGTCGAGCTTGCTGATCGGCGCCTCGGCCCGGAGTGCGCCCATCTCCGCGACCGGGTCCAGCCCCTCGCGCTTGAGCGGCCGCAGCGCCGAATCCGGCAGGAAGGACGACATCTTCTCGAGGTCGAAGCCTTTTCTCGACTGCCACGCCACATAGCGTCGGCCGACCCAGCCCAGGACCCGTGAGCGGAGACTCCCCATGTCTCCGACAGTACCCCACTAGCCCGATCGGGTGAGCGGGCACGAGACGGGGTTCACGTGACCGAACCGCGCCGGGCCGGGCCGCACGTGTCCGAAGTGGACTGCGTATCTCCACGACGTATCTCCACGACGTATCTCCACGACGCGGTACCCGCACGGTGCCGGCCGGGCCATGCTGGTGTGATGAACCGCTACCTGCTCGACAACGAGCGTCCGGAGGCCGGCGAACGGTTCGCGGCACTCGCCGAGCTGTTCGACCCGTGGACCTTCCGCCACCTCGACGACCTGGGGCTCGGCGAAGGATGGCGGTGCTGGGAGGTCGGTGCCGGCGGCGTCTCGGTGCCGCGCGGACTGGCCGGGCGCGTCGGGTCCGGCGGCCGGGTGCTGGCCACGGACATCGACGTGTCGTGGGCCGGACCCGCGGCCGGCGGCGTGCTCGAGGTGCGCCGGCACGACGTGCTCCGCGACCCGCCGCCGCCGGAGACGTTCGACCTGGTCCACGCCCGGCTGGTCCTGGTCCACCTGAAGGACCGCGCGGCCGCGATGCGGGTCATGGTCGACGCGCTGCGGCCGGGCGGCTGGCTGGTGATCGAGGACGGCGACCCGGCCCTGCAGCCCCTCGCCTGCCCGGACGAACGCGGCCCCGCCGAAGCGCTGGCGAACCGGCTGCGCACCCGGATCCGGACGCTGATGGCCGAGCGAGGGGCGGACCTCGCCTACGGCCGCACACTGCCCCGGCTGCTGCGTGAGTCGGCCCTGACCGACGTCGGCGCCGAGGCCTACTTCCCCATCGCCTCCCCCGCGTGCGCGGTCCTGGAAGCGGCCACGGTCCGGCACGTCCGCGACCGGCTCCTGGCCGCGGACCTGGCGACGCCCGAGGAGATCGGGACACACCTCGCGAACCTCGCGCGCGGTGACCTGGACCTCATGCTCGCACCGATGATCACCGCGTGGGGCCGCAAACCGGCCTGAGCCTCACCTCCGCGGCGGCAGCTCCCGGTTCTGGGTGATCCGCCCGTGTTCACTCGCGATGTAGTGGAGGTAGGGCCGGCCCAGATCGTCAGGGCCGGTGTAGAGGGTCTGGGACTTCCCGTCGGCTTCGGTGTTGACGCCGTTGGTGCGGGCCAGCACGCCGGACGCGGACAGCCATTCCCGCGACGCGCGCACCGGGCGCCAGTTCCGGCCGTCGCCGGTGAGGTCGCCGAGGATCTTGGTCATCTCGGCGGCGCCGGAGATCCGCAGGTTCTGGTCGTCGGTGATGTTCGCGGTGGCGTCGGTGGTCAGCGGGTAGGACCAGGTGTGCCGGTCCGCCGACCGGACCCGGCCGTCCACAGTGGACGTCGAGGTCTGCTGGCCCGAGTCGGCCTGCACGACGTGCTGGGTGAAGCCGCCGCCGGTGACGTCGTCGCTGTTGCGGTAGTCGCGGGTGCGCTCGACGCGGGTGTAGACGCGCCCCGCCGAGGTGTCGACGTAGCCCGCGGTGACGTCGTGGCGCTTCGCCGTGACCGTCGCGTTCACACCGCCGGAGATGTCCTTCACCGTCGTCTGCCGGACCGGTGCCGCCGCGACGTCGTCCTGGGTGAGCGCGCCGGACGTCCGCGCGGCGTGGTCGTCGGTGTAGAGGAGCAGAGTGGGCACGACGGTCCACTCGCCGCCGATGTCGGGCACGGTGAACGACAGGTCGTGCGCGCCGCCGTCGACGAGCTTGCCGACGAACGGCGTGACGTCGTAGGTCTCGGAATGGAGGCTGAACGTGTCGATCGCCACGATCGGGCGCCACAGCTGCGGCACGATCCCGCCGGAGTAGATGTGCGGGAAGGTGAACGCCGACCCGGCGGCCGTCCCGTCGATCGCGAAGTTCGCCTCGCGGTAGGGCCCGTGGCCGCACATCCCCGCCGCCGGGTACTTCGCCGAGACGTCGTCCGGGACGTCGTCGAACCACTGCTCGTCGCAGGCGTGGCCTTCGAGCGTCACCTCGAGCTGCGCGCGGGTGATGTTGCGCGGCAGGTCCTTCGCGGTGAAGTGGACGGTCGGCGCCGCGGGGGTCGCGTCGGCGTGACCCATCCCCGTGACGTGGTCGGCGACGTCGGGCGCCGGGTGTTTCCGGTCGGCGCGGTAGTAGGTGAGCGTCACGGTCTGGGCGTAGACGCCGGTGTAGATGTCGGAGGTGAAGTTCTCGATGCCGCCGCGGAACGGCTGCGGCGTGCGCAGCAGCGCGCTGTACGGCGTGAGGTCCTTGTCGAAGTGGTAGGTGATCGGGCGGTTGCCCTCGCCGCTGGGTTCTTCGGTGGTCCCCCACCAGACCTCGGCGTCACCGATCTTCAGGTCGCCGATCCGGTCGTACTGCCGCCCGCTGACGGTCACGGTCTGGTCCATGACGACCTTCGCCCACGGTCCGGCGCAGGCCTTCGGCGGCGTGAGCGTGCCTTGGTAGAACTGCGAAGTGCCGTCTGCAGCGTTGGAGCGGAAGGCGTCAGCGAGCGTGACGGTGCAGTGCGGGGTGTCCGGCCGGGTCACCGCGGGCGCGGCCAGTACCGGATCGTCGGTGTCGTGTTCGAGGACGGGATCGGCCGAGGCGATGCCCCCGACAGACACATCCGCGAGCGCCGTCATCAGCACCAGTGACAGGACGATCGTGAAGATCCGCACCCGGACTCCTCCCAGTGGCAGGAACGCCGCGTCGAATCCTAGTACCGCGATCATGCGACTTATGGTGGGAAACAGCCTTCAGTGAAACGTTTCATCCGCATGCTAGGATCGGCTTTTCTCCAGAGGGGGTGCGGTGGTCGGCATCAAGGACGTCGCCAAGCAGGCCGGCGTCTCGATCGGCACGGTGTCCAATGTGGTCAACCGGCCGCACGTGGTCGCGACCGCCACCCGCAACCGGGTGCTCTCGGTCATCGAAGAGCTCGGGTACGTCCGTGACGAGTCCGCGCGGCAGCTGCGCGCCGGCAGCAGCCGGATCCTCGGGCTGCTGGTGCTGGACCTCGGGAACCCGTTCTTCGTCGACGTCGCCCGCGGGGCCGAGCAGGCCGCGCACGCCGAGGGCCTCAACATCATCACCTGCAACAGCGGGCAGCGCTCCGACCTCGAAGCGTCGTACCTGGCGATGTTCGCCGAGCAGCGCGTGCGCGGGGTGCTGCTGAGCCCGGTCGGGGCGTCGAGCGAGGCGCTGCACGCGTTCCGGCGCAGTGGCACGCCGTACGTCTTCGTCGACCGCAAGGCCCCGACGTCCGAGGCGAGTTCGGTGGCGGTGGACGACATCGCCGGCGGCGCGCTCGGCGCCCGGCACCTGCTGGAGACCGGCCACGGGCGGATCGCGTTCGTCAACGGCCCGGCCATCCTCGCCCAGTGCCGCGACCGCGAGCAGGGCGTCCGGTCGGTGCTGGGGAGCTCGGCGGCGGAGCTGACGGTGCTGGAGGGGCTCGGCTTGGACGTCGCTTCGGGCCGTGACGCGGGGTCCCGGCTGCTGGGCATGAGTCCTCGGCCGACGGCGGTGTTCTGCGCGAACGACCTGCTCGCGCTGGGTGTGCTGCAGGCGATGGTGGGCGCGGGTGTGCGCGTCCCGGAGGAGATGGCGATCGTCGGGTACGACGACATCGAGTTCGCGGGCGCGGCGGCGGTCCCGCTGACGTCGGTCCGCCAGCCGGCGCAACGCCTCGGGCGCACCGCGGCGGAGCTGCTGCTGGCGGAGACAGCGGACCCGAAGCCGGAACGTCAGGCCGTGGTCTTCACCCCGGAGCTGGTCGTCCGCGAGTCGACCCGGGTGCGCCGCTGAGCTACCCCGCGACGACGGCCACGATCGTCGTCCCGGCCGGGAAGTCGCCCCGGCGGACGCGCGCCAGGAGGCCGTACATCATCTTGGCTTCGTAGACCCAGTTGAGCCGGAGGCCGTGCCGGGCCTCGAAACCGTCGATGAACGCGTCGAGTTCCGGGGTGCGGCGGGCGAACCCGCCGAACGCGAAGTCCGGGTCGATCGACCAGTCGCCGCGCCGGCCGCCGTAGGTCGCGGTCTGCAGGCGCGCGACGTCGGCGTCGAGGAAGCCGCCTTTCAGCGCCGGGAAGCCGAGGGCGCGCTGTCCGGGCGCGAGGGCGGCGGCGATCCCGGCCAGCGTCGCGCCGGTGCCGCAGGAGCAGGCGACGACGTCGAACGGGACGTCGATCTCGGCGACCAGCTCCGCGCAGCCGCGCACGCCCGCCGGGTTCGCGCCGCCTTCCGGGATCAGGAAGAACTCGCCCCAGTCGCGGCGCAGGGCCGGAAGGGCGTCGGCCTTCGCGCGGTACTCCGTGCGGTCGAGGTAGGTCAGCTCCATGCCGTGGGCGACGGCCGCGCTCAGGACGTCGTTGAGCGGCCAGTGCTCCTCACCCCGCACGACGCCGACCGTCTCGAAGCCGAAGTGGTGCCCGGCGGCGGCCGTGGCGAGCAGGTGGTTGGAGTAGGCGCCGCCGAAGGTCAGCAGCCTCTTCGCGCCGGCCGCGTCGCGGAGGTTGTGCTTGAGTTTGCGCCACTTGTTGCCGGGCAGCTCGGGGTGGATCAGGTCGTCGCGCTTGAGGTAGACGCGCGCGCCGAGGCCGGGTTCGCGCAGCTCGACCAGCGGTGACGGCACCCGGAGCTGATCCACGGTGATCAGCCTAGAGCGTAAATCGCTTGGGTCGGGCGCGATCGTTAGGCAAGGTAACGATCATGACCAGCAGATGGGTGCGGCTGCAGGCCGTAGCGGTGTCCGGTTCGGCTTGTGAAGGGCTGCTGCTGGCGGCGCTGCCCCTGCTCGCGGTGTCGATCACCACCGATCCGCGCGAGGTGTCGCTGGTCAACGTGGCCGGGCAGGCGCCGTGGCTGCTGTTGTCGCTGTTCGCCGGGGTGCTCATCGACCGCGTCCGGCGGACCACCGTGCTCGCCTGGGCGTACGCCGTGCAGGTCGGGACCGCGCTGGTGCTGGCCGCGATCACCACGGCCGGGGCCCTGACGCTGCCCGCGCTGCTCGTCATCGCGTTCGTCATCACGTCGGCGCAGGTGCTCGGGGACGGCGCGAGCGGCGCGCTCGTGCCCGAACTGGTCGAACCGGACCGGCTGGCCCACGCCAACGCGCGGCTGACGGTGATCGACCGGGGCGTGGTGCAGTTCATCGTGCCGCCGGCGACCGGGTTCCTGATCGCCGTCGGCACCGGGGCACCGGCGTGGCTGGCCGCCGCGTTCGCGCTGGTCGCGCTGGTGCTGGCGCGGCGGATCCCGTCCGAGTCGATCGTGGCCGCGCGGACGCACCCGCTGCGTGACCTCTCGGCCGGGCTCACCCACCTGGTCCGGACGCCGCTGCTGCGGTCGATCACGATCAACGTCGCGCTGGGCTCGTTCGCCGCGAGCGCGGGCAACTCCATGTTCGTGCTGTACGCGACGCAGATCCTGCACGTCGGCTCGGTCGGCTACGGCCTGCTGCTGGCGTGCCTCGCGATCGGCTGGGTGCTGTCGTCGTTCGTGGTGCAGCGGATCGTCGACCGGCTCGGCTACTCGTGGTCGATGCGGCTCGCGCAGGGGCTGGGCGCGGTGTCGCCGCTGCTGCTGGCCGTGCTGCCGCCGTGGCCGCCGCTGATCGGGGCGGTGCTGGTCTTCATGACCTCGACGGTGCTGGTCTGGAACGTGTGTTCGCAGTCGAGCCGCCAGCGCTTCACGCCGGCCCCGCTGCTCGGCCGGGTGCTGACGAGCCACCGCGCGCTGGCCTGGGGCCTGACACCGCTGGGTGCGTTGACCGGCGGCCTGGTCGCGGCCCACTGGAGCCTGCGCGGAGTGTGGGTGATGGTCGCGGCGATCCAGGCGGTGAGCGCGGTGCTGGTGTGGTTCCAGCTGTCGCCGGAGGCCTTCCGCCGCACCGAGGAACTCGCGGCGGCCCAGGCCTGATGTCGACCACAGCCACTTTCCGGCTCTTGGGAGATCGCGCGCGAACGGCCGCCGACGTCACACGCCGCTTGGGTATCGGCCCGACCGCCGCCGGTGAAGCGGGCGAGCCGGTGAGTCCTCGCTCCCGGGCGGTCCGCACGGACTCGCTGTGGTGCTCGTCCTCGTCTCCGGCAGGTACCGAAGCCGAACTCGCCACGCACCTGCGGCAACTGCTGGATGTTCTCGAACCCCGGCGAGCCGAGCTGTCGAGTCTCGCGCGCGACGGTTACCGCGCGGACTGGTTCTGCATGGTCGTTTCGCACGCGACCGAGCACGCGGTCGAACTCGACCGCGACCTGCTGAGCCGCTTGCTGACCCTCCCCGGGGAGCTACTGCTCGACGTGTCCGGCGATGACCGCTGAAGGCGGCAGCGGAAGCGTGAAAGAGCCGGAGAGCGGCTCGCTCTCTCCGGCTCCTTCGACGTGATACCGGGTGGCGTGCCGGGTCGGGGCACCGGCACGCCACCCGGTCGTTACTGATCCCCCAGGGCCAGGGCGATCGCGCCGAGCAGCGCCGCGTCCTGGTCGAAGCGCGCCGCGACCAGCTCCGGGGGGAACGGGACCGCGTGCGCCAGGCGGGACGCCAACGCCGGCAACAACACGTCCGCCGAGCGGACCAGGCCGCCGCCCACGGCGATGCGCTGGGGGTCCACCATGATCGCCAGGTTGGCCACGTGCATCGACAGCTCGTCCAGCGCCGCGGTCACCAGCTCCTTGGCTTCGGCGTTCTCCTTGGCGAGGGCGAACAGCTCGCCCGCGGTGACCGGGCGGCCGAGCAGACCGCTCGCCCGGCCGCCCAGCCCACGCCCACCGACAGCTTCCTCCAGCGGCGCCGCTCCGCTGGCGAAACCCCCGGTGTCCTGCGGCGAGAGCAGGTTGTACCCGATCTCACCCGCAGCTCCGTTGGCGCCGGTCAGCACCCGGCCGCCGACCAGTACCGCCGCGGCGATACCGGTGCCCAGCGAGAGGAACACGGCCGGATCGGTCCCGGCCAGCGCGCCCCACCGCCATTCCGCGAGTGCCGCCGCCTTCGCGTCGGTCCCGACCGAGATCGGGACCGCCGGGAACTCCGCCGCCACCAGCTCCGCCAGGTGCAGCTGCTCCCAGCCCGGCACGTTCGGCGCGAGCAGGATCTCCTCCGGCAGCACGATCCCCGGACTGACGACGCCGATCGCGGTGGGCACTGCGCCCGCCTCGGTCAGGAGCGAACGAGCCCCGGCGAGCGCCCGCACGACCACCTGGTCGGCTCCCGCCTGCGCGTCGGTGTCCAGCCGGCACGCCGCCAGCAGGTTCCCGTCGTCGTCGGCGAGCCCCAGCGCCACTTTCGTGCCGCCGAAGTCGATCCCGAGAATCCGGTTGTCACTCACTCCCTGGTCCCCTCGATCTGCGGCGCCACCGCCGCGTCCCCGTGGTGGCCGTGCCCGCCGGCCGCCCCCACCACGATCCGGCCGGTGTTGAACCCGTCGACGCTGATCACCGGCGCCGCACCACGCAGGTCGGACGCCTTGTAGGTGACGGTCAGCGTCTGCGACTGGCCCGGCCACAGCGTGATGTCGTTGTCGTCCCAGGTCGCGGCCGCGAGCTGGTTGTCACCGCCGGCCTCGTGCCCGTCCGGCGTGCCGCGCCGGACGTCGGCCCGCAGGAAGAACCCGACCGCCGGGGTCTTCGACGTGTTGGTGACGGTGACCGTGGTGACGGTGTCGTCGCCGTTCGGCCCGCGCCCCGGCTTCGTCGAGGCGACGGCGCTGACCTGCGACTTCGGCAGGTCCTGCAGCGCTTGCAGGTTGCTGTACTGCGACAGCGTCGCCTGCGGGTTGCCCAGGGTCTTGCCCCAGTCGACGACGTCCTTCTGCGTGGAGAGCCAGTAGACGTTCCGGTCGACGACCTTGCCGCCCTGCTTCACCTGCAGTTCGACGAAATACACCTTCGCGGGAGCCGGCGCCTTCGTCTCGGCCGGCACCTTCGGCTTGAGGACGCCGGTCTTGACGCCCTGCGAGCCCAGCGAGAGCCCGGACGCCGTCTGGTCGTCGAGGACCTTGCCCGCGGTGTCGAGTACGCGGGCCTGCACCGAAAGCCCGGACTGGGTGCCCGCGCCGAGGTTGTCCAGAGTGACGGACCCGTTGTCGTAGCCGTAGATCGCGTGCAGCGGCTTGTTGGCCTTCTTGGCGCCGAAGAACGCGCCGGCCTGGTCGCCGTCGTCGTTGTAGAGCGACCACAGCAGCGTCGGCCAGCCCTTGTTCAGCTGCCAGTAGACGACGCCGGTCGCCGGGTTGTCCTTGTCCGTCGAGTGGTGCAGGAACGACTCGAACTGCGAGCGGGTGTTCTCGTAGTTCGCGATGTTCGCCAGGTCCACATAGGACTTGAGCGAGTTCCACTTGCCGTATCGCCGGCTGATCGACTGGTCGAGCGTGTACAGCGTGCCGAACGCGTAACCGCCGTGGCCGGGCTCGAAGTTGGCGTGGTACTGGTTGTACGCCGGGTCCTGCCACAGCTTCGCCTGCTCGGTCGGCGAGAGGAACCGCTTGATCGAGTCGAGCGTCGGCACGGTGTGCCCGGCGCTCTGCTCGCTCGCGAAGCCCCACGAGCCGCCCGCGTTGGTGCGGCTGGAGTCGTCCGCGTCGAAGTGCGACGTGTCGTACCAGTAGGACGGCGGGACCCAGTCGTACGGGCCTTCCTTCTCCCCCGAGTTGCCCAGCGTCGGCGTGCTCTTGTACTCCGCCGAAGCGATCACCGGCACCTGGAAGTCGGCTTCCTCGAACGCCTTGAGCGTCTCCGACTCCTGGCGCGGCACCGGCTCGTTGTCGCTCCAGCCGTAGTTGAACACGCTCGGGTGGCTCCGCTCCATCTGCCCGATGGTGTAAGCCGAGTCGTGCATGATCCGGTAGTCGCGCTCGGTCAGCGTCGAGGCGTCCTCGGGCTGCCAGGCGTCACAGCAGATGAACCCGCCGATCACGAGCAGCCCGGCGCGGTCGGCCTGGTCGTAGAAGTCCTGCGGCATGTCGTGGCCCTCGAGCCGGACGCCGGACAGGCCCATGTTCTTGATCAGCGCGATCTGGTGCGCGGTGTCGGCCTGGTCGTAGCGCAGGAACAGGTCCGGCGCGAAGCCGCCGCCGCGGAAGACGAAGTCCTTGCCGTTGATGGAGAACTGCCGCGCGCCGTCGGGTAGCGGCACCGACTTCCCGACCAGCCGCGAGGTCACCGTGCGGATGCCGAAGGTGCTCTTCGACGACGTCGACAGCTTCCCGTTCTGCGAGACCGCCGTGGTCAGCGTGTACAGCGGCTGGTCGCCCATCGAGTAGGGCCACCACACCTTCGGCTTGCTGATCTTCACCGGGGCGAACGTCACCGTCTGCTTGGTGTTCGCCGGGATCGTCGCGCGCTGCTTGACGACGATCGGCGCGCCCGAAGGCGGCGTGATCGTCGCGGCGACGTCGCCGGTCTGCGCGGTGGCCGCGTTGTTGGTGACGTCGACCTTCACCGTCAGCGAGGACCTGGACAGATCGGGTGCGTTGTCCTGCACGACGTGCGCGTTGTCGCCGGTGAGCGCGTCGGAGACCTGCAGGGTCGGCGGGAACTGGATGCCGGTGTTGTTGTCCGGCGGGATCTGGCCCCAGTCGACCTGGTCGAGGGTGTACATCTTCGACGGGTCGTTCGGGTAGACCTTGATCGCCAGGGTGTTCTTGCCCGGCTTCACCAGCTTCGAGACGTCGAAGGTGTGCCCGGCGTACGCGCCGCTCACGATGTCCTTCGACGCCACCAGCTTGCCGTTCACCCAGACGTCGCCCTCGCCGACGATGCCCGGGATGGTCAGCTTCGCGCTCTGGCCGGCGTGGAAGTCCGGGGTGAAGTCGGCGCGGTACCACCACGGGTCGGAAAACGGCTTGGTGACGACCGGACCGACGGAGGTGACGTACCCGAAGCACTTGCGCATGTTGTCCGAGACGAAGACGTCCGGGCACTTGCCGTTCTGCACCAGCGCGTTGATCTCGGTGCCGGGCGCGCCGGCGTCGTCCGGCTTCACCGGCAGCCAGCCGCGGGTGGCGTACCCGGGCGTGGAGACCTTGTCGCCGCCGTCCTCGACCCTCGCGGTGGTCAGCACCTGCCAGCCCTGCGCGCCGATGGTGCTCAGGCCGTGCGGCCGGGCCGCTTCCTGCTGAGCGGGTTCCTGAGCCGAGGCCGGCGCGGCCACGCTCAGCACCCCGGGCACCAGGAGCAGCGCCGTGACGGCGGCGATCCTGGCCTTGGGCGAGTTCGTCATGCCTGAGCCCCTTCGGTGTCGGCGAACGCTTCGTTGATCTCCTTGGGCCCGAACGGCCAGGTGTTCTCGGTCTTCGCGTAGATCAGGTACGCGATCCCGCCGACGACGAGCCAGCCCACCGACAGCCCGATCGACAGCCAGGTCGCGGAGACGTAGATGTAGACCCAGCCGACCAGCGCCAGCAGCGTCGGGAACGGGTAGAGCCACTGCCGGTACGGGCGCTTCAGGTTCGGCTGCCGGCGACGCAGCACCCAGATGGCCGCGACCTGGGCCAGCGACTGGATGATCACCAGGGTGGCGACCGCCGCGTTGATCACGTCGGTCAGGGTGAACAAAGAGCCGATGATCGTGATGGCGCCCATCGTGAGCACGCCGGCGGTCGGCAGGTTGAGCTTCGGGTGCAGCTTCGCGAACACCGAGAGGAACACCTTGTCGCGCGCCGCTTCGAACGGCACGCGCGAGCCGCCGAGCAGGCCGGCGAACACCGAGCCGATGGCCGCGATGACGATGAAGACGGTCACGATCTTCGCGGTGGTGGTGCCCCAGGCCTGTTCGAGCACCGTGGAGGCGACCGACGTCGCGTTCTTCAGCTCCTCCAGCGGGATCGAGCCGAGCACGCCCACCTGGAGCAGGAAGTACAGGCTCATGATGCCGACGATCGAGAAGAGGATCGACCGCGGGAGCGTCCGGCCCGGGGAGCGGACTTCGCCGCCGAGGTAGGCGCTGGTGTTGTAACCGAGGTAGTCGTAGATCGCGATGATCAGGCCGGCGCCGAGGCCGCCCCAGAACGTGCCCTGGCCGGCGGAGCTGAACGCGCCGGGCGTGAACGCGAACGCCTGCGACGCGCTGAAGTGCGTCGCGGCCGCGACGATCGTGGTGAGCACCGCGACCAGCATGATCACGAACAGCACCGTGGTCAGCTTGCCGATCTGGCCGATCTTGCGGAACAGCGCCAGCACGATGAGCAGCGTGACGCCGATGCCGATGATCTTGCCCAGCACCGTGACGCCGGCGTCGTCGGTGACACCCGGGACCAGGTAGCCGAGGTACTGGACCAGCCCGATGATGCCGGTCGACATGATCAGCGGGATGAACAGCACCGCGCTCCAGACGAACAGGAACGGCATCAGCCGGCCGGTGCGGTACTGGAACGCTTCGCGCAGGTAGATGTAGGTGCCGCCGGCGCCCGGCATGGCGGCGCCGAGTTCGGCCCAGATGAGCCCGTCGGCCAGCGCGACGATCGCCCCGATGACCCAGCCGAACATCGCCTGCGGGCCGCCCATGGTGGCGACCATGGCGGGGATCGTGACGAACGGGCCGATACCGCACATCTGGGTCATGTTGATCGCGGTGGCCTGCAGCGGGCCGATCTTGCGCTCAAGGGCGGGCCGCGGGGGAACCGCGGCCCCGGAGTCCCCTGAACGAGTGGGTGAACTCACGACGTGCCTCCGTCCGATAGTTAGTAAAGTTTCTTAACATAAAACGCGCGGAGTCGAAAGAGGCCCGTGGGTAAACTTGCGGCAACGCAGACAGGAGATGGGGACTTGGTGGGCCAAAACGGGCCGCAGGTGGGGACTCCGGCCAGCATGCGGGCGCTGAACCAGCGTCTCGTGCTGGAAAGGCTTCGCGCGCACGGGGAAGCGACGCGACCACAGATCGCGGCCGCCACCGGGCTGTCGAAACCGACCGTGGGGCAAGCTCTGCTCGACCTCGAACACCACGGCCTGGTCCGGGCGACCGGGCGCAGCCTGGCCGGCCCCGGGCGGGCGGCCGTCGTCTACCGGGCCGCGCCGGACGCGGGCCACGTCGTCGGCGTCGACATCGGACGGCGCGTCATCCGCGTCGCCGTCGCCGACCTCGACGGCAGCATCGTCGCGCGGCTCGACGAGCCCAACCGGTGCCGCTCGGCGAGCGCCCTGGTGCGCACGGTGAGCGAAGCCGTCGAACGCGCCGTCGCGTCGGCCGGGCTGCACCCGCACGAGGTCGTCTCGACCGTCGTCGGCACGCCGGGCGTCCCGGACCCGGCCACCGGGACGGTGCACCGCGCGCCCAACCTGCCGGGCTGGGAGCGGCGCGGGCTGCTGCACGAGCTCGTCGCCGGGCTGGCCGGGGCGGGCTCGGACGTCGTGGTCGAGAACGACGCGAACCTGTGCGCGGTCGGCGAGCACGCACTCGGCGCCGCGCTCGGCGTGGACGTGCTGGTGTGCCTGACGGTCGGCACCGGCATCGGCATGGGCCTGCTGGTGGACGGCAAGCTGTTCCGCGGCGCGCACGGCGCGGCGGGCGAGATCGCCGACCTGCCGTTCGGCCCCCTGCCGACCGGCGCCGACGCCCGCCGGCCGGGCCCGGTGGAGTCCGCGGCGGCGGGCCAGGCCGTGGTCGACGCGGCCCACGAGCACGGCCTCACGAAGGCGCGTTCGGCGAAGGACGTCTTCCGGCTGGCCCGCGCGGGCGACGAACGGGCCATGCGCGTCGTCGAGGACGAGGCGGAGAAGCTCGCGTACGTGGTGTCGGCGGTGACGGCGGTCCTGGACCCGAGACTGATCGTGCTGGGCGGCGGCATCGGCGGCAACGCCGACCTGCTGGCCGAACCGATGCGGCGGTCCCTGGCCGCGACGATCCCGGTGGTACCGGAGATCGTGGCGGGACAGCTGGGCGAGGACGCGGTCCTGGCGGGCGCGATCGCAACGGCGCTGGGCACGGCCCGGGAGCTGGTGTTCGACCGCCGCGGCCTGCGGCGCGCGGCGGGCGAGGCTTAGGGGCGCGACCGGTCCTGGTGACTCCGGGTGCCGGGGGTCGGCTGCCGTGGCCACCGGCGATGGCCACGGCATCGGGCGGCAGTCGCGCCATCCGGAGACAGCCGCGACATAGACAGCGCCCGCCACCCGCAGCACAGGCCAGTCACCACATCAGCAGCACCCGCGGCACCCGCGGCACACCTAAGTCACCACATCAGCAGCACCCACCACCCGAGGTCGGGTCAGTCGCGACATCGGCGACGCCTGCCGTGCGCGGCAGGAGTCAGTCCCGGCATCGGCGGCGCCCGCCGCACGCGGCAGGGCCAGTCACGACATCGGCGGCATCCACCGCACGCGTCAGGGACCAGTCACCACATCAGCGGCACCCACCACCTGCAGTACAGGCCAGTCACCACATCAGCGGCACCCGCCGCCCGAGGCCGGGTCAGTCCCGGCATCGGCGGCACCCGCCGCGCGCGGGCCGGCGGCGACAACGGCCGGTCCTGCGGCGATCGCGGTGTCCGGCAACGGTCAAAGCGCTGTCCGGTCCCGGGCAGCCGTCCACTTCGGACCGGCGCAGGCGCGTTCCCGGCGGCCGGTCCGTGTCCGGCAATGCCACGGCTCAAGGTAGTCGCGGCGCGTAAGCCCACCGTGGTGGTGGCCGGTCCGGTCATTGTGTTGGCCACTCCGGGTCCCCGTGTTGGCCACGCCAGCCGCCATGTTGGCGACTCCGGTCGCCGCGTCGGCAGTTCCGGCAACCGTCTCGGCCACTCCGGCAACCGTCTCGGCTACTCCGGTCCGCATGACGGCCGTCCGAGGGCGGCCGACGGCCGGCGCCGGTGCAACTCACCGCCCGGGAATAGCCACCACAAGAGCTGGGCAGCCCGTGGTCGCCGGGATCGGTGTCAGTCCGAGCGGCCGCGCAACGTGAGCACCACCCGCAGCACGTGCTCCACCGCCGCCGGGAACGCCGCTCCCCGCAGCTCGCCGCGGTCGGCCAGGTTGCGGGAGGCGAACTCCAGCTCGCGTTCCGGTCCGCCGCGGCGGACCACCAGCGCGGCCAGCTCCTCGATGTCCAGGTCCGGGTGGTCGAGCCGCGTCAAGGCGAACTCGACGATCAGTTCTTCAGGCGCCATGTCCGCCTCCTTCCGGCTCTTCCCAGCCTACCCGCGCCGCGCGCGGCGGTAGGGCCGTCCGGCCCGGAATGATCAGGCCGTCCGGCCGATCGCGGTGGCCGCCGCGCCGACACAGACTCGGTCATGCGCACCACCCCGATCGACCAGGCGAAACGACTCGCCCGGCACACCGAAGAACTCGTCCAACGGTCCCTTGCGGCCGTGGGCGCCAAGCAGTCCCAGCGCCGGATTTCGGCCGACGCCCAGGACTACTGGCACCGGCCCGCCGACGACCGGTGGCGCGCGAACTCCCATTGGCGGGGCGCCTCGGTCTTCGACGAGAACGACCTCTGGTCGGCGATCGGCCGTGAGCACCTCGAACTGTTCGAGCGCGGCGCCCGGATGACCGGCTTCACCCGGTCGTGGGACCGGATCGTCGACTGGGGCTGCGGTGGCGGCGCCAACGCCGTCGCGTTCGCCCCACGCGCCGAGCACTACATCGGCGTCGACATCTCCGGCGAGACGCTGAAGGAGTGCGAGCGCCAGGTCGCCGGGGCGTGCGAGACGCCGTTCACGCCGGTCTCCATCGACGTCGACGCGCCGGAAGCGGCGCTGCGGCGGATCACCGAGCCGTGCGACGTCTTCCTCAGCTTCTACGTCTTCGAGCTGATCCCCACCCCCGAGTACGGCGAGCGCCTGCTCCGCATCGCGACCCGGCTGCTCGCGCCCGGCGGCCTGGCGCTGATCCAGATCAAGTACGACCCGGGCAGCTGGTGGACGCGGCCACGGCGGCGCAACTACCGGTCGGGCCTCGCCGAGATGACGACCTACCCGATCGCGGCGTTCTGGGAGCTCGCCGAGCGCTGCGGCCTCAAGCCCGAGACCGTCCAGCTGGTGCCGCGCAACGCGCTCGACCGGCACTACGCGTACTTCTTCCTCTCGAAGCCCGACGCGGTGTGACCGGTCTGACCTGGCTTACTATACCGTCCAGCCGGTACAGTAACTGGCATGACCACGTACGCGCCCACCTCCGCGCCCTTGAGCCACCGCCGCCGCTGGGCGGCGCTGAGCGTGCTGGTCGGCGCCGTGCTGCTGCTCGCCGTCGACGGCACGGTGCTCTACCTCGCCGTGCCGTCGCTGACCCGCGAGCTCTCCCCCAGCGCCACCGAGATCCTCTGGATCGGCGACGTCTACTCGCTCGCGCTGGCCGGCCTGCTGGTCACGGCGGGTAACCTCGCCGACCGGTTCGGTCGTAAGAAGGTGCTGCTCATCGGCACCGCGGCGTTCGGGGTGGCGTCCACGCTGGCCGCCTTCTCCCCCACCGCCGGCGTGCTCGTCGCGGCGCGGCTGCTGCTCGGGATCGCGGCGGCGACGATCATGCCCTCGACGCTGTCGATCATCCGCACCCTGTTCACCGACGCCCGCGAGCGCACCCGCGCCATCGCGATCTGGTCGGCGGGCTCCGGTGGCGGCATCGCGCTCGGCCCGCTGGTCGGCGGCGTGCTGCTGGAGCACTACTGGTGGGGTTCGGTGTTCCTGATCAACGTGCCGATCGTCGTCGGCTTCCTCATCGCCGGCGCGTGGCTGCTGCCGGAGTCGCGTGACCCGAATCCGGGCCGGTTCGACCTGCTCTCGGCCGCGCTCTCGATGACCGCGATCGTGCCGCTGGTCTACGCGGTCAAGCACGTCATCGGTTCCGGCGTCGACGCGCGGGTGGTGCTGACGGCCGCGATCGGGCTGGTCTCGGGTGTCCTGTTCGTCCGGCGGCAGCGCCGGGTGAGCGATCCGCTGATCGACGTGACCCTGTTCCGCAACGGCGCCTTCAGCGGTGCCGTCGTGGCGAACTTCGTCGCGGTCTTCGCGCTGATGGGCCTGCTGTTCTTCTTCTCGCAGTACCTGCAGCTGGTCCGCGGCTTCAGCCCGCTGCAGGCCGGGCTGGCCGAGATGCCGGCGACGCTGGCCTCGATCGTGGTCGTCGCCGCGGTCGGCGTGGTCGTCACGCGGCTCGGCCGGGGACGCGCGGTCGCCGTCAGCCTCGCTGTCACGGCCGTGGGGCTGCTGCTGGTCGCCGTCACCGAGCAGGCGCCGCAGTACGTGTGGCTGGGCCTGACGCTGGTGCCGGTCGGCCTCGGGGTCGGGCTGGCGCTGACGCTGACCGTGGACTCGGTGCTGTCCGCCGTCCCGCGGGACAAGGCGGGCTCGGCGTCGGCGATCTCCGAAACCGCGTACGAACTCGGTGCCGCGCTGGGCATCGCGCTGCTCGGCTCGCTCGTGACACTCGTCTACCGCGGGCTGCTGCCGCCGGCGGTGGCACCCGAGGTCCGGGAGTCGCTGGCGGCCGCGGTGACCGTGCTCGACCCGGCGTCGCCGGCGGCCGAAAGCGCCCGGCAGGCGTTCACCGGCGCGATGCAGGTGACGTCGGTCGCGGCGGCCGTCGTCACCGCCGTCGCCGCGCTGATCGCCTGGCGTACGATCCCGTCCGGAAAGGACTGACGATGCCTCGCAAAGCCGGGCGCAGCCCCGAAGAAACGCGCCGGACCCTGCTCGACGCCGCCGGGAAGACGATCCGCGCGCGCGGGTTCTCCGCGTCGCTGGACGACATCGCCCGCGCGGCCGGGGTGTCGAAAGGCGGGCTGCTGTACCACTTCCCGGCCAAGGACGCGCTGGTGCGCGCGCTCGCCCAGGACCTCCTCGACACGTTCCGGGCCGAGGTGTCCGCCGCGCTCGACCCGGTGGACACCCGGCCCGGCCGGCTGACCCGCGCGTACGTCCGGGCGTCGCTGGACACGTCCCAGGACGAGGTCGCGATCCGCGAGAACATCGCGCTGATCGCCCAGCTGATCTCGATCCCCGAGGTCGCCGAGCTGGCCCGCGCGGACGCCGAGCGGTGGGACCGCGAGCTCCACGCGGACGGCCTTCCGCCCGACGTGGTGACCCTGGTCGTCGCGGCGGCGGACGGCGCGAGCACGGCACCGCTGTGGGGCGTCGGCATCGACGTGCCCGCCGCCCGGCGGCTGGAACGGCAGCTGCTGGACCTGACCCGCGAACCGTGATCCTTCGTCCATACTGGACACATGAGCGAACCCGAGCCGGTCCCTGTCGCCCGGATGCGACGGCGTCGCGAACCCGCCCCGGCCAGGCCACGCCGGGCCGCCGTGTGGGTCCTCGTCCCCGGGCTCGTGCTCGCCGTCGCCGTCGCGCTCGGGGCCGTCGCCGTGCAGCGGACCGAGAGCCGGTTGCGGGCGTCGGGACAGGAAGCGCCGGCCACGGTCACGGCGGTCGTGCCGACGAAGTCCAGCTACAACGTCGACGTCCGGTTCACGACCGCGGCCGGCCGGGAGATCACCGCCCGGCTCAAGGACTTCCCGCGCGACCCGGGCCTGGCGACCGGCGACCGGCTCCGCGTCGGCTACGACCCCGAGCGCCCGGACACCACGCTCTGGGACGTCCGGGACTCCCTGGCCTTCACCGGCGCCACGATCTTCCTGGCCGCCCTGTCCGCGGTACTGGCGGCGGCGTCGATCGTGACCTTCGTGCTCCTCCGCCGGCGGCGCGGCTAGCGAACGGCGAACACCATCCCGATGTCCGCGGCCTCCTGCACCGGGTCCTGCTCCGCGCTCACCGTGAACCCCTTCCCCGCGAACACCTCCCGGATCGTGTCCCGGTTGCGCCGCCAGCCCTCGACCTCCACCACCGCCTGCCGGATCAGTGGCCAGTGGCGGTCCTCGATGCCGCGCAGGACGTCCAGCTCCGCGCCCTCGACGTCCACCTTCAGCAGGTCGACGCGGTCGATGGCGTGCTCGTCGAGCACCGGCGACAACGGCCTGACGCGGACCCGGTGCGTCTCCAGGTCCCGCATGACCCGAAGCTTGCGGCCGACGATCCCCCGCAGGACCGGCGACGGCACGCGACGGGCCGTGGAACCGAGGCCGCCACGGCGGATCATCTCGACGATGCTCGCCGTGACACGCTTGCGCTCGGCTTCGACGTTTCCCGCGTCCCGCAAGGAAGACGAGAAGATCGTCGCGGCCGGGAAGTAGCTGAAGGCGAGTTCGTCCTCGGCCGACGACAACCCGAACGGCAGCGCGGTCAGCCGGCCGCCGAAGAATTCGCGGGCGTTGCGCTCCAGCGTCTCGTAGAGCGGTGGCAACGGCTCGAAGGCGAAGATCCGCACGTCGCCGTCGAGGCGCTCGTAGACCGCGGCCGAGAAGACGCCGACGTTCGCACCGACGTCGAGGACCGTGGCGCCGGGTGCGAACTCGATGCCGTGGGCGAAGTAGCCGGCCACCTCCTCCCGCAGGAAGGACACTTCCCACGGGTTGATGCTGTGCAGGGCGATCGCGTCCATCGTCATCCACGAAGGATTACCAGTCCCGGGGGCCGGCGGTCCAGCCCCGGACGTCGGGAACGACCGGACGCGAATACGCCATCCGGGTGACGTGCGCGGGGCCCGAGTAACCTGGCCACCGCTCCTGCGACCCCGTGCAAGAAGGGGTCTCCGCCCTCGACGCACCCGGGAGGGCTGCCGTGAAACGTCTCGTGATCTGCTGTGACGGCACGTGGAACACACCGGACCAGACCTCCGGGGGAACGCCGAGTCCCACGAACGTCACGAAGCTGGCGCTGGCCGTCGCCGGGAAAACCGACGGCGTCCCGCAGCTCCTGTACTACCACCGCGGTGTCGGGTCCTACGGCCGGCCGAGGCTGCGTGGCGGCGCGTTCGGGGTCGGCGTGTCCCACGACGTGCTCCGCGCGTACCGGTTCGTCGTCGAGAACTACGAGCCGGGTGACGAGATCTTCCTGTTCGGGTTCAGCCGCGGTGCCTTCACCGCCCGCAGCGTCGCGGGGCTGATCCGGAACGCCGGGGTCCTCAAGGCGGCCGCCATCGAGCGGATCGACGACGCCTACGCGTTGTACCGCGCCCGGGCGATCAAGCCGCGGGACATCGAGTCGGAGCTGTTCCGGCGGTCCTACAGCCACGAGACGGCGGACTTCCACACCCGGATCCGGTTCATCGGCGTGTGGGACACGGTGGGCGCGCTGGGGATCCCGACCATCGGGCCGAAGTTCCTGACGAACTGGATCAACCGGCGCTTCGCCTTCCACGACACCGAGCTGAGCAGCAGGGTCGACGTCGCCGCGCACGCCGTCGCGATCGACGAGCAGCGCAAGGCCTTCAGCCCGGCGCTGTGGACGCGGCACGACGACGCCGGCGACCAGGTGCTCGAGCAGGTCTGGTTCTCCGGGGTGCACAGCGACGTCGGGGGCGGCTACCCGGACTCGTCCCTGTCGGACATCGCGCTCATGTGGCTGGCGGGCCGGGCGGCGAGGCACGGTCTGGGGTTCCGGGACGGTGCGTTCACGACCGACGCCGGATGGGGCGTGGAGAAACTCCCCGCGGTGCACGCGAACCCCCTCGGCGAGATCCACCAGTCGCGCAAGGGGATCTACTGCCTGCAGCGACGCCTTGAGCGGCTTCGCTTCGACCTGCGCAACGCCGTCGCCATGTCGGTCGCGTCGACCGCCGTGCGCCGGCACGACGCCGACGCCACGTACCGCCCGCCCGGTTTCGAGGGGTTCGTCAACGCCGTCCCGGTCACCGACGTCGGGTGATCAGCCGACGGCGACGCCGAGATCGGCCTCGAACCCCGGGGGCACCAGGACGTCCGACCGGGTGAGGTCGTGCACGCTTTGCTTGCCCAGCGCCAAGAGCGTCGAGTCGATGCCGTTGCGCAGCACGTCGAGGACGTTCTCCACGCCCGCCTGGCCGTCCGCCGCCAGGCCCCACAGGTACGCGCGGCCGATCAGCACGGCGCGGGCGCCCAGGGCCAGCGCCTTGACGACGTCGCTGCCGCGGCGGATCCCGCCGTCCAGCAGCACTTCCACGCGGTCGCCGACCGCCTCGGCGATCGCCGGGAGCGCGCGGATCGTCGCCGGGGTGCCGTCGAGGTTGTTGCCGCCGTGGTTGGACACCGAAATCGCGCTGACGCCGGCGTCGACCGCGCGGCGGGCCTCGTCGACCCGGATGACGCCCTTGAGCAGGAATGGGCCGTCCCACCGCGCCCGCAGCCAGGCCACGTCCTCCCACGACGGCGGCGGCGTCTGCATCCACTGGCCGTACGCGCCGAAGAACGTCGGCGCCGGTTCGCCGGGCCGGGCCATGTTCGGCACGCCGAGGTCCGGCAGCGCGCGGGTGCGCACGTAGTCGAGCAGCCACCGCGGGTGCGTCAGGCCTTCCGGGGCGAAGCGCAGCAGCTCGCGGAAGTTCAGCCGTTCCGGGATGTGCGGGCTGCCCCAGTCGCGGCTGTGCGAGAACGACCAGTCCAGGGTCAGGATGATGCCGACGGCCCCGGCCGCGCGGGCGCGCTCGAGGCGGCGCTGGATGTCCTCGCGGGTGCCGGTCCAGTAGACCTGGAAGTAGGTGTTCGGGTTGGCCGCGACGACCTCCTCGATCGGCTTGCTGCCGAACGAGCTGAGCCCGATCGACGTCCCGCGCGCGGCGGCGGCCCGCGCCACCGCCACTTCGCCGTCCGGGTGCACCGCCTGCACGCCCGTCGGGGAGATCAGCACCGGCAGGGCGACGTCGCGGCCGAGCACGTGCGTGCTCAGGTCGCGCTGGCCGAAGTGCCCGGCGGTGCGCGGCGCGAACCGCAGTTCGTCGAACGCGCCGAGGTTGTCGGCCAGCGTCAGGCCCTTTTCGGAGCCGGCGATCAGGGCGGAGTAGACGGAACCGGGGAGACGCTTCTTCGCGCGTCGCCGGGCTTCGGCGACGGACTCGAACCAGGTCATCGTTTTCCCTTCGGGTCGATCTTGAGCGGGCGCCGCACGACGGCCGGGCGGACCGGCACCGTGGTGCGCTGCGCCAGGCAGCCGGCCCAGACGCCGGCGCCGTAGGCGATGTCGTCGGCGATCGCGGCCGCGGTGTAGCGGACGGGATCGAGCTCCGGCCGCCGCTGCGCCCACGCGGTCAGTGGGGGGCCCAGCAGCAGCGAAGCGACGGCAGCGCGGCGGCCCCATCGCCGCCGACCGCCGGGCACCAGCAGCGCGGCCAGGAGCGGGGCCGCGAACTGGGTGCCGTAACGGCCGCACCCGAGCCAGGTCTGGCGGACGGCGGTGGCCATCGCGCGCCCGACCCCGGCGGCCGGGACGTCGTGGGCGCGCAGGAGCCGGACCATGCTGCCCACCGAGCCGCCGAACGCGAGCGCGGCGAGCGCCGGGCGGCGGGCCAGCAGCGCGCCGACGGTCAGCGCGGGCCAGGGGTGCAACGCCAAGGGCGCCAGCGCTTTCGGGTGCCGCAACGCGAGCGGCGCGGCGGACGTGCCGTAGCGCGCCCGGCGTCCCAGCAGGTCACGCCAGGTCTCCGGCTCGTGGTGGCCGACGGCGACGTCCGGGGCGTAGCGGACCCGCAAGCCGGCTTCGTGGATTCGCCAGACCAGGTCGACGTCCTCCCCGACGCGCAGCGCCGGATCGAACACCGAGCCGTCGACCGCGACCGACGTCAAAGCGCTGCGGCGGACCACGAGCGCGGCGGTCGGGACGTACGACACCCGCGTGCCCGGCGCGACCCGCGCGGGCCGGTCGCCGAGGTCGAGGCTGCCCGCGGCGCGGGTGTACCGGCCGGCCCAGGTGTCGGGCGCCAGGGCGCGCACGCGGGGGGCGACGGCGGCGAGCAGCGGGTCGGCGAAGTGCGCGGCGAGGCGGTCGGCCCAGCCGCCGGCCGGGACGCAGTCGCTGTCCAGGAAGGCGATCAGCTCGGTGGACACGTGCTCCAGCGCGGTGTTGCGCGCGGCGCCGGGGCCGCCGTTGACGTCGCGGCGCACCAGCTTCGCGCCGTGCGCGGCGGCCACGGCCGCGACGGCGGCGGGGTCGTCGGAGCCGTCGTCGACGACGAGCACGGGGTGCTTGTGGTCGAGCCCGGCCAGGCAGCGGCCGAGCAGCTCCGCGCGGTCGCGGACCGGGACGACGACGGTGACGTCCGCGGGCGCGCCGGGCTCCGGCGGCACGGGGTGCGCGAGACCGGCGTCGGTGAGCCGGCGGGCGAGCGCGCCCGTGGCCGCGGAGGTGACCGGCCCGTCGCCGAGCTCCTGCCACGCCTTGCGGCCGGCCCCGGTCAGCCGCAGCACGCGGGCCGGGGACCCGCCGAACCAGAGTCCGTCGGCCAGTTCGCGGGTGTCCTGGTCCAGCGCGACGCGGAACCCGGGCGGCAACGGGGTCACAGGGCGAGCCCTCCGTCCACCGGCACGACCGCGCCGGTCATCGCACGGGCGTCCGGGCCGGCGAGGAACGCCAGCACGGCGGCGACTTCCGCCGGGTCGAGGAGCCGGCCGAGCGGCTGCTGACCGGCGAACGCGGCGGCCTCGGGCAGGTCGTAGAGCCGGGCGCTCTCGGCGAGGATCGGCGTGTCGGTCGAGCCGGGGCTGACGGCGTTGGCGGTGACGCCGGTGCGGCCCAGCTCGGCGCCGAGCGCGCGGATCAGCCCGGCGACACCGGACTTCGCGGCGCAGTAGGCCGCCAGCATCGGCAGGCCGCGGGTCGCGGCGGCCGAGGCGACGGCGAGAAAGCGCCCGGCGCGGGGCTCGGGCCGGCGCAGCAACGCGGGCACGGCGGCCCGGGCGAGGTGGACGACGCCGTTCAGGTTGACCTCGAGCACGGCTTTCTCCTGCGCTTGCGGGACTTCCCAGAGCGGTAGTCCCCCGGCGATCACGCCCGCGGCGGCGATCGCGACGTCGAGCCCGCCCCAGCGACGTTCGGCTTCGGCGACGGCGGCGGCCATGGCTTCGGGATCGCGGACGTCGGCGACGAAGGCCGCGACGTCGCCGCCCGCCTTCTCGACGACGGCGGCCAGCTCGGCCGCGGTGCCCATGGGGTACGGCAGGGCCGGGTCGTCGGCGGTGACGTCGACGGCGAGGACGGCGTAACCCTGGTCCGCCAGGCGGCGGACGGTCGCGGCGCCGATCCCGCGGGCCGCGCCGGTGACGAGGGCGGTGCGCGCGCTCATGCGACCACCGCCGGATCGTCCACAAGAGACACCGGGGTCATCGCGCCACCACCGGGTGCCAGCGGTCCACCTGGGACACCAGGGCGGCCGTCAGCTCGGCCAGCAGCTCCCGGCCTTCCGCCGCCGTCGCCGACGTCGGATCGCCCAGCACTCCGGTCGCCGTCACGGCCCGGACGCCGCCTTCGCGCAGCAGCGGCAGCACGTCCCCCAGCGGCCGCGTGTCCCCCACGACCGCGCGGTCCATCCGCACCCGGGCAGGCCGCAACGCCAGCTGCAACGCCGTTTCCGGCCGGCCGGCGTGCGGGTCGCCCGGCCACCGCGGCCGGAAGACCTCGACATCGCGCGATTCGGCCCGCAGCCGGGCGACGGCCCGCGCGACCGGGCCCGCGTTGCCGCCGTGGGCGGAGACGAACAGCAGCCGGCCGAACGTCTCGGCCGCGGACCGGCCCAGCTCGACCAGCAGCAGCTCGGTCGCCTCCTGGCCGATCGACAGCGTCCCGGCGAAGCCCGCGTGCTCGCCGCTGGAGCCGTACGCGACCGCGGGCGCCACCAGGACATCCGGCCGGGCGGCCGCGAGCCCGTCGCACAGGGCCTGCGCGATGTCGGTGTCGGTGGTCAGCGGCAGGTGCGGGCCGTGCTGCTCGGTCGCGCCGACCGGCACCGCCAGGATCGCCCCGGCCGCCGCGCGCTCGGCGACGTCCGGCGAGGGCAGCTCCGCCAGCCGCATGGTCAGCTCCCTATTTCGACACTCGGTGACGAATATCAGGCAGAGTAATGTCACCCCGTGTCGGAAACAAGGCTCCCGAAGGAAACCGCACTCGGATGACCGAACCGCCCCCCGTCGCCCGCCGCGGCCGCCCGCCGGGCACCAGCGCCCGTGAGCTGGAGGTCATCGCGCTGCGCCTGTTCACCGAACGCGGCTTCCACGAGACGACGGTCGACGAGATCGCCGCGACCGCCGGCGTCAGCCGCCGCACGTTCTTCCGGTACTACGACGCCAAGTCCGACGTCCTGTGGAACGAGTTCGACCGGGAGGTCGAGACGATCCGGAAGCTGCTCGCCGACGCGCCCGGCGACCTGCCCGTGATGGACGCCGTGCGCGAGGCGGTGCTGGCCGCGAACCACTACCGCGCCGAGGACGTCCCCGAGCTGCGGCTGCGGATGAGCCTGCTCAGCTCGGTGCCCGAGCTGGCCGCGAGCGCGACGATCCACTACGACGCCTGGGAACGCGCGGTCAGCGCCTACGTCGGCACGCGGACCGGCCAGCCCGCGGATTCCCTGTACCCGCTGGCGGTGGGCCGGGCGGTGCTGGCGGCGTGCCGCGCGGCGTACGAACGCTGGTCGGCCCGGGCCGACGCCGACCTGACGGTCTACCTGGACGCGGCGCTGCGGGCGCTGACCGCGGGCTTCGCCGACGCCGCGCTCACGGCCGAGCCGTCACCGGCCGGCTGAGGGTCCCTTGCCGGTGAGGATGTCGAACGCGTGCCGGCGGTGGGTGGCGAACAGCTCCAGTGCCGCCTCGCGGTCACCGGCGCGCAGCGCGGCGGCCAGCCGACGGTGTTCCTCCGGGATGGCGGCGAGGTAGCCGTCGGCCTCGACGCCGACGCGCGTCAGCAGGAACAGGTGCACCTGCGACCGGATGGCCTGCCACGCCTCGAGCAGCCGCCGGTGACCCGCGGCGGCGTAGACGGCGTCGTGGAAGCCGATGTCGCAGCGGACCATCTCGTGCTCGTCAGCGGCCCGCGCCATGTGCGCGACGGCGAGGTCGACGGCCGTCAGCCCCTCGGCCGGGGCTCGCTCGATCACCAGCGCGACGGCGAGCTGTTCGAGGGCCGCCCGCAGCGTGTCGAGCTCGGCGACGTCCTGCTCGGACAGCGCCGTCACGGTCGCGCCGCGGTGCCATTCGCTGCGCGCCAGGCCTTCCCGCTCGAGCCGGAGCAGGGCTTCCCGCACCGGCCCGCGGCTGACGCCCAGCGCGGCGGACAGCTCCACCTCGCGCAGCTGGCTGCCGGGCGGGTAGGCGCCGTCGAAGATGGCGTCCCGGATCCGGTCGGCGACCTCGTCGGCCAGCCCCCGGCGCCGCGCGGGCGCGACCCGGCCGGGTTCGCTCATCGCTGTCCTTCCTCCAGGCTTGTCCCAAAGTTAACATCGCCGGCGCAGGACGACCCTCACAGATCCGAGGCGCGCCGGAAGGCTTGGCCCAGCAGCAGGACGACGCCGAGCCCGAGCAGCCAGCCCAGCAGGAACCCGGCGGTCAGCGGCCACGGCACCGACGTCCGCCACCACCGGTACCCCGCGGCCAGCAGCGCGGCGGCCAGGCTCAGGAAGCCGACACCTTCGAACGCCAGCCTGGTCGGGTGCGCGAAGTTCCAGCCGGTGACGCTGAACCAGCCGCGCGTGGCGGGGGCGGCCAGCGCCGAGGTCCGCCACGACTCCCACCGGACCTGCCCGCCCAGCCGCTCCGCCAGCGACTCGCGCACGTACCGGCGGATCAGCTTGATGTGGAAGTCGTGCAGGATGTAGCGGCAGCCGAGCAGGTACGCCGCGAACGGGATGAGCAGCAGCAGGGCGAAGTTCGACGTCGAGATAGCCACGCTGGAGATCGCGCCCGCGGACGCCAGCTGGAGGGCGAACACGCTCCACTGAACCGTCGCGCGGCGCTCGGTCTCGGTCCGCAGCGCGCTGTACTCGGCGAGCAGGATCTGGGTGCGGATCGCCGGATCGACCTCGTCGTCCGATCGGGGATCGCCGGGCTGCGCCATGCGACCAGGATCGCACGGCGGGCGCCCGGCATCGCCGCCTCGGACGTCCCCGCCGGGTGGCCCGCACGCGGCGGCCGTCCCCGGTCACGGGACGTGCCCGCAACCCTCCCCCAGCCGGCTGCGGGCACGTCCCGTCGAGGAGAAACCTCCCAGGTGCGTGCGAGCGGCGTCAACGAACCCGAAAACGTTTCGCACCTGGCCGAAACGAGGCCCGGCGAAGATCACGGCTGCCGCGGCGGAAATCGCGCCCGACCAGCGCTATCCTCGCCGGGAAAGGGGTGCGCCCGGCATGTTGGAGATTCACTTCACGGACGCGGACCTGGCGAAGCTGACCATCGCCGAGGACGCCGACCCGATGTGGGAGCTGCTGATGAGCAGCTACCGGATCCGGCGACCCGAGGGCGAGCCGTTCTTCGGCCGGTGGCGCCGGGGGTCACGCTCCGCGGTCCCCGCGTCGGGGCGGCTGCTCATGTCCGCCGTCCCGCCGTACGGGTACTGCCCCGACTTCCTCACCCCGCCCGGCGCCCCCACGGTCGGCGACGGCATCACGGCGGTGCTCGAAACCCCGGCGCGGCTCCTGGCCGCCGACGTCGCCGAGCTCGCCGCGCAGGGCACCCGCGTGCCGCCGTGGCTGCGCCGCCTCGGCGACGGCGAGACGCGCGAGCTGCGCCGGCTCGGCACGGCGCTGCACGACTACTACCGCCAGTGCCTCGCCCCGGACTGGCCGGCGATCCGCCGCACCGTCGCGCGCGAGCGCCGCCGGCTGCAGTCGAGCCTCGAGCGCGGCGGGCCCCAGCTGCTGCTCTCGATCCTGCACCCGGACATCACGTGGAGCCCGCCGGTGCTGCAGGTCCGGTTCCCGGTCGAGCAGACCCTGCACCTCGACGGCCGCGGCCTCCGGCTGCTCCCGACGTTCTTCGCCCACGGCATGCCGACGACGTACAAGGACCCGGGCCTGCCGCCGGTGCTCGTCTACTCGATCGGCCACACCAGCCTGGACAGCGACGCCGAGCCCGGCCCGTCCCTGGCCGCGCTGCTCGGCCAGACCCGCGCCCGCGCTCTCATGACGGTGGCGATCACCCGCTGCAACACGAGCGAGCTCGCGGAGCTGACCGACATCTCGCTGGCCACGGCCAGTCAGCACGCGTCGGTGCTGCGGGCGAGCGGGCTCATCACCAGCACGCGCGTGGGCAAGTCGCAGATCCACGAGATCACCCCTCTGGGCCTGGGCGTCATCCGCGCCAGTTGACTCTTTCTTGCATCAAGACCCCTTGACTTGACGTATTCCTGCATTCAGGATGCGTCTCGTGCAGAACGAAGTCAAAGCGACCGACCTGGACCGGCGCATCGTCGGTGCCCTGCAGCTCAACGGCAGGGCCTCGTGGGGTGCCGTCGCCCGGCACGTCGGCGCAAGTGAGTCCACCGTGCTGCGGCGCGCCGCGCAGCTGACCGAGAGCCGGCAGCTGCGGGTGATCGCCGTGGTCGACGTATTGCGGTGCGGGCTCGGCGTGCCCGTGCTCGCCCGGCTGCGGTGCCGGCCCGGCACGGCCGCCGGCGTCGCCGAAGCGCTCGCCGCGCGGCCCGAGGTGCGCTACGCGAGCGTGCTGGCCGGCAGCGCCGACTGCTCGGCCGAGTTCGTCCTGCCGTCCTACCGCGACATCGCGCGGCTGCAGCGCGCCGGGTTCCCGGCCGCCGGCGACGTCCACGACGTCGAGACCTTCGCCGTGATGCGCACCTTCACCTCCAACCACGACTGGGACTCCGGCGAGCTGAGCCCGGAAGCCGTCGCCGACCTGCGCGGCGGGGACGTGCGGCCGTTCGAGGAGCAGCACTGGGAGCGCCCGCCCGAGCAGCTCGACGAGGTGGACCTCGCGATCTGCGCGGCCCTGGGCGAGGACGGCCGGCTGCCGTTCAAGGAGGTCTCCCGGCAGATCGGCACCAGCGAGTCCACGGTGGCCCGCCGGGTCGACTCCCTCGTGCGCCGCGGCTGCCTGCGCTTCCGCACCCTCGCCGAGCCCGCGATGTTCGGGTACGCGCTGGAGTTCATGCTCTGGCTCTCGGTCGTCCCCGGCGAGCTCGACCGCGCGGGGCAGCAGCTCGCCGCGCACCCGGGCACCAAGTACCTCTCGGCCACCACCGGCCGGTTCAACCTGGTGGGCCAGATCGTGCTGCGCCACTACGGCGAGCTGTACCGCCACACCACCGACGTCGTCGGCGCGCTGCCCGGGCTCCGGGAGGCCGACGTGACCCTGCAGGTTTCGACGCTCAAGCGCGCGTGGGCCCCGACACCCGCCGCCGCTTTGGAGGAAGCATGACCGAACAACCCTGGCTGTGGGACGAAACGACGTGGCGAGGGCACGTGGAGCACGTCCGGGCGGGACGCTCACTGCGTCCCGGGTCATGGCCCGGCGGCGCGAAAGTCGCCGTGGCGCTGTCGTTCGACTCCGACCACGAGACGCCCGCGCTGCGCGACGGCGACGTACTGCCCGGCAAGATGGCGCAGGGCGAGTACGGCGCCCGCGTCGGCGTGCCCCGGTTGCTGCGCCTCCTGGAGCGTTACTCGGCACCGTCGTCCTTCTTCGTACCCGCTGTGTCGGCACTTCTGCACGACGGCGAAGTCAAGTCCTATGTGGACGCCGGACACGAAGTCGCGCTGCACGGCTGGATCCACGAGCGCAACACCGCGTTGTCCGAGACCGAAGAGCGCGACCTCGCCTTCCGGGCGGCCGACGTCCTGGAGCGGCTCGCGGGCACCCGGCCGGTCGGCATTCGGACGCCGTCGTGGGACTTCTCCGCGCACACCCTCGCCATCACGCGCGAGCTGGGCCTGAAGTACGACTCGTCGCTGATGGCCGACGACGACTGCTACGAGCTCCTCGAACACGGCGAGCCCACCGGCGTCGTCGAGCTGCCGGTGGAGTGGATCCGCGACGACGCGCCGTACTTCATGATGGACCGCTTCGCCTCGCTGCGCCCCTACACCCCGCCACGCGGTGTGCTCTCGATCTGGCGAGACGAGTTCGACGCGGCCTACGCCGACGGCGGCCTGTTCCAGCTCACCATGCACCCGCACATCATCGGGCACCGCTCGCGGATCACGATCCTCACCGAACTGCTCGACCACATCGGCGGCCACGACGGCGTCTGGTTCGCCACCCACGCCCAGGTCGTCGACCACGTCCTCGGGGAGCGGCCATGACGACACTGTCTACAACGGAAGTCTCCCACCGGTTGACGGCCCAGCAGCGGAAAGCGATCGTCGCGGGTGCCGTCGGCAACACCGTGGAATGGGTCGACTGGGCTGTCTACGCCACGTTCGCCCCGGTGTTCGCCGGCCAGTTCTTCGCCGGGGGCAACGACACCGCGGCGCTGCTGTCCACTTTGGCCGTGTTCGCCGTCGGGTTCGTCATGCGGCCCATCGGCGGCGCGGTGCTCGGCGCGTACGCGGACCGCCGCGGCCGCAAGAAGGGCCTCACCCTCACCATCTCGCTGATGGCCGGGGCGTCGATCGTGATCGCGGTGTGCCCGACGTACACGCAGATCGGCGTGCTGGCGCCGCTCGTGCTGCTGCTGGCCCGGCTGGTGCAGGGCTTCTCCGCGGGTGGCGAGTTCGGGTCGTCGTCGGCGTTCCTCATCGAGTCGGCCGCGGCCGGGCGGCGCGCGTTCGCCGGGTCCTGGCAGCAGGTCTCGGTGGGCCTCGGATCCCTGCTCGCGGCGTTGATGGGCACGATCCTCAACTCGACGCTGTCCGACGCGGACCTGCACGGCTGGGGCTGGCGGCTGGCGTTCGGCGTTGCCGGGCTGCTCGGCCTGGTCGGGCTCTGGCTGCGGCAGTCGGTGCACGAGACGGAGGCGTTCACCAAGGTCGCCGCGCAGCCGCGCCGGCGCAACCCGGTCGTCGCGATGGTCCGCGACCACCCCGGCGCCGCGCTGCGCGTCGCCGGCGTCACCATCGCCGGCACGCTGATCTACTACGTGTGGGTCACCTACATGCCGACGTACGCGCACCTGTCCACCGGCATCCCGCTCAAGACGGCGCTGCTGGCCAACACCCTGTCGATGGTCGTGTTCATCGTGCTGCTGCCCTTCGGCGGCCTGCTGTCGGACCGGCTCGGGCGCAAGCCGACCATGACGGCGTTCGCCGTCGGCTTCGTGGTGTTCGCCTGGCCCGCGTTCCACTTCCTGTCGAACGGGTTCTGGAGTGTGTTCGTCATCGAGCTGATCGGCCTGGTGCTGATCGTCGGGTACTCGGCGAACTGCGCGGTGATCATGGCCGAGCAGTTCCCCGCCGAGGTGCGCACCACCGGTATCGGGCTGCCGTACGCGCTGGCCGTGGCGATCTTCGGCGGGACCGTGCCGTACGTCACGACCTGGCTCAACGCGAACCACCTCGGCAACCTCGTGTGGGTCTACGTCGCGGCCGCCGCGGTGGTCGGCGTCGCGGTGTACCTCACGATGCCCGAGACGAAGGGAAAGGAACTGTAGTGCGCAACGTGCTCGTCACCGGCGCCGGCGGCGGCATCGGCGCCGCGATCGCCGACCGCTTCGCCGCCGCCGGCGACCGCCTGGTGCTGGCCGACCTGCGCCTGGTCGAACTGTCCACAGTGGCCGGACGGCTGCGCGCGGACCACGGCGTCGAGGTCGTCGAACTGCCCGGGGATCTCGCGGACGCTGACCACGCGTCCGGGCTCGTCTCCCAGGCCGGCGCGGTCGACGTCCTGGTCAATGCCGCGGGCATCTACCCCGCCACGCCGCTGCTGGAGATGACGGCGGCGACGTGGGACCGGGTCCAGGACGTGAACGTGCGGGCAGCGCTGCTGACGACTGTCGCGTTCGGACGCGCGGGCCGTCCTGGCGCGGTCGTCAACATCTCCTCCGGCGCGGCGACCCGCGCGCGGCCGGGCGCCGCGCACTACGCGACGTCGAAGGCCGCCCTGGAAATGCTGACCAAGGCGAGCGCTGTCGAACTCGGCGGGCTCGGCATCCGCGTGAACGCCGTCAGCCCGGGGTTCGTCACCGTGGACAGTGACGCGAACCCGGTCACCGAGGAGTACGCGGCGGCGGTGTCGGTGAACCCGCTCGGCCGCCGCGGCGAACCGCGCGAGATCGCCGACGCCGTGTTCTGGCTCGCCGGACCGGAGGCGGGCTGGATCACCGGCGCGATCCTGCGCGTCGACGGCGGGTCCACCGCGGGCGCGGCCGGGCTGCCCCTGCACTGGGCCGGTGGCACCGCCGTCCAAAACGGAGGGGAAGCACATGTCTGACCGGCGTCCGTACACTGTGGTCGGCGGCGGCGCGATCGGCGGGACACTCGCCTTCCACCTCGCCCGCGCCGGACACGCGGTGTCCATTGTGGACGCGGACGCTGCGCACGTGGCGGCGATCGTGGACCGCGGTCTCACCCTGCGCCGTCCCGACGGCGACGAAACGGTCGACCTGCCCGCGTTCGTGCCGGACAACGCTCCCCCGGTGCTGGGCCGTGTGCTGCTCGCCGTCAAGGCGCAGGCCACCGAGAACGTGCTGCAGTGGCTGGAGCCGCGGCTCGCGCGCGACGGGTTCGTCGTCTCGTTGCAGAACGGGCTGAACGAGGCGCTGATCGCGTCGTACATCGGCGCGGAACGCACAGTCGGCGCGTTCGTGAACCTGTTCGCCGACGTCGCCGAACCGGGCGTCATCCGCGACGGCGGCCTGGGCGCGCTGGTCGTCGGCGAGCCGGACGGGCGGATCAGCGACCGCGTCGAAGAAGCCGTCGCCGACCTGCAGGCCTGGGGCCCGGCCAAGGCGACGGCCAACGTCGAGGGTTACCTGTGGGCGAAGCTCGGCTTCGGCGCGATGCTGACGACGACGGCGCTGGCCGACGCGCCGATGGCCGACCTGATCGACCGGCACCGCCCGCTGATGCACGCGCTCACCGCCGAGGTGCTCACGGCGGCCGGCGACCGCACGCTGGAGGCGTTCGACCAGTTCGACCCGGCGGCCTACCTGCCGGGTGCGGCCGGGCGCGAGGAGGCGACCGACCGGCTGGTCGCGTGGCTGCGGACCCAGCCGAAGGACCGCAGCGGGATCTGGCGCGACATCGCCGTCCGGCACCGGCCCGTCGAGGTCCACCACCACTACGCGCCCGTACTGGCGGAAGCGGACGTACCGTTGCTGCGGGCGATGCTGGCCCGGCTGCGGGACGTCGAATCCGGCGCCGCCGCGATGTCCGAAGACCACCTGAGCGAACTGGAGCGAAGCCTGTGATCCGGGAGTTGCACGAGTGGGTGCGGGCGCACCGCGACGAGCTGCTGGCCGACGTCGCCGCTTACGTCGGCATCGAAACCCCCAGCGACGACAAGGAATGCCTCGCGCGTGGACTGTCCTGGGTGGACGGCTGGCTGCGCGAACGGCTGGGCTCACCGTCGTCGGCGCGCGACGTCGACGGCGGCGGGCACGGCGACATCAAGGTCTACGACTTCCCCGGCACCGGCACGCCGGTCCTGATCCTGGCCCACTACGACACGGTGTGGCCGCTCGGCACCCTTTCCGACTGGCCGTTCACCGTGGACGGCGACCGCGCGACCGGGCCGGGCATCTTCGACATGAAGTCGGGCCTGGTCCACGCGGTGTGGGCGCTGCGCGCGCTGGACGCGGCCGGCCTCCCCCGCCCGGCCGTCCGGCTGGTCCTCAACGGCGACGAGGAGATCGGCAGCCCGGCGTCCCGGCCGGTGATCGAGGAGGCCGCGGCGGGCACGAGCGCGACACTGGTGTTCGAGGCAAGCGCCGGCGGCGCGGTGAAGACCGCGCGCAAGGGCGTCGGCCTGTTCCGCGTGCGCGCCACCGGCGTCGAATCCCACGCCGGCCTGGACCCGACCAAGGGCGCGAGCGCGATCGACGAACTGGCTCGCGCGATCCTGGCCCTGCACGGCCTGGCCGACCCGGCCGCCGGCACCACGGTCAACGTCGGCGTGATCAGGGGCGGGACCAGGCAGAACGTGATCGCGGGCGCGGCGTCGGGCGAGATCGACGTGCGCGTGTCGAGCGCAGCGGAGGCGGCCCGCGTCGACGCGGGCCTGGCGGCGCTGACGGCCCACGACCCGCGGGCGACGGTCACGGTGGAGGGCGGCTGGAACCGCCCGGTGATGGAACGTTCGGCCGCCATCGCCGAGCTGTACGACCTGGCCCGTTCCGCGGCGGCGGAGCTGGGAGTGACGCTGGCGGAGTGCTCGGTGGGCGGCGCGAGCGACGGCAACTTCGTCGCGGCGCTGGGCCACCCGGTGCTGGACGGCTTCGGCGCGGTCGGCGACGGCGCCCACGCACGGCACGAGCACATCAGTGTCGAAGGGATGCTGGAACGAACCGCGCTCGCGGCGGCCGTCCTGCACCGGCTCGGCGAAAAGCCGGTGGCACCAGGCAGTCCCGCGGAATAGGCTTCCCCCCGCGGGCAGCGGCATGGAGTAGCTCAGCGGCAGATCACCCGGCTCGGGACCGGGAGGGCGCGGGTTCGAGTCCCGCCTCCGTGTCCACCCCCGCACCTTGGAGTAGTTCAGCAGGCAGAACACCCGGCTCTTATCCGGGAGGGCGCAGGTTCGAGCCCTGCCTCCAAGTCTCGTGTTCACCAGGGGGAATCCACATGGCCACCGGCTACGCCTACGGGCAGCTCGAACGGGCGCTGCGCACCGCGGCGTCCGCAAAGGACGGTGCGACGCGCGCCCGTGCCCGGGCGAAGGCCGGGCGGTGGCAGGACGTCCTGACCGGGATAACCGACGGCACGCTGCGGATCGGCTCGCGGACGCCGGTCGCCGACACCCCGGCGTGGGTGACCCTCGAGGTCACGCACGGCGGGTTCGCCACCGGCCGGTACGTCGCCGAAGTCCCGCTGCACCCGGCCGAGGCCGCCCTGCCCGCCGCCGGGCCGGGCACGACCGACCGCGAGCGGCTCAACCTCTGGTACCTCACCGACGCGGGTCTCGCCGCGCTGCGGTCCGCGCTGGCCACCGAGACCTACCGGGTGGAAGTGCCGGAGGACGCCGCGCTGCCGATCGTCGCCTGGCTGCTGGACCACGGGCACGCCGAAGCCGCGCTCGACCTGGTCGCCGAGCTGCGCCCGCTGCTGCACCGCCTGCGCCTCGCACCCGTGCCGGGCGCCACGCCGCGGCCGGCGGGCGCGCTGGTGCGGCTGAGCACGGTCGGCGAAGTCCGGGAGACGTTGCGCGCGGCCGCCACCACGCCTGCGATCGCGGCGATGCAGGAGACGCTGAAGGTGTGGCACCCGCTCTTCGACCGGCTGGTCGCGCTGTGGTGCGACACCGTCGACGGCGACCTGCCGCGGCTGGCCGAGGATGGCTCGGTGAGCGGCGGCTGGCCGTGTCGCGAGTGGCCGGAGGACTGGGCTCGCCGGCGTGCGCGGTGGCTCGCTGATCACGCGACGGCGAGCGCGCGGCACACCGCGTCCACCGCCCACACGCACCCGAAGAGCAACTTCGCGCGGCTGCACCGCGCGCTGCTGGCGTGCGAGCACGACAGTGCCGAGCTGACCGGCCGGGACGTCGGCTGGATCCGCCGTGCCCTGGCGAACACCGTCACCAAGCACGGTGCGCCGGGGTCGGAAGCGCGCGCGGCGGTGCGTGCGGTGCAGGCGACGGTCGCGGCGCGGCCGACGTACGCCGAGCTGGCGGCCGCGCTGGCCGGACGGCTGGACCGCTACCCCGCCGACGGCGGTCTCCCGGAGGTCGAGGAGGTCATCGGAGAGGCTCCCGCGCACCTCGCCGCGAAGGTCGTGCGGGCGTGGGAGGCGCCGATCGAGGAGCTGGTCGCCCGCGACGTGATCACGTCGGCCGACGTGCTGGCGACGGTCCTGCCGCAGATCACCGCGCAGCTGCTGGCCGCCAACCTCGAGGACGACCGGCTCGCGGCGCTGTACGCGCAGACGTACGCGGCGTTCCGGCGCCGTCGCGGGTTGCTGCTGCTCGACCTGGAGCACCAGGTCCGCATCGAGGAGCTGCCGTGGATCGGCGCGCTCGAGCCGCTGCGGGCGCACCGTCCGGACGCCGCCCGGGCGGCGCGGCACACGCTGACGCAGACGGTGCTGCTGGCGCTCGGGTCGTGGCCGCAGGCGATCCTGCCGAACACCCTGGTCCGGGAGCTGGGCGCGCTGGCGAAGCAGGCCGGAACGCCGATGCCGCTGGTGGAGGAGGTCGCGGCGGACATCTTCACGGGCACGTTCACGGCGAAGTGGCGCGCGGCGGCGGAGATCGCCGGCGGTGCCCTGGCGGGCACGCTCTACGCGCGCTATTACGACCTGCCGGCGACGTGGCCGGCGGCCCCGCGCCCGCGCTGGTCCCGTGCCTTCGGCAAGCAGACCGCGGACGACTTCGCCGCGGTCTGCGTCGCACGCGCGGAGGAGGCCCGCCCGAAGCGCGGGTTCGGTTCGGTGGCCGCCAACGGCACGGTCCTCGAGCAGAGCCAGATCCTCACGACGCAGAACCTCGCCGTCCTGGTGGACACGCTGGCGCTGCGGCCCGGGCTCCGCGCGTCCGCGCCCGAGCTGGCCGACGGGGTGTTCACCTGGGTGGTCCGCCGCCTGGCGATGCGCGTCGACAACCACCACGCGGCCCTGCAGACGGTGAAGAACGCCGCCTACGCCTGGCGTCAGGCGCTGTACTTCTTGAGCTTCTGCGACGAGCCGGCCCAGCGCGCGGCGGTGGACCGGCTCGGCGAGCAGGTGGCGCGGGCCGGCCTGGAGGACCGCTTCGGCCCGGCGGTGGCGGGTCTCGCGCAGGTGGTGGCGGGTGGCCGTTTCACGGAGTCCGGCACCACCGCGGACGGTGCGGGACGGCGGTTCCTCGGCTGGACGACCGGCACGCACTGGTGCCTGCCGGAGCGTGCCGCCGGCCTCCACCAGCGCTGACCCGCCCGCCTGCGACCCGCCCGCCGCCAAGTCCGTGAATGGCACATCGAGGGACTCTGAGTCCCTCGATGTGCCATTCACGGCTTTCGAGGGCTACGACCGCGAGGCGAGGTCCCGGACCGTGTCCGCCGGCAGGCGGGTGCAGCCGACCGCGCCCGGGTTGAGCAGCAGGTCCGTGCCCGGACGGGCCGACAGCAGCGCCGCCAGTTCCTCCGCGTCCACGGCGAGCCAGCCCGCCGTCCGGACGCGGCCGCGGTGCGCGGGCGCCGTGGCCACCAACAGGCACGGCACTCCATCAGGCGAAGGCGCCGTCAGCGGCGAGCCGGTCGCGTCCAGGGCCACCGCGGTGGTGACCTGGCGGAACACCGACGCCACCTGCTCGAACTCCGCGTCGCCGGCGGACAGCAGGCGCAGCACCGCGTCCAGGGGGTCCGCCGGGCTGTCCGGGCCCGACGGCTCGTACGCCGGGTTCGGCTCGAAGTCCCCGATCGAGCCGTCGGCCAGCGCCGGCCAGCCGCCGACCACGTGGGTCCGGTCGGGCGCCGACGGCTCCGGGGACCAGGCCGGGTCGACCAGCAGCACCCACTTCTCAGCCGTCATCACGCACCCCTCCCACCGCGGCCGTCAACCGGGCCGATCGTTCCGACGCGGCCTTCTCCTGCTCCTGATAGCGTCGCACGCCCTCCGCGATCCGCCACCGGTAGAGCCACGCGAGGTTCGTGACGCGGAACCGCCGCATCAGCCACAGTGCCCGCCGCGTGGCCTCCACGCGCCCCTCCAGCGCCCCGCGCACCGCTTCGCGCATGACCTCCACGGGCAGCTCCCCGCCGGCCGGCTCCCGGAGCACCGCCGCGACTTCGCCGGCCCGCGCCTCGAGGTCCGGCGACGACAGGACGGCGTCCACCGCGACGGTCACCAAGCCCGGCCGCAACGCATCGTGCCTGGCCAGGGCGTCGACGGCGGCCGCGGCCGCGCCGACGTCCAGGCCGCCGGCCACCCGGGCCGCGATCTCCAGGACGTCGTCCCGGGTGACGACAGTGTCCGTGACGCCGTGCAGCTGCAGCACCGCGAACTCGGCGGCCAGCCCGGCCGCGGCCGCCGCGTCGGCCGGGCTCGCCGAATCGTCGACCACGAAGGGAGCCGCACCAGGCGGAGTCAACGCGAGCAGTTCGGTTTGGACGTCGGCCGCCAGAACCTCGGGGACGACGGGCGCGGGCAAGCCGTCCCGCACACGCTCCACAATGGACTCGGCGAGCGAGCGGGCCGTCTCCGGAGGCGACACGACCGGACCCAGCGGCCGGTACACCAGCCCGTCCCGCCACTCACCCTTGCCCACGCCCGGGAAGAAGTCCCGAATGGACGGTCCGACCGGGCGCCACTTCCCCGACACCGGGTCGAACCGCCGGTCGACGACGTGCGTAACCCCCGGGAACGCCGAGACCTGCGCCAGCACCGAAGTCCACACCAGACCGGGATCGGCGTGCGCCTCGACGTCGTCGGCGACGCTGTCCAGCCGCACCACCGGCAGACCGGAACGCAGCCGCCCGACGATCTCGCCGACCGCCGGGTCGACACGCAGCCGTGTCGAGGCGAAGGAGATCTCGACGTGCCCGCCGTCGCCGCCGCGGATCTTCACCGGTACGCGCGCCAGGACGTCGTGCCCGAGAGCCTGATCGAGGTGTCCGGCCAAGGCCTTCGCGACCGGACCGGCGCCCGTTCCGGTGACGCTGATGGCGGGCAGCGGACCGTCGCCGGTGTCGGCCACGAGCACCGCCCGCGCGAGTTCGCGGGCGCCGGCGGCCAGGTCCGTGTCCCGGTACCCGAGGTGCCGGTCGACGACCGCGCGGAGGACGTCGGGCTGTTCGTGCTGCGCCAGCACCGGCGCCGGGTCGCGCAGGGCGAGGGTGGTCGCGACGGCTTCCCGCACCACTTCCAGGGTCCGGGCGCGGTCGGCCAGCGGCACCGGCCCCGACGTCGGCTCCGGACGCGCGTACCGCCAGTCCTTGGCCACCGCCTCGGCCAGTTCCGCGACGACCGCACCCGGGTCGGCGGGCTTTCCGAACGTCGTCCAGTGGCCGCCGCGGACGACGGCCGTGAACGCGTCGTCGGTGGCGCCGAACAGCGGCGCCGAGGGCTCGTCGTCACCACGTCGGTTGGCGAGCACCGAGTCCGTCGCGGCGTGCACCGGCAGGCCGGACGCGGCGTGGAAGTCGAACGCGACACCACCCGGCCCGCGACGGCGGCCGGCGGCGCACGGGAAGAGCGTCACCGATTCCGGTCGTGTGGCACCGAAAGAAGACGTCACCAGCCGGGCCAGGGTGGCGCCGTCGACGTACACCGCGCGACGCTTGCCGCCGACCTGGGCGAAGACCTTCGCGCGGGTCTCCTCACCGTGTCCGGTGACGAGGAACGTCGTCCCCCGCGCCAATTCGTCCGCCCACGGCGCCCGCACCAGCACGCCGCCCTCCCCCGGCCCGCGACCGCGCAACGACGGCCGCGAGCCGGCCGCGAAGTCCCGCATCTCGTCCGGCGCGGCTTCCACGATGAGGTTCTCGCCCGTGGTCTGCGTCAGCCAGGCCTGCACCTTCGCCGCCTCGTCCGGCTCGAGGAAACTCACGCCGCGGACGTCGCCGGACGCGTCCCGCAGCGGCGTCGCGGTGAGCGCGTCGAACTCGACGGTCGTCCCCGGCTGATCGGCCGGTTCTCCCCTGAACCGCTCGCCGAAGGTCGCGAAGTGCCCGCCGTCGGTCACCGTCGTGAAGCCGTGCGCGGCGCCGGTCGCCTGGCCCAAGGTCGCCGACGGGCGGCCGAACAACGCCGGCTCGGTCGGCGCGTGCACCTGCAGCGGCCCGCCGAGGTCGGCCAACGCGCGCTGGAAGTCGTGGGCGAGCCCGCCCGGGCCGTCGAGCTTGCCGGTGCTGCACGCGATGAGCGTGATCGACGGCCGCCCGGACCCGGCCGCCTGCGCGAACGGCTTCGACGCGGCGAGGATCTTCGCGAACGCCGCGCCGTCGACGCGGACCGCCCGCCCGCCCAGCAGCGTGAGCTTCACCGACTGCGGCCGGCCGTGGGCCATGACGAACAGCGTCCCCGGATCCCACGGCGCGGGGCTCTGCGACGCCCACTCGCCGAACGCGCGCCCGTCGAGGTCCGGCTTCGCGCCGTTCTCCCGGGCGTCACGCAGCAGCGGCGCGGTCCGCTCCGGCGTCGCGCCTTCGGGCAGGGAGCCGACGGTGTCGGCGTGATCGTCCGCCCAGTCGCGCTCGATGCCGGCGGTGTGCTCGGCGGCGGGCAGGAACGACACCGCGACGACGCGGCCGGACCGGTCGGTGACCGGGCGGGCTTCGATCTGGGAGACGTCGAAGTCGTAGGGCAGGCCGGTCCCGGTGTCGACGCCGGTGACGGAATCCTGCGCCAGCTCGGCATCCACAGTGGACGGATTGAACGCCTCGATCTGCCGGTCCAGTTCCCGTTTGGCGTCCCACCACGTCTGCCGGGCTTCGTCGGCCTGACGCCGGGCGTCGGCGACCTCGTCGAGCGCGGCCTCCCGGCGGGAGATCTGGTCGGCGCGGTCGTTGCGGTGCTCGTCGAGCACGGCGGCGAGGCGTTCGGCCCGGTCCTGGGCCGCACCACGCGCCCGGGTCAGGTCCGGCTGCACGGCCCGGATCGCGGCCGCGTCCTCCAGGGCCTTGCCGTGCGTGGCGAGGAACCCCCGCTGCTCGCCGGAGCCGGGTTCGGCGGCCGCGGCCAGGGTCAGCGCCTGGTCGGCGACGTCGTTGAGCCGCGAGATCTCCGCGTTGCCCGCGCGCAGCCGCGCCCCGGCGTCGCGGGCATCGGTCTCCGCCGCGGCCAGCGCGTCCCGCAGGGCTCGGACGGCGTCGTCCGCGGTGTCGACGCCGAGCGCGGGGCCGTCTTCGGCCAATCGACGCGAGCCTTCACGCTGGTCCAGCCACCGATCGTCGGCGCCGCGCTGGGCCTGATCGACGGCCTCCTCGGCGGTGCGCCACGCCTCGGCCGCGTCCTTCACCGCGTCCTGGGCCCGGGTCAGCGGGTCCGGCAGTTGCGCGTGCAGGAACGCCTCGACGTCGGCGTCGGTCATCCGCACCAGCGCCGACGACGGCACCTTCACCTCGACCGCCGCGGTCCGCCCGCCGCCGAGGTCGGCGACCACGCGGTACTCGACGTCGAAGCCGACCAGGCCGGTGCGGCCCTTCGGCTTGCCGGTCACCGACCGATCACCGGCCGACGTCGACGACGTCGGGTCGGTGCTCGCGTCGGGCGAGCGGGTGTCGAGGCCGCCCCACGAGTGCGCGTTCTGCCCGGGGTCCGTAACCCCGCCGCCGCCGAGGTTGTGCTGCTGCTCGGAACTCGACGTCGCCTTGGCCTCGCCCGTGAACGTCACCGTCCCGGTCGCCGAGTGCTCCAGCTTGACGCTGTCGCTCAGCCCGGCGAGCTTCGGGTTGACGACCCGCGCGTAGACCTTCACGGTGCCGTGGCCGTTGCGCAGCACGGCGCCTTCGTGCAGCTCGGGGACTTCCAGGGGGCCCTTGACCAGGTCCGGCAGGTTCGCCTGGAGCATCTCGTTGGTGACGGCGGACGCGAGGGTGGTGTTGCCGATCAGGCCGTCGCGCGCGCCGGCGGTCCGCAACGCCTGCCGGGCCGCGGCGCGCACCTCGGCGGCGCCGCGCAGGCCTTCGGTCGTCGCCGACGGCGGCAGCGCGCCGTGCCCTCCGTCCTGCCAGATCTTCAGGTCGGCGTCGCCGAAGTTCTTGACGGTCGTCGCCGCCGCGTTGTGGTCCTTCGGGACGGACCCGGTGCTGATCTTCTGGTCGTCGGCGGCCGCCCGGACGACGAGGCCGGCGTTCTGCGAGGTGACCGGGAACGCCTGGTCGCCGCGCGTGACGACCAAGTCGAACGTCACCTTCGCGCGGTACCGCACCGCGGGTCCGCTCGAGGACGCCGTCTTCGACGTCGTCTTCGTGCCGGTCGCGGTCGTCTGGTCGCTCTTGGTGCGGGTCCCGGACACTCCCTTGTAGACACCGTCGTAACCGCTGACCTTGGCGTGGCTGTCGGCGAACAAGCCGCGCCCGGCGCCGCGGAACTGGCCGCCGTAGGACGAACCGTGGCCCGCGGTCTCCTTGGCCGTCGCGGTCGCGCTGACGGCGTGGTCGATCTCGCTGCCGTCGTGCGCGACGTCCAGGAACTCGGTCTCGGTGATCCGCGCCTTGAGCAGCACCTGGTAGGTGTCGGTCGTGACGACACCCGGGTCGTGCAGCACCAGGGGCACGCCGCCGTCGAGCGCACCGTCCACAAGGGACGTCACGCTCTCGGGCGACGCCGCGTCCAGCATCCGCTGCAGGTTGTTCATCGAGTCGTCCAGCACGGACTTCGGCAGCAGCCGGTCGCCGGTCTTGCCGAGCGTCGCGCGCGCGTCGCGGATGAGTCCGCTCAGGTCCGGCGCGTCCTCGACGACGGCCGCGCCGAGCGCGCTGGACGTGCCGCCGACCAGCGCCGGCGCGGTGAGCGCGCCGGGCGCCGGGGTGCGCGGCTCGAGTGGCGGGAGCAGGCCCTGCTCGCGGGCCTGGTCTTCGGTCATCCGGACGAACACCGCGCCCGGCAGCTTGACGTCGGCCCCGGCGCGCGACTTGCCGCCGTTGACGACGCTCTCCTGCCGGGTCTCGGCGACGAGCCGCACGTCGGCGTCGTACTGGACCAGCACGGTCCGGCTGTCCGACGGCGCGCGGCGGACGTGGTCGACGTTCGCGCTCAGCTCCGCCGACGTGCCCTTCGTGCGGCTCCACGGGCTCCACTTGGCCGAGGTGTAGAGCTGCCCCTGGCCGTGCGGGTCGCTGCCGTCGGGCCGGATCGTCATGCCGAACTGGACGTTCGCCTCGACGGCCTGCTTGCGGGACTTCTCGTACCCCGCCTTGGTGCCGCCGGCGAACGTCGTGTCGCCGCCGCCCGCCTCGGACGTCATGATCAGCTTCGGGTTGCTCAGCCCGACGTTCATCCCGAGGCCGCCGACGCGGTCGGCGACCCGGCGTTCGTAGCGGAACCCGCCCGAGCGCGCGCCCTGGCGCAGGAAGCGCGGCAGGCCGGAACGGAACGTCTGCGGCGAGAACATCCGGTCGATCCGCTTGCGGGCTTCCCCGCCGGGCAGGCCGAGGACGCCATCTCCGCCCGCGGCCCGGCCGAGCTGCCGGACCGCTTCGTCGCGCAGGGCTTCGGTGTTCGCGACGGCTTCGACGTGCAGGAACTTCGGCGCGGGCGGGCGGGCGGCCCCGAGCAGCGCGTCGAGCTCGGGCGCGGTCTCCAGGTCGACGGCCGAGGGTTCGCCGGGCGCGAACCGCGCCGGGTCGGTCTTCGGCGCCGAGCCGTCGCTGACCCAGAGGTCGACCTGGCCGGAGATCTTCGGCAGGCCGTCGCCGGTCTTGGCCACTGTGGACACACGGGGCGTCTGGCGGAACGGCGATCCCGGCGTCAGCTTCTTCACCCACGGGCGATGCCGGGTGTGGCTGGTGATCTCGACCTCGAACTCGACGTCGTGCTCGAAGACCTGCGCGTCCGGGCTCCCGCCGATACCCGTGGTCACCGTGGTGGTCGGGCCGCCGGAGTTCTTCCACGTCGTGGTGTCGGAGTACTGCACCGGCGTGACGGTCGGGCTGATGCCGAGCGACGTCAGCGGCGTCGTCTTCGGGATCATCATCCGGCCTTCGAGGCCGACGCTCCAGCCCTTCTCGGTCGTCGTGCTGCTGCTCAGCGTCGGCAACGTCGCGGTGCCGCCCTTGACCGACCGGCCGGTGGCCTGCCCGAGGTGGCGGCCCGGCGACAGCTTCGCCTTGACGGTGACGCTCAGGTACTCGTCGGTGAACAGGCCGCGCCGCTTGAGCTGCGTCGACACGCCCGGCCCGAGCAGATCGTCCATCCTGGACCGCAGCGCGGCCGGTGAGAAGTTCGCAGTGATCTTGCGGAGGTTGCCCAGGCGTTCGGCGGTGTCGGCGCCGGAGCCCTTCGAGACGTCCCGCTGGAACATGTCGAAGCGGGGCAGGAACTTGGCGAAGCCCGGGCGTTCCCGCAGGGTGTTCTCGATCTGGGCCTGGACCTTAGTCGCCGGGGTGAAGGTTCCCGCCCGGACGTGCCCGGCCGCCGCGGCCGCGGCCAGGTACGGCGGCTCGAACCGCTGCTCCCCCGGCGTGACCTTGTCGCGGGTGCCGTCCGGCACCGGCAGCCCCTGCGCTTTCGCTTCCGGCAGTCCCATGCGGACATACGCGGTGGCCGGCACGGTGACGGTCTCACCGCTCGATGTCGTCACCGCCAGGTCCACAGTCACCTTGTACAGCCCGATGTCGCCCTTGGCGTTCAGGTTCGTCTTGGCGGTGACGCTCGTGCCGCTCTGCGACGTCTGCGTGACCTTGGCCGACGCGCTCGCGCTGACCCCGGCGACCCCGCCGACGGCCCCGGGGATGTAGGCGCCGCCGCCGAAGATCCCGTTGATTTCGCCGCCGGACTTGGACGCGGCCGACGTGCTCCCACCGGCGACGGAGGAGTCCGTGAGCTTCACTTCGGAGTCGCCGGGCACGGTGCCGAGCAACTCGACGCCGGTCGGCTTCGCCCGCAGCTCGACGGCCTCGCGGTAGCTGCCGTGCGGGCTGGCCAGGTCGTTCGACACCACGGGTGAGCCGGACAGCGCGGTGCCGAGCACCTGCCGCAGGCCACCGCCGCTGACGAAGTCGCGCAACGCGGTGCGGCCCGGCGCGCCGAACTTCGTCACCGACGGGTGCAGCTTGCCGCTGACCTGGTCGAAGAACGCCTGCTCGTCGAGGAGCACGGCTTCCGGGGCGAGGAACTCGACGCGCTCGGCCCAGTCGTCGCGCGGGGTCGTGTCCTTCGGTTCGTGCGACTCCAGTCCGGCGAGGTCGGTGGGCACCAGGAGGCGGACGCTGCCGTCCACTTCGGACCCGGTCCGCCCGCCGGTCTGGGTGGTGACGGTGATCCGGTACTTCACTGGGACCTCGGCGTTCTGGAGGTCACCGGCCGAACGGATCACCCGCTGCTCGGTGCCGGTGCTGGTCGAGGTGTGCTCGATGGCGGGCGAGGCGAGCTGCGCCGACGCGCCGACCGAGGCGTAGGGCCCGGCCGGGAACAGCCAGAACACGGACGTGCCGACACTGCCCGTCGTGGTGTCGGCGTTCGGGTCACCGTGCGTGGTCTCGTTCTTGTTCGTGACGTCGCCGGCCGCGGGCGTCGCGTCGGTGATCCGGTCCGCCGCGACCGAGCGCAGGTCCGGCTCGGCCTGGACGCGGACCTCGAACCACTTCTCCCCCACCCGCACCATCGACGCCTTGCCCGCGCCGAGGAACGACTCGAACCCCCCGCCCGTCAAGGAGCCGGTGATGGCGTCGACACCCTCGGGCCGGCCATCGGCCAGCGGGTTCAGCAGCTGCTCGATCCGCGTGCCGACCTCATCGGCACCGCGGACGTCGACCGGGGCGAGGGCGCCGAGGGCACGGCCGTCGCGCGCGTACTCCGGCAGCCGGGCCCGCAGCGGCCGGGTGTCCGGGGTGTCGTCGACCAGGACGTCGTCGCGGTGCGCCGGGTCCCAGCCGGCGATCAGGTGGTCGAAGAACTCGGCGCGTCGCGGCGCGTGCTGCCGCAGCGTGTCCGGGTCCATGAAGTAGTACTTGGCGGTTTCGGCCATGTCCTCGTGGACGTTGGTCGCGCCGTACTTGCTGATCGGGCGTTCGCCGTCGAAGGCCGGGTAGCCGTCGGCGTCCCAGTGTCCGGTGTGGACGTTGAACTCGGCCTGACTGACCTTCAGCTCCTTGAAGATCCGCTCGGCGGCCTTGCCGGAGAGCTCGTTCTCGAGCCGGGTGAAGACGTCCGGGTTGGCTTGGGCCAGCTGGGTCACGAACTGCGAGCGGCGCGGCGCGCGTGTCGCGAATCCGTCCGGGTCCAGCAGGTAGGACTTCAGGGCGGCCTTGAAGTCGGCGACGTCGTCACGGATCTTCGGGTCGGCCGGCGGTTCGCCGCCGGGCCTGCGGTGCGGCGAGCCGTCGGGATTCCAGCTGCCGACGTGCTTGCCGTAGTCGTCGAGGGCGTAGGACAGCAGACCGTGGGCGAGTTCGTGGGTGACTGTGCCCTCGATACCCCGGTGGCCACCGCCGAACTCCTTGTTGATCACGCCCATCGCGTAGAGGTTCACGGTCCCGTGCGAGGCCAGGTACTCCGCGCGAGCCGTCGGCGCGATCTGGCCGCGTTCGACACCGAACGACACCGCGGCGAAGTGCCGGACCTCCTGCTCGGCGTGCGCACGGCTCGAGCTCGCCCGGCGCTCGCCGAGGATCGGCGCGTAGTGCTCGAGCGCGTCGTCGATCGCGCGGGTCTCGTCGGCGCTGAACTCGCGCGGCTTGACGCGGGCCAGCACGGTCGGCTTGGCCTGCGGGTTCGTCTCGTGGACGGCGCGGACACCGCGGGCGGAGTCCCGATCGGTGCCGTCAGGTCCGGGATCGGTGTCCCCGACCAGCACGGTTCCGTCGTGCACGGCGTCGTCGAACAGTTTCGCCAGTTCCCGGTACTTCTGTTCGTACGGCGTCTTCCCGCCGTCGCGGGGCTCGTTCGAGTAGGCGAACCGGTGCTCACCCGGCACCGGGACGTGGTCGCCGTTTTCGACGGCGAGGCCGGTCAGCTTGTCGTAGCCGTCCTGGATCTCGCCGGTGGTGTCGTTGACGAACTTCGCCTGCTGGCTGTAGGAGGAGAAGTCGGCTTGGTAGTACTGGTGGAACTCGTGGAACAGGTCGCGGACGTCGGACGCGTTCGGCGGCCGCCCGTCCGCGGTCTTCACGCGGTGGGCGAGGCTGTTGACGAACGTGTGCACGTCCGTTGCGGACACTCCCATGTCGCGGAAGTAGAAGCCGAACGGGTCGGAGTCGACGAACGCGCGGGCGATCTCGAAGTCGCGCTTGTCCGCCCACAACCCTTCGTGGCGGTTCATGTGCCGGACGGCGCCGCGGTGCTCCGGCTCGCGGTCGTGACTGACCTGGGCGTCGCCGTACTGGTTCTTGGAGTTGACCTTGTCGGCGTCGTGGAACAGGATCGCCTTGGCGATCGCGTCCCGCGGCACGAACCGGTCCGCGTCCTGGTGGCCCTGGGTCAGTTTCAGGTACTGGTTGAGCACCATCTGGGCGTGCTCGCCGAAGGTGTTCGGCTTCGTCTGGCCCGGCGCGCGGTCCGGCCGGCCGTCGCTCTGCGGCTTGACGGTCTCGGCGAACTTGCGGGCCAAGGTGCCCTCGGAGTCCACATCGGACACCAGCTGGTCGACGATCTTCTTCGCGGAGTCCGGTTTCGGGTCGGCCAGGGCGTCTTGGATCGTCGAGGCCAGGTCGCGGCCCGCGGTCTGGTGCCGGGTGAACACGGCGGGGTCGTTCTTCTGGGTGTACCCCCGTGTGTGCTCGGCCTGCCAGCGGCCGAACTCGTTCGCGAACGGCGTCCCCTCGACGCCGTCGTCGGTCAGGTCGGTTTCGCGGGTGTCGAAGTCGGTCTTGATGCGGCGTTCGTCGGTGGCGAGGGCCGAGCCGATCTCCGCCTGGGTCGCGAAGTCGGGCAGCCGGTCCATGAAGGCGTCGGCGTCCTCGCGGCCGGCCGGGTCGAACCGGGCGTCCGCCAGCAGGTCCGGGTGGCGCACCTCGGGGCCGACGGCGTTCACGAGGGTCTTCCGGAAGCCCGGGTCGGCGAGCTTGCCCGCGTTCTTGCGGCCCAGCTCCTTGGCGAGCGCGTCGGCGACGTCGTCCTGCTTGGCCTGGAAGTGGGCGCGGAGGGCGTCGGCGTCGAGGCCGACCAGCGACGTCTTCGTGACCGGGTGCATCGCCTTCGGGACGACCTGGGCCTTGAGCTGCGCGGCGAAGACGTCCGGCGCGATGGTGACGCCCGGTTTGGCGAGCAGCTTCTTGAGGGCGGCGTTCTTGGCGAGGTCGTCGGTGATCCCCTTGGTGAACGCTTCGCCGCGCGGTCCGCTGAGGTAACCGCGCTTGCCCTTCTTGAGCCCGTCGAGCTGGGTCCCGCGGGCGCCCTTGAGGGCGTCGAAGTGGTCGTGCACGGTCTGGTGGACGATCTTCGCGATGTCGGGTGCGAACGTCCCGGTGTCGCCCAGTTCGGCGGTCAGGCGATCGGTCACGGCCTTGGTGACGGCGTCCGCGGCCCGCGTCGCGATCTGCGGGTCCGCGGTCAGCCCGGCGCGGATGTTGTCGAGGGTGTCGCGCCGCGCGTCCGGGCCGGCTTCGGTGAGCACCTGGCTGGGGACCTGCAGGCTGTCCTTGACCTCGCCGAAGACGGTGTCCTTCAGCTCTTTCGCGCCCACCGGGACGCCGTCGGGGGCGTGCCGGCGGACGGCGGTGTCGATCGCGGCGCCGATCCCGTCGGAGAGCTGCCCGACGGTGGCGCGGCCGGGGCCGTGGGTGTTGAGGAAGACGTTCATGTCCTCGGTGCGGCGCGCTTCGCTGTCCGCGGCTTCCTTGACGGTGACGTCGGGAATGCTGTCGCCGGCCGGGGAGAAGAAGAGGTCGGGCGAGTTCTTCCAGGTGTGGTAGTGGTTTCCGAGCGTCCTGGCGAGACCGCGCAGCGCGGCGGGGTCATTGCGGAAGTACTTGCGGCCGTCCGGCGTCCAGCTGAACCACGGGTCGTTCTCGCGGCCGAGCGCGGCGGAGTCGAAGTCCGGGCTGATGCCGAGCCGGTGGTAGAGGTCGGCCAGGTCCTCCTGGCGGCCCGCGACGTCGGGCATCTGCCGGTCGTGCCCGCCCGGGGTGTACGTGACGAGCGAGCCCTTGAGCGCGTCCTGCTGGAGCGCGTCGAAGTCCTTTCCGCGCAGGCCGAACTGGTTGGTGTCGCCGTTCTGGTCGACGTTCATCGAGAGGCTGTTGCCCTGGGACTGCGCCTCGACGGTGGCCTGGGTGCTGACCTTGGTGAACGTGTCGATCGGCACGAGGAACGAGCGCAGGACCGGCTGCATCCCGGGCTTGCGGTTGACGTCGTGCTCGTACTTCGCGGTCCACTGCAGAGCCCGCAGGGGCCGGCCGCCGCCGACCCAGAAGACTTTGGAGCCTTCTTTGCCGTCGCCGCTGAACGGGCGAACGCCGCCGTCGGCGTCCTGGTGGACGTCCTTGAACTCCGAACCGCGCGCGGCCGGCGTCAGGATCGCGGTGTACAGCCGGACGTAGTGGTTTCCCTTGACCGTCTCGATCTCGAACTCGCCGCGGTGGACGACCTTGCGCCCTTCCCCGGTGCGCAGCACCGTGGAGCCGGGGTAGCTCACTTGTGGACGTCCGATGTGGACGTTCTCCTTGGTACCGAGGTACGTCGGCTTGCCGTCCACTGTGGTGCGCAGGACGTGGACCGGACGGCCGGTCTCCGGGCCGTGACTGGTCCAGTTCCCCTTGCTGTCCAGGACGTGTACCCGGACGTCGGCGGCCTTGGCGAGGGCGTCGAGGTTCGTTTCGTCCTTGTTCGCGTCGAGCGCGTCGGTGATGCGCGCGTGCTCGTTGGGCGTGTTGTCGTTCAGGCTGGCGGCAACGGCCTCACGGAAGTTGCCGTGCGGCGTGTCCCCGCCGACGAGCACGGGGTCCATGCCGTGCACACCGAGGACGGTGTGCTGCGGCGGCGGTAGGACACGCCGGTCGAGGATCTGGCCGGGGTGCGGATCGTCGACCTGGACGGAGTTGACGGTGACGGGCGCCCGGGCCGGCGTGTGGTGTTTCGACGGCGCCGGAGTCGTTTCCGCCGTGGGAGGTTCGGGGCGCGGCGCGGGCGTGACACCGGGGTCACCGAGGTGGTGATCGCGGATCGGCGCGGTGTCCGAGATCTCCTGGATCTTGGCGAGGTTCTGATCGGTGAGCGTCGAGTCGGTCCAGGCGTCCGGCCCCATCACGCCGGGCTGGTCGGCGCGGTGGAAGAGCAGCCGGTCGTCGTGGTAGCCCTCGCCGAGGCCGAGGTAGTGCATGACCTCGTGGGTGAGACCGGTCTTGGCGTCGTGGACGTCCCAGTGCGTCTGATCGGTGGGCCTGCTTCCGTCCACTGTGGAGTCGTGAACGTCGACCGGCACGCCGCGGTTGTGGTCGCTCTGCCAGTCGCCGTCGACCGGCCTTTGTGGAGTTCGGACGTCGACGGTGACGTGCAGCTTGTCCCCGCCGGGCAGGCGGTTGTCCTGGTTGACGGTGGCGTCGAGGTGCCTCTGCAGGTCTTCGGCCAGCTGGGCACGAGCTTCGGGCGTCACGGAGCCGGAGTTCGAGGTCAGGTCGAGCGGGACGGTGAAGTCCCGGACCCAGCCGCCGTCCTCGGTCTCGTAGCGGCGGACGTCGTAGCGGATCCGGGTGATGGCGCCGTCGAGTTCACCGTCTTTGAGGCCGTCGCCTTCGAATTGCCGCGCGATGGACTTGGCGGGATCAAAGCGCTCGGAGACCAGCCGCGCGGGCGGCGCGGTGTCCCGGCGGCGGGTGTCTGTTGTCTTCCCGGTCTCCGGTGTGGACTGTCCGGTGTGGACCTCGGGCGGCGCTTGGGCCGGGCTCTGGTGGCCGGTCAGGGCCGGCTTCTTGACGGCGTTCGTCGCCTGCGGATCGCTGTTCGTCCTGGTGACCCCGGGTTTCGCGCCGTCCTTGGCGGTCGCACCCGCTTCAGACGTGACAAAGCGGGGAGCGGAATCCGTCTTGATCGGCGAGGGCGGCACAACCGGACGGGGCCTCGCCGTGCCGGCACCGCTCTTGCTCGGCCCGGTCGCCGCCCCGGGACCTGCCTCGTTCGGCCCGGTTCCGGTCGCCGACCGGAGACCACCCTTGACCGGCCCGGCCCCGGTCACCGCCCCGCCCGGCTCAGTCCCAATGGCCGGCCCGGGAACAGGCTTGGCACTTCCCATCGCCGTGGCCGGGTTGACCCCAGTCTCGGCCGATCCAGTCGCCGCAGGGCCGACGTTCACCGTTCCATGCCCCGTGACCGGCCGGGCATCGCCCTTGCCCGGTCCTGTGCCAGTGGTCGACTCGGGTTTGACCGGCCCGGCGGCCACCATCGGATGCGCATCAACCTTCGCCGGTCCAGGACCAGTTGATGGATCGGGGCTGCCCTTGGCCGGCCCGGTTCCCGTGGCCGGCTCGGGACTGGTCTGGGCCGTTCCAGGCCCGGGAGCGACCTTGGCAGCTCCGGTGTCGGGGGTCGGGTGGGCGTCGGCCGTGGGTGCGCCGTCGGTTCCCGGTCCCATGTTCGGCTGGGGGCTGGTTGTGGGGCTCAGCGTCGGCGAGCCCGCCGCAGCCACCCCGCCGACGCTTCCCGCCACCGGCGGCGGCGCGGGCGTGGAGGCCGGAGTGTCCGGCTGGGTGAATCCCGACAGTCCACTTTCGGTGGTGTTCGGGCGCCCGTTCGGGCCGGGTGCGGGATTGCCACCCGCGGTGTTGTTCGCCCCGGTTCCGGGTGAGCCGGCTCCCGGCGGATTTGAGGGAGTGCTGAGACCGTTGTTCCCCGGGCTGCCCGTGACGGAAGAGTTCGCGCCGGTGCCACTCGTACCCAGTCCAGTACCCGGAGCGCCGAAACTCGAGCTGCCCGTGACCGCCGGGTTCGTGCCTGCGCCGTTCACACCCGGGCCGGTACCGGGAGCGGTGATACCCGAGCTATCGGGGGCGGAGGTAGTGGTGGTATCAGATCCCGACGGGCTTGTTCCAGTGCCCGCGGACGTGCCTGGCCCCGCGGCACCCGGGTTGGTGGCGGTCTGCGGCGCCGTGCCCGAAGTGCCGTTCTGGCCTTGCGAACCGTTGCCCGGGGCTTCGACGGGCGTCACCGCGCTGGAGCCGTTGGGACCCAGGCTGGACGGGTTGCCCGGCGTGGTGCCCAAGTTCGCCGGACTGTTTGTGCTGGTGCCCGTGTTCTGGCCGGCACCGGTTGCTTGGCCCGCTGAGCCATTGCCCGTCGTACCGGGACCTTGGCTCGCCGGACTGGTGCCCGCGGTGCCGGTGCCCGGTCCTTGACTCCCGGTGGAGGCTGATCCTGAACCGCCAGTGGGGCCCGGGGAAGGTGCGGTCGCACCCTGCTCGACCGCACCTTCCGTACCCGGGCCGGGACCGCCCGGCGCCGACGGGCCGGAGCCCACCACTCCGGTCGAGCCGGCGCCGCCCGTCAAGGTGCCGGAACCGGACGAGCCCACACCCCCGGACGGCCCGGAACCGCTCGCCGCGGCACCGGCGCCCGTCGAGCCCGTTCCGGTTCCCACACCCGAACCACTCGAGCCGACGCCGGCACCGGGCCCGCCCGCACCTTGGCCAGTACCGGCAGAGCCGGAGCCACCTCGACCGGCCTGGCCGGGGCTGGCAACACTCGAGCCGACGCCGGCACCGCCCGCACCTTGCCCCGTCCCGGCCGAGCCGGACCAACCCGGACCGGACCCGGTTCCACCCGAACCGGCCTGGCCGGGACCGACACCGCTCGCGCCGGACTGACCAGAACCCGCGCCGGTCGAACCTGGCTGACCAGAACCCGCGCCGATCCCGCCCGAACCGGACTGACCGGCGCCGGCGCCAATCCCACCGGAACCGGACTGACCGGAACCGGTGCCGGCCCCACCCGTGCCGACACCTGCGCCTCCGGTGCCCTGAGCGCCGTTCCCCGCACCGGAGCCGCTGGGAACCGACGGTCCAGGAGCGGAACCCGGCCCGTTCGACCCGACCGAGCCCGTACCGCCAGGAGCCGACGTGCCGGAGCCGACGGTTGCACCCGAGCCTGCCCCGTTCGAATCGGCGCCTGTTCCGCCAAGACCGGACGTACCGGATCCGACACCCGTACCTGCCCCGGAGCCGGATCCGCCCGAACCGGCACCTGCTCCACTCGGACCGGACCCGCCGGAACCTGCACCTGCTCCGCTCGAACCAGACCCGCCGGAACCGTTATCGGCTCCCGGACCGGAACCAGTCCCGCTCGAAGCAGGCGCACCCGTCCCGGCCGAACCCGTCCCCACTCCGCCGGTACCAGGCGCGCCCGAGCCGGACCCACCGGTTCCGGCACCCGTCCCCCCAGTAGCCGGGCCACCGGCACCAACCGAACCCGCGCCGTTCCCGGAACCGGCTCCCGACCCGCCCGAACCGGAGCCGCCCGTCCCGGACCCTGCCCCGCCCAGTCCCGGGCCACCCGTCCCCGGACCCGCCCCGCCCGAACCCGGACCATCCGCCCCGGAACCCGCCCCACCCGGACCCGAACCACCCGTCCCCGCTCCGGAACCCGCTCCGCCGGAACCATGACCAGCCGAACCCGAACCACCGCTCCCGGAGCCGGCACCCCCGGAGCCCGGCGCCGGGGGTGCGTCGATGGGTCCGATGTTCCCCTTGTCGAACCCCACGTCCCCGACGTCCTTGGGCTGGGCACCTTCAGCCCCCGGCCCACCACCGGTCAGCTTGTCGTGCAACGACTCCCCGGCGTGGTGCGCACCGTGCGTCGCCGCGCCGCTCAGGCCTCCGTTCAGCGCTCCCCAGCCCAGGCTGTCCAGGTCGCCGCCGAAGGCCGCCGCTCCGGTGAGGCCGACCACCACCTCCGTCGCCGCCTCGATGCCCGATTCGCCCCAGACGTTCTTCGAGAACTTCGTGCCGAACTTGCCGTCGACCTTGCCGAGACCGTTGCCCGCCACGTGCGCGAACGCGCCGCCGACCGCGCCCAGGGCCGCCGACTGGCCGATCGACTTCCAGTCGAACCCGTGGCGATTGCCCTGCGCTATCTGGATGAACTGCGCCAGCATGTCTTCCGCGACCTCTTCGGCCGCCTCCTGCGCGGCCTCCCGCGCGATCCTGGCCAGCAGGCTCGTCAGGCGCTGCACGAGCGTGCGCTGCACCGTCACCACCGCGGTCCGGCCGGCGGCCATGATCTCCGGGACCAGCGGTGCGGTGAACGGGTTTGTCAACGCCCACAGCACTTCCGCGGCCGTCACGGCGATCGAGATCAGCATGCCGTACTTGGCGTTCTCGACGTTCAGCGCCTGCTCCCGCAACGACGCCGCCTGCGCCCGAGCGCGCTGGACGTAGTCCGCGCCCAACGTGCTCAGGTTGCGCGAGAAGTCCGAGAAGTTCTGCTGGACGTCGCCACCGACGTTCGCCGTCACGTGCTGCGACAGCTGGTTGAAACCCTGCCCCGCCGCCGCGATGTCGCGCGCTACCTGGTCCCACTCCGCGGCCAGCTCGCGCAGCTTGTCCTCGTCGCCCTGTGGCCAGGCGTCACCCGCGATGATGTAGAAGATCCAGTTCAGGCTGGGATCCACCATCAGGCTCATCGCGAGTAACCTCCCCGGACTACGAAGAAGCCGGCGGCTTCGAGACGTCTTCCTGCAGCTGCAGGAAGTTCTTCTGCAGGTCGCGCGCCATGTCGAACGCGCCCTGATCGGCCTCGCGGAACGAGCCGGCCATGTCGTGGATCGCGTCGGACGTGCCGTCGACGGCCTTCGCCCACAGCCGGACGCCGTCGCGGATCTCGGCGACGGCTTTCATGTGGGTCTGGGCGAACGCGTTGCCGTTCTTGTCGTGGCCCGCGGCCTCGGAGACGCGCCCGGAACTGCCCAGCGCCTGGATGCGCTGAACCAGCGCCTCCAGCTCCGTCGCCTTCTCGCGGTAGCCGTTGCGACCGGTGTCGAGCCCGTCGGCGTCCACGAAGAACTGATCAGTCATCCTCGGTCCCTCCTTCGAAACCCGGCACCCGGGCGGCGAACAACGCTTCGACGTCGACCTTCCCGGCCATCAGGTCCCGCGCGGAAAACCCCGGCGGCAGCATCGGCGCGAGCTCCTCGGCCGACGCGTCGATCGCCTGCTGCCGCGCCTGCGCGATGGTCCGGACGATCACCCCGGCCAGCTCGGCCGGCGCCATCCGCTTGTACGCGCTGGTCGGGAACGCCAGCTCGGTGACCTCACCGGTGCGGCCGACGGTCGCGGTCACCTCGCGGCGCGCGGACGTCGCCGTGCCGGTGGCCTCGTCGATCCGTTCCTTGGCCGCGGTCAGGTTTTCGCGCTGCCGCTGGTACGCGCCGAGCGCGTCCTCCAGCATCTTCTCGTAAGGCGATGCCATGACTCCTCCTTCAGCCGACCGAAGCCAGTCCCTGCCCGAGCGCCAGTGGTTCGACGTCCGGCGGGCGGACGCCGCGCAGGTCCGCGGCGGCCAGCGTGCGCGACGCCGCCGTGGCCGACAGCGTGCGGGCGAGTTCGTGCGCGGCGTGCACGGTCCGTTCCGACGCCGCCGCCAGCTCGTGCGCGAGCGCGCCGCGGACGTCGTCCGGGACCTCGTGACCACCGCGGACCAGCAGCCGCACGGCGATCTCGCCGAGTTCGTCCACTGTGTACTCTCCCAGCTCCCAGACCGCCGGGAACCGGTCGCGCAGTGACGGCACCAGCCCGGCCAGTGTCCGGACGCGCCGCGGCTCGCCGATCAGCACGACGACCGGGTCCGCGGGCCGCCGCCCGACGGCTTCCGCCAGTGCCTCGAGAACTTCGTGACCGGGAGTGTGCACACTGGACTCCCAGTCGCCGTCCAGGTCGAGCACGAGGACACCGCCGCTCGCGTCGTCCAGCGCGGTGCGCACCAGGTGCTCGGCCTGTCCCGGCCAGCGCGGCATCAGATCCTCCGCGACGGACCGGCGGACGAGTTGCCCGACGCCGACGAGGCCCAGTTCGGCGAGACCGCGCGCGTACAGCCGCGCGAACTCCGCCCGGCCCGAGCCGCGCTCGCCGCTGAGCACGACGTTGGCCTCCTGGCCGAGTGGCTGCCGGCCGTGCTTGAGCCCGCCGAGCCGGACCAGCAGGCGTTCCGCGTGTTCTCGCACGGCTTTCTGGCCGACGAGCTTGCGCAGCCGGTGCACGCTGTCCGCCGCGCCGACGGCCGCGGCCGGGTCGGTGCCGACGGACACCGCCGCCTGGGCCGCCGCGGGCAGGTTCGCCAGTTCGGCGCGCAGGTCCTCGGCCGTCAGCCGGTTGAGCTCGGAGTCCTTCGACGGCGGCTGCAGCGCGAGGCGCGACGCCTGGTTGTTCACCATGGCCTCGAACAGCTTCCGCGCGACGCGGCCATTGCCGAACGTCGAGTTCTTCGGCACCCGCTCGAAGTACTCGCGCAGCGTCGTCAGCGCGTCGTCGGTCAGCTCGTAGTAGTGCTTGCGGGTCAGGCCGAGCGTGATGGTGACCAGCTCGTCGACGCTGTAGTTCGGGAATTCGATGGTCCGTGTGAACCGCGAGGCCAGACCCGGGTTGGACTCGAGGAACACGTCCATCTGCTCGGAGTAGCCGGCGACGATCACGACGAGCGAGTCGCGCTGGTCCTCCATGATCTTCATCAGCGCGTCGATGGCTTCCTGGCCGAAGTCCGGCCCGGAGCCGCCGGAACCCGCCGACAGCGTGTACGCCTCGTCGATGAACAGCACCCCGCCGATGGCCTTCTCGACGACCTCGGTCGTCTTGATCGCCGTCGAGCCGATGTACTGGCCGACGAGGTCCTGCCGCGCGACCTCGACCATGTGCCCCTTGGACAGGATGCCCAGCTCGGCCAGGACCGTGCCGTAGAGCCGCGCGACCGTCGTCTTGCCGGTACCGGGCGGGCCTGCGAAGACGAGGTGCCGGCTCATCGGCGGCATCGGCAGCCCCATCCGCTCCCGCATCTGGGACATCCGGATGAGGTTGATCAGGCCGGTGACTTCCTTCTTCACCCCGGCCAGGCCGACCAGCGACTCCAGCTCGCCGAGCGGGCCGTCGAGCACTTCACCCGCGGCGTCGCTCGTGCCCGGTTCGACGGATTCCGCTTGCGGCAGCTCGCGAACGGGTTCGCTCGCCACACCGTCCACTTCGCACTCGGCGAGCGTCACGTTCGCGCCGTCGTCGGACGAGACGCCGTTGTGCACGCGACAGCGTGACGCGGTGAGCGTGCCGCCGGCCTTGACGACGATTTCGTCGGCGATCTCGCAGTCCTGCAGCTCGGCCGTACCGGCGACGCGGACCCCGCTCCCCCGCACGTGGAGGTCGGTGCCGGTCAGCCAGGACGATTCTGTGACCTCGACGGCGAGCTCACGTCCGGTCTCGACGGACGCGTCCGTCAGGTCCAATCGCGACTGTCCGGAAAGGACGATGCCGTGGCCCGCGAGGCGCAGTCCCGCGATCCGGACCCTCGCGTCGGCGGTGACGAGCACACCGGTCTGCGTCGCGCGGCGGATCGTCGCACGCTCGAAGTTCGGCGTCGCTTCGCCGTCGGCCAGGATCAGGACCGGCGAGTCCTCGAAGGTGCAGTCCACGAAGTGCGGCGACGCGTTGCCGGTGACCTGCACGGCGTTGCGTTCCGCGCCGGCGAACACGCATTCGCGCAGTACCGGCGCGGCGGACGCGGCGACGTGCACGGCCTGCATCGGCGCGGACAGGAACCGGGAGTCCACAACGGACACCCGGCCTTCGCTGGTCAGGTACAGGTCGACGTTCGCGCTGTCGCGCACGGTCAGGCCGGTGATGGTGGCGCGGCCCTGCTGTTCCACGACCATGGCGGGCTTCTCGGCGCCGGTGATCTCGCACTGCTCGACCACCGCGACGGCCTCGCCGTTCACGCAGACACCGTTGCCTTTCGGCTGCCGCACCGCGCACCGGCGCAACACCACGGACCCGACCTCCGCGACGACGACACCGGATGAGGCAGTACCGGTGATCTCGGTGTCCTCGATGGTGCTCTGCGACGGCGACGCGACGACGATCCCGGCGCCGGCGGCGCTGGTGACGGCGCAGCCGCGCAGGGCCAGGGAGCCTTGGAGGCGCGCGAGGAGCGTCGCCCAGGAGGCGCCGGTGACCCGGCAGCCGTCGAGGGCGGCCTCGCCGCGCACGACGTCGACCGCGACGAGCTTGTCGTCCTGCCCGGTAAGGGTGAAGCCGCGCAGCTGGACGGCTTCGGCGTTGGCCACGAGCACGCTGCCTTCACGCGCGACGATCTCGACGTCACCCTCCGCGACCAGTGAAACCATGCGGTCGACGACGAGGTTCTCCTCGTAGCGTCCGGAGTGGACGGTGATCGTGGCGCCCGGCTGGGCCTGCGCGAGCGCGGCGCCGATCGTGGGGTAGGCGCCTTCGCCGCCGACCGTGAGTACCTGTCGGTTCATCAGTTCCGCCTCTCCCTCACACCAGACCCGGCACGACGCCGAACCGCCCGGCGGCCGCCGGGTCGACCGGTTCGCGGCCGTCCGTCTCGGCCCACACCTCGAGTTCGCGCCGCAGCGACTCGAGCGCCAGTTCGTCGAGCGAGATCCGGTCGGCGGCGACCTTGCCGGTCTCGTCCACCTCGCTCACGGTCAGTTCCCGCAGCAGCACGAGCCCGCGCTTCGTTTCGGCCGGCTCGGTGACCTCGAGGACCTTGAAGCTGGTCCCGGGCACGAACAGCGCCCGGTTCGCCACACCACCTTCGCCCGGCTCCAGAAGCTTCGTCCGGCGGGCGGTGACCGACCAGACGAGGATGTCCGTGTCACCGTCCGATGTGGACATCGGCGTGGTCAGCGCGTGCAGGAAGCCCCACTCGGTAAGCACTTTCCGGGTCCGGTAGAGCGCCCACTGCCCGGCGGACGGGCTGGTCGCGAAGGTCGCGGGCCCCCGGTGCGACGGAAGCCGCCCGAGCCCGGCGACGACACACCGTGCGATCGGGACGTGCGGCCCGTTGCGCCCGGCCCGCAACCCGGCGTCGATGGCGGCGCCCTTGGCCGAGAGGTAGAGCTGCACGGCGACGGCATCGGTCAGCACATCGGCCGACGACGCGGCGAGCGCGCCCTGGAAGCCGGGGTGCTCGGACAGGATCCGCGCGGCGGCGTTGGACATGAGGCCGTACTCGGCGCCGAGGGACTTGCGGAGCCACTCACGTTCCTTGTCGACGCCCCGCTTGGGCAGGAGGGCGGTCGCCTCGGCGGCGGGAGTGGGCTGGAGCCGGGCGAGATTGGTACCGCCGTCCGCGACCTCGAGGGGCGAAGCCGCGGACGGCGGGGTCTGGGGGGTGTTCGTTTCCGCGCCGCGCGGGGCAGGCTCGCCCGGGTTGCCTGTGGGGGTGGCGCCGCCGAGAACCCCGGCGGGCGGAGTGGCCGGGGCGATGGTGCCACTGGTCGGTCCGCCCAGTACGCCCGCGGGCGGAGGAGTCGCGGGACCGGTGGCTGCGCCGGGTCCGCCCGGAGTCTGGGCGGCAGGAAGTTCCGTGGCCGGGCCGCCGACGACTCCGGCGGGCGGCGGCAGGGTCACAGGTCCGGCCGAGACCATGGGCCCGGCCGCGGCCTCGCGGAGACCGGCGGGAGGAACCGCCGGCGGCGGGAGGGGTGCGGGCTCGGTGGCGGCCGGTCGGGTGGCCTCCGCCGGGGCTTCGGGTCGCGGGTCGATCGCGACGGTGGCCGGGCTGTCCGCCTCGGCGACCGGAACCGCCGGTGACGGGGTCGCCGGACCAGCGGAAGGACCAGCCGCCCCTGTGGACGGCCGGGTCGCCGGACCGGTTGCCCAACCGCTCGCCGGACCGACCGGTGAACCGGTGGTGCCGGTCGCCGGACCATCAGCATCCGTGGGCGGGACGACCGGCGGCGTGGTCAGGCCGCGGGAAGTGCTGGTCGCCGCACGGTCAACACCTGCGGCTCGAACCGCAGGCGCGGCGGCGGGGTCGGCGGAAGCGTCGATCACCGAGCCGATCACCGGTCCCTCCGCACTGGCCGGCCGAACTGCCGGGGGCGGAGTAGCCGGGCCTGCGGGAGCGGCGGTCACCGGGCCGTCCACGCCCACTGGCGGGGCCGCCGGGCCGCGCGAAGCAAACGACAAATCCGACTCCGCCGCACCGCCGACACCAGCAGCAGCGCCGACCGCAGGAGCGGCGGTCACGGGGCCATCCACGCCGACCGGCAGAACCGCCGGAGGCAGGGCCGCCGGACCACGCGAAGCAAACGACAAATCCGACTCCGCCGCACCGCCGACACCAGCAGCAGCGCCGACCGCAGGAGCGGCGGTCACGGGGCCATCCACGCCGACCGGAGGAACCGCCGGAGGCAGGGCCGCCGGGCCGCGCGAAGCAAACGACAAATCCGACTTCGCCGCACCACCGACACCAGCAGCGGCGGCGCCGGTCGCAGGACCGGCAGAGCCGATCACGGGGCCATCCACGCCGACCGGCGGAACTGCCGGGCCACGGGACGCGAGTGATGAGTGCGGCTTTGCGGTACCGACTGTCGAAGCAGCGTCTCCGGGCTTCGCGGCGTCGGTCGTCGAACCGGTCATGCCTGCGGGCGGGGGCGGCAGGGTGACCGGCCCACCGGAGACCGCGCTCTGCTCCGCGGCGGGAGCTGGGCCACCAGCGGCCGCCGACGGGCGTGCAGGAGGCTTGACCGACTCCGTGGCCCGCTCCTCCGACCCCAGGGCCGGCATCCGTGGCGGGGCGGCCGTCGTGATGGTTACCGGGGCCAGGGATGCCGCGATCACCGCACCCGGGTCCAGGCGCTCCGAGATGCTCAGCAGCGGCACCTCCGCCGGCGCCGTGCCGCCCACCCTGGCCGGGGCCGCCGCCGGGGGGACTGCCGGTGCCGGGGCGGCGGCCGGTGGGGCGGCCTCGATCTCTGCCAGTGCCCGGCGCGGGATCGTCGTCCGGGCGCGCTCCGCAAGGAGGGCCGCCGCAGGGAGGATGCGGCTGATGCGGCGGGTGTGCTCGTCCAGCCTGGCCAGGACGTCCTCCGCCAGCAGGCGCATGCGCTCGACCGCGTCCGCGCCCTCCTCCGGGACGTCGTACGTCAGGTTGTGGACCGACGTGTCCAGGGTGACCTCGCGCAACGCCTCCACCGTCGGGCCGGCCGACGGCGGACGCAGCAGCAGGCCCGACTGGACGACCTCCAGCACCGCGTCCGGCGAGTACCAGTAGACCGCGGGCTCGATCTCCTTCAAGCCCTCGATCGGCAGGCGGTGGTCCAGCATCCGGGGCATCGGCTGCTGCGGGACGTACGCCAGCTCGCGGGCGAACGTCGCCCAGCCGAGGCCGCCGTCGTAGAGGACCGTCCAGACGTCGAGGTCGTGCGGGGTGCCGATCGGGAGTCCACTGTAGAACCCGACTTCGCGGCCCAGCAGGTCGGCGAGGGCCTGGCCCAGGGTCGTGCCGGACGGCACCGACATCGGGCCGTACTGGACGAAACGGGCCTTGTGCCGCACCGGTTCCGGCAGGCGCATCCAGAGGCGGGCCGCGTCGTCCATCGTCAGGGGCGGGCAACCCGGGCAGCCCAGGACGATCGTCATCGTGTCCGGCAACGCCGGCAGCCCGCGGATCAACGCCGAGCGGTGGTAGCCGAGCTGGCGGTCGAAGCCGACCGGGCGGATCCACAGGCCGCCGGGCAGCGGCTCGGCCACACCGCGGGAGCTGGTCGACGTCAGTTCCGCGGTGACGCCCGAATCCCACGAGGGACGCGGGAACCGCTTCGCCTCCCACTTCGGCGGCCGGCCGGGCTGGAACCGGACCCAGCCGCTGCCGCGTCCACTGTGGACGAAAAGGGCACCTCCCGCGCTCGGGATCACCGAACCGTCCGGGGCCAGCACCGGACGGCCGATGCGCTCGGCCAGCCACTGGCCCGCCAGCGCCGACGTCTCCCGCGAGCGCCCCCCGATGACGAGACGCACCCCGCGGCGACGCCGCGGCAGCGCCTTCGCCACCGACTCCCACAGGGAGATCGGCGAGTCCACCGGCAGGTCGACGACGACGAGGTCGTGTTCGGTGTCGGCCGCGACGCCCAGGGCGAGCGCCTGCGCCTCCTGGGTCATCCCGGCGGCCGGGTGGACGACCAGGGCGTTGCCGACCGTCTGGCGACCGAGGTCGGTTTCCGGGCCGCCGCGGCGGCGCACCAGCGAGAGATCCATGGTGTCCCTCCCTTTCAGGCTCGGCGGACCGGGGGTGGCGTCGCCTGGACGGCGTGCCCGGTGTGGTGGGCGATCAGGCCGAAGACGAAGAACCCCAGCACGATCAGCACCGCCAATGCGGCACCGACCAGCAGGCCGGTCCAGGTGCGCTTGGCGGGCACGTCGAGGTGGCTCGCGTCGCCGAGCACGAGCGCCGACGTCATCCGCCCGATGAGGAACGAATACGCCTCGACGTGGTCCTTTTGCGTCTGCACCATCTCTCAAAGCACCCCGTCCGTGTTCATGCCGTGAGACCGATCGCCCAGGCGTACGTCCCGAACAGCTGCAGCAGGATCGGCAGGATCGCGACGGCGCTCAACGTCTCCAGCCAGTTGGCCAGGTGGCCCCAGATCGGCAGCAGCCGTCGCGGTGGGGGCCGCAGCATGGCCAGCACCAGCAGGAAGAACACCAGCACGATCCCGGCCGCCGACGCGCCGCGCCAGTCCGGGGTGAGCGGCTCGATCAGCGAGAACGCCAGCAGCACCAAGCCGAGCGCGCCGGCGACGGAGAGGGGCACCCGCTGCCACGCGCCGAGCAGGCTGCGCGAGCGCATCAGCACGGCCGCCGCGAGCAGTCCGGCCAGGATGCCGGGGAACAGGCCTTGGCCGACCAGGAAAGGGAACGAGCACGCGAAAACCACGGCCGACGTGACGCAGGCGATCGTGAGGTAGCCATCGGCGTACGCGGTCTGCGCGACCATTTTCTCCGCCGGCGCGGGCTCGATGTCGTACTGCAGCTCGTCGGCCGTGCGGGGCAGCTGCGGGCCGCGGATGCGGGCGAACCGGATGCCGATCCGCGGCGCGAACACCAGCAGTCCGATGAGGACGGCCGACACCAGGGCGGCCGACTGCACCGGCGAGAACTCCGGGCCGTAGTGCAGCCACAGCGTCACCGCGCCGGCCGCGGCGGTGGCCACGACCGTGCCGAACGGGACGAACGGCGTGACCGGCGCCCACGCCGCGCGGCCGCCGAGCATCAGGCCGCCCGCCAGACCGAAGGCGAGGCAACCGGACAGCAGCGGCGCGGTCTGGAGGTCGAACGCCGGGCCGAGACCCGCGACGGCGACCGCGCCCGCCACGAATCCGAACCCGCAGCCGCCCAGGCCCAGCAGCGTGATCAGCGCCGTGTCCTCGGAGCGGACGCCCGAGCCGACAGCCGCGACCAGCAGGCCCAGTGCCACGACCGCGCAGCCGATGGCGGACAGGCCCGTTGCGCCCGGATAGAGCAGGACGCGGGCCAGCACCAGCAGGCCGGCGATGGCGAAGCCGAGGAACAGGAACCGGTTGAACTCGGGCTTCCAGCGCCCGGACTGGCGGCTGACGGCGGTGGCCATGCCGTCGGCGATGTCGTCGAAGTCGAGTTCCGGCAACGGATCGAGACGAGGGCGGAGGTGGAACTCCTCCCCCTCCTTCCAGTCCAGCGACTCCGGCGTGCCCGCCGGGTCGAGCGGCGCCTCGCCGAGGCGCTGCAGGACCCACGAGTCGCCGAGGTCCTCGTGGCCGCCGGTGTGCCGCAGCAGCACCGGCAGCAGGCTCGTCACCGGGACACCCATCGGCACGGCCAGGTCGGCGCGTCCCTGCGGGCCGTGCACGGTGATCCGGCACAGCTCGCCCTGCTGCATGGCGGTCAACGTCCGCTCCCTTCGAGAGTGCCGAATGTGCTGCCGACGAGCTGCTGGTCGGGCCCGGGCACGAAACCGGTCTGGACGAGCTTCACGCCGCGGCGGGTGACGACCTGGGCACGCCCGGCCGGCAGCTTGCGCGGCGCGGCTTCGCCCAGGAACTTGCCTTCTTCCTTGGGGTAGGAAAAGACGACGCCGGGGCTGCCCAGCTCCCACATCCGGCGGATCACCGGGTCGCTCAGCGCCCGCATCGCGCCGGACGTGCTGCGCGCGACGATCAGGTGCATGCCGATGTAGGCGCCCTGCGCGAGCAGCGACAGCAGCGGCTCGAGCGGCGAGCCCATGCCGCCGGTGAGCAGCTGGTAGTCGTCGACGACGAGGAACAGCCGGGGGCCGGTCCACCAGTCGCGGCGCTTGAGCCGGTCGGCGGTGACGCTCTGGTCCGGCACCCGCGGCGAGAGCGAAACCCCGGTCTGGGTCGCGAGTTCCTGCAGCGCCTCGGTCGTGGTCGCGTAGCCGACGCGGTAGGCCTCCGGGACTTCGGCGTCGAGCTGGCGGCTCGGGTCGGCGAGCACGATCTTCGCCTCGCCCGGCCCGTAGCGCGCCAACACCGAGCGCAGCACCAGTCGCAGCATGTTGGTCTTGCCGGTCTCGTTGTCGCCGAACACCAGCAGGTGCGGCGTGGCGCGGAAGTCGTGCCACACCGGCAGCAGCCGCTGCTCGTCCTGGCCCAGGGCCAGCCGCAGGTCGCCGTCGGGGCGGGGCAGCTCGGACAGCGGCAACGTCGAGGGCAGCAGCCGCACGGCCGGCGCGCGGCGGCCCGGCCAGAACGTGTGCACCTCTTCGGCGACGGCCTTGGTCGCCGCGGCGAGGTCGCCGGTGGCCGCGCTGCCGTCCATCCGGGGCAGGCCCGCGAGGAAGTGCAGACCGTCCGGGGTCAGACCGCGGCCCGGCTGGCTCGGCACGGTCTTCGCCTTGCGCGAGCCGATCTCCGACTCCATCGGGTCGCCGAGGCGCAGCTCGAACCGGGTCTGCAGCAGGTCGCGCAGGTACGGCCGGATCTCCGACCAGCGCGTCGACGCGACCACGACGTGGATGCCGAACGACAGGCCGCGCGAGGCCAGCTCGCCGATCTTCTGCTCCAGCTCGGAGTAGTCGTTCTTGAGCGAGAACCAGCCGTCGACGACCAGGAAGACGTCGCCGAACGGGTCCTCGACCTGGCCGCGGCGGCGCAGCTGCCGGTAGACATCCATCGACTCGACGCCGCGTTCGGAGAAGATGTTCTCGCGGTGCTCCATGATCTGCGAGATCTCTTCGATGGTCCGCACGACGCGGTCGCGCTCGAGGCGCGTGGCGACCGAGCCGACGTGCGGCAGGCCGCTGATCGACATGATCCCGCCGCCGCCGAAGTCGAGGCCGTAGAACTGGACCTCCTCCGGGGTGTGCGTCATGGCCAGGGCCAGCACCAGGGTCCGCAGCAGCGTCGACTTGCCGGTCTGCGGGCCGCCGACGACCGCTACGTGGCCGGCCGCGCCGGACAGGTCCGCCGTCAGCAGCTCGCGGACCTGCTCGAACGGCCGGTCGATCATGCCCAGCGGCACGCGCAGGCGGCCGCACTGGGCCGGGTCCTGCACGGTCATGCCGCGGACGGCGTCCGGCAGCACGCCCGGCAGCAGCGCGTCCAGGCTGGGCGATTCGGCCAGCGGCGGCAGCCACACCTGACGTGCCGCCGGACCCGCGCCGGTGAGCCGCTCGACAAAGGCGTCCGCCAGGGTCGGCCCGCTCGGCGCGGTTTCGAGGATTTCCTGGGCGGTCTTCGCATCGGCTGCGAGGTCCGGCTCGTCGTCGCGGACGATGAACCGGGTCGGCCGGGTCCGGGTGAAGAACGGGACGACCTCGGCCCCCGCGCGGGCGACGTCGCCCGCGCCGTCGCCGCTGCCGGCCGGGACCGGGCCGGAGACGTAGGCGGCCTTGAAGCGCACCAGGTTCGTCGTGTCGATCTTGAGGTAGCCGTTGCCCGGTTCGGACGGCAGCTCGTACGCGCTGCCGACGCCGATGACGCTGCGGGACTCCATCGAGGAGAACGTCCGCAGAGCGATCCGGTACGACAGGTGACCTTCGACGCGGTGGATGCGGCCTTCGTCCAGCCGCTGCGAAGCGAGCAGCAGGTGGACGCCGAGGCTGCGGCCCAGCCGGCCGACCGAGACGAACAGCTCCATGAACTCGGGCTTCGCGCTCAGCAGCTCGGAGAACTCGTCGACGACCAGGAAGAGCGTCGGCATCGGCGGCAGCTGCTCGCCGGCCGCGCGGGCCTTCTCGTACTCGAACAGCGACGGGTGGCCGCTCGCGCGCAACTGCTCCTGGCGGCGCACCATCTCGCCGTTGAGCGAGTCCTGCATCCGGTCGACCAGCGGCAGTTCGTCGGCCAGGTTGGTGATCATCGCCGAGGTGTGCGGCAGCCGGTCCATGCCCAGGAACGTCGCGCCGCCCTTGAAGTCGACGAGGACGAAGTTCAGGATCTCCGACGAGTGCGTCGCGGCCAGGCCGAGCACCAGGGTGCGCAGCAGCTCGGACTTGCCCGAGCCGGTGGCACCGATGAGCATGCCGTGCGGGCCCATGCCGCCCTGCGCGGACTCCTTGAGGTCCAGCTCGACGATCTCGCCGTCCTCGGTGACGCCGATCGGCACCGACATCCGCGCCCGCTGCACGGCGCGGGGACGCCACTGGGCCGGGATCTCGAAGCTGTGGACGTCGCGGATGCCCAGCAGAGCGGTCAGCCCGAAATCGCTCTCGAGGGGCTGTTCGGTGATTTCCAGGGTGCCGCTGGTGCGCTTCGGCGACAGCAGCCGGGCCAGGCCCTCGATCTGCGTCACGGACAGCTCGTCACGGACCGCGGAGCCGACGCCGGTGCCGGCCGGGAACTCGACGCGATCGTCCTTTGTGGTCAGCCGCAAGACCTTGGGGCCACCGGGAAGCGCGCCGGTGACGTCCAGCAGCACGACGTTGCGCAGCCCCGCGCCCAGCAGCCGCGACGACTCGGGGATGGTCGCCAGGTGCGCGACGATCACCACGAACGGTTCGGTGGTGGTCGGGCCGACGGCCTTGTCGTGGTCGTCGCGGTCGGCGACGTCCGGACCGAGGACGTCCATCAGGTCGTCGTGGTCGGCGGCCAGCAGCCGCAGCGGGCCCGCCGGGTCACGCAGGGTGGCGTGCTGGTTGTGCGGCAGCCACTTCACCCAGTCCCACTGCGACTGCGCGGCTTCGGTGGTGAGCACGGCGATCCGCAGCTCGTCCGGCGAGTGGAACACGACCAGCTGCGCCAGCATCGCCCGCACCAGGCTCGCGGCGGCCTCGGGGTCGCCGTCGAACTCGACGCTGGTGAAGCTGCGCAGGCCGACCGCCGTCGGGATGCCCGACAGCGACCGGTAGGTCTCGGTGAAGCGACGCAAGGAGATCGCCGACAGCGGTTCGAGGTCCTCGATCGGCTTCGTCACCGGCGGGACCAGTTCTAGGGCCGACTGCTGCGAACCGAGGCCGATGCGGACGCGGCCGAAGTCGTCGTGGCTGACCCGCCGTTCCCACAGCCTACGTCCCATCGACAGCGACCACAGCGAGTCCGGCGACGGGTTGTTCCACGCGACCGCCCGCCGCTGCTGCTCGGCCGTCGCGCGGGCCCGGGTGCGGACCTGCGCGATGTAGCGCAGGTAGTCCCGGCGTTCGGCGCGCATCTTGCGCTTGCGCTCCCCCACCGCGCGGGTCAGCTGGCCGACGCTCATGGCCATCATGGACAGGCCCATGCCGCCGCCGAGCACGTAGGTCATCGGCGAGCTGCCGCCGACGCCGGAGAACGACAGCACCATCACCATCGACCCGATGCCCATCGGCAGCATCATCAGCAGCGAGTTGAAGTCCCGCGCCGCCGGTTCGGCGAGCACGGGCGGCTCCTGCAGCTCTTCCTGGCCTTCGGGCAGTTCGGGGCCCGACGCGCGCGGCCCGCGCTTGACGGTTTCCGTGCTCACTCCAGCACCCCCGAAGGACGGCTCGCGGACCGGCCCCAGGCGGAGTCGTCCTGGCTCAGCAGATCCGCCATGGTGCGTTCGGCCTCTTCCTCTTCGCCGGTTTCGGCTTCCGGTTCCGGGGCTTCGGTTTCGGTCTCCATCGCCGGGCCGTCGCCGCAGGTCGGCAGCTCGTCCGGGATGAACTCGCCGTCGCCGACGCGGATCCGCCGGTACGTCTCCCTCGGTTCGTCTTCGACGGGCCGCCACGGTTCGTCACTGCGTTCGACGAGGTCCGTGCTGAGGTCCTGCTCCTGCTCGGCAGCGGGCGCGAACGGCAGGAGACCCGGCAGGAACTCGGCGGTGCCGACGTCCCAAGCGGACGTGTCCTCTGTGGACTCGACGGGGCGCACGACCGAGATCCGCACATCGTCGTCGTGACTGTCCGAAGCGGACTTCCCGACGGGCGCGGTGCCCCAGCCGCTGACCGGCACGGCGGTCGCCCAGCCCCGCGGGGTGCCGGCGCCCGGGTCGGGTTCGCCCGGGGTGGCGGCGGTCGCCCAGGCCGAGGGGTCGCCGCCGAGGAGGCCGGCGGAGTCCGGGCGGTCCGCGCCGGAACCGTTGTCGGGCGGGGTCATCGGCGGCGGCATCATCGGCATGGCGGGCACGCCCGGACCGGCGGCGGTTGCCTCCGGGGTCCGGGGCGCGTCGACGCGCTGGGCGGCCGGGATCCCGCCGCCCACACCACCGGTCACCGCTCCCAGGGACGGGGCCTCGCCACCGGGCACCGCCGGGCTCGCGCCCAGGGACGGGGTTCCGGCACCCGACACCGCCGGGTCCGGCCACGACGCCGCACCGAGCGGCGGGGTCACACCGGGGCTCGACCACGACGCCGCGCCCAGCGCCGGGGTGTCCCCGGTGGCGCTCGGGTCGCCGACACCGGTGGGGGCGTCCGGCGTCCAGGCCGCGTCGACGCCGCCGAGCAGACCGGCCGAATCCGGCCGCTCCGCACCCGTCGGGTTCGCGCCACCGCCCATGCCGCCCGGCGGCATCATCGGCATGCCCGCACCCGGCATGCCCTGCTGCTGAACACCATTCGACGACGACAGACCGCCCGGCGCCGGCACCTGGCTCGCGTCGAGGCCCTTGACACCACCCGGGTCGAGGGCGTCCGCGCCGCCGATCCCACCGAGGTCACCGGCACCGCCGCTATCGCCCGGAGGCGCCGACCACGAAGCCGACTGCAGGGCGGGAGTCTCGCCGAACGAGCTCGGGTCGCCGAGGCCGTCCGGCACGTCGGCCGTCCACGGCGCGTCGACGCCGCCCAGCAGACCGGCCGAATCCGGCCGTTCCGCGCCAGTGGGGTTCATGCCACCGCCCATGCCACCCGGCGGCATCATCGGCATCCCCGCACCCGGCATGCCCTGCTGCTGACCACCGTTCGACGTCGAGAGGCCGCCGGGCGCCGCCAACTGACTGGGGTCCAGGCCCTTGATGCCACCCGGATCCGAAACGCCGGCACCGAGGTCGCCGAGGTCGCCGAGGCCACCCGCACCGCCGATGTCACCGGCACCGCCCGCGCCGCCGACGTCACCCGGAGGCGCCGACCAGGACGCCGACTCCAGCGCCGGGGTCTCGCCGAACGAACTCGGGTCGCCCAGGCCGTCCGGCAACGCCGAATCCCACGGCGCGTCCACGCCGCCGAGCAGACCGGCCGAATCCGGCCGTTCCGCGCCGGTCGGGTTCATGCCACCACCCATGCCACCCGGCGGCATCATCGGCATCCCCGCACCCGGCATGCCCTGCTGCTGACCACCGTTCGACGTCGAGAGGCCGCCGGGCGCCTGCAGCTGGCTCGGGTCGAGGCCCTTGATGCCTCCGGGGTCGGGGACGCCCGCGCCGCCGACGTCGCCGACGCCGCCCGCGCCGCCGACGTCACCCAGGCCGCCCGCACCACCGACGTCACCGGGAGGCGCGGACCACGAAGCCGACTTCAACGCCGGGGCGTCGGTCAGCGCGCTGGGGTCGCCGAGGCCGTCGGGCAGGCTGCTGGTCCACGGCTTGTCGACGCCGCCGAGCAGGCCGGCCGAGTCCGGGCGCTCCGAGCCGGCGGGGTTCATCCCGCCGCCCATGCCACCCGGCGGCATCATCGGCATGCCGCCGCCCATCGGCGAGGTGAAACCGCCACCCGCCTTGGGATCCTGCAGCGACGACGGCACGTCGGCCGGGTTGAGGGCGTTCGCGCCCAGTCCGTTGAGACCGCCGGCACCCGGCGGGTTGCCCAGCGCCGGCGACTTCAGGTCGCCGAGGCCGTCGAGACCACCCGCGCCACCGCCCGCACCGACGTCACCCGGCGCCGAGTCGAACGAGGGCGACTTGATGTCGCCCAGGCCACCGGCGCCGACGTCGCCCGGCGGGCTGTCGAGCGCGGGCGGCTTGATGTCGCCGAGGCCGCCGGCCTTCGGGTCGTCCTTGCCCCCGGCGCCGGACGGCGGCGGGGTCAGGTTCGGCGAGGTCAACGGCGGCAGGGCGCCACCGCCCGCGCCGACGTCCCCGGGCGGGCCGTCGAGCGAAGGCGGGTTGATGGCCCCGAGATCACCGGGGCCACCGGTGCCGCTGTCGCCGCCCGCACCGGGCGGCGGCGCGACGGCGAGGTTCTGGAACGGCGGGGGTGTGCCCCCGCCGTCCCCGCCCAGGCCGGAGTCACCGCCGGGTGGCGGCGGGATGTCGGCGCTGGACAACGGCGGCGGATTTCCGCCGCCACCGCCGCCACCCGTGTCGCCGGGCGGGGGCGGGAGTTCGGGAGGCGGCACGTCGCCACCGCCGCCACCGGAACCGCCGGGCGGCGGCGGGATGGCGGGCGGGGGCGGCGCGTCCGCGGGAGGCGGGATGTCCGGGGGCGGCGGGGCCTCGGGCGGCGGAGGCGGCGGCGGGACGTCCACGGGCGGCGGGGTCGCCGGCGGCGGCGCGGTGTAGCTGGCGACGGAGAACGAGTGGTACTTGCCGGACAGCTGGTTGCCGACCTGGCGCATGTCGTTCGTCATCATCTCGACGGCGTCGGGGAACTGCGAGATGTACGCACGCCCGTCGTTGAGCACCTTGCCGCGCGCGATGACCTGCTGGGCGTAGTAGGAATCGATGTAGCGCAAGGTGTTCTGCGCCCACTGCAGGTACGCGGCCGAGTTGGCGAGCTGATTCGGGATGTTGCGGCCGCCGCTGCTGCCGTCGCTGATCTGGTGGACGAGGCCTTGGAACTTCGAGGCCATGTCGTTCATCATGCCCTTGAAGTTCGTCGCCGCGGTGCCCTTCCACGGGCCGTCTTCCCCGGCGAGCGCCTCGACCTGCTTCTGGATGGCCTCGGCGACGACGGCGAGGCTCATCTGCGTCGTCTGGAACACGCCGGCGGCGGCTTGCAGGGACTGCCAGTTGACGTTGCCGTAGGCCTGGTCGGCCTGGTCCTGGCCGGGCGCCATCGACCCGCCGCCGAGGATGGCGGCTTCGATCTGCTTCCAGGTCAGGCCGTCGAAGTCCTTGCCGGGGTCGCCGGTGGAGTTCGTCGGCGTGTTGCTGGAATCCGGCCAGACGCCGTTGTCGTCCTGGGTGAACCCGTGGGTGTTGTTGTCGTCGCCCATCGTCCCTCGCTCGCCCGTTCCCTGGTTCGGCTCAGCCCGCCGGAACCCCGCCCGCGATCAGTGCTGCTTGGACCCCGCGCCGGTGATCTCCGAGCTGAGCTGCCCGAAGTACTGGTTGTAGGCGTCGGTGGTCATCTTGTTGGCCTCGTCGGCGGAGTCGTAGGCGTTGGCCGCCTTGTCGACCGCGTCCGCCGCGTCGTGCATCGCCGTGATGAGGTCCTGCACGGTGGTGCGGGTCGAGTCGCGCAGGCCGCCCTCGCCGACGATCGGCTGGATGAGCTTGTCGTGCGCGGTGGCGAACACACCCGGCTTGATGTTCACGGTGTCGAGCTGGCCCGGCAGCTTGGCCAGCGGGCCGTCGGCGAGCGTGCGCAGGTTCTGCGCGAACGTGTGCATCGCCTGGGTGTTCACCGCGGTGACGCCCTTGCCGGGGTGGTCCGCGCCGCCCGGGACCGGCGGCGCGGTGGAGACGTCACCGACCGGGATGTAGACGTTGCCCTGGTCGCCCGGGTCCTGGTGGCCGGGGCTGTTGAACGCGCCCTCGGTCGACGGCGGGGTGTCGCTGTGCTGGTTGTTCGGGTTCGCGATCTGGGCGGTTTCGAAGACCACCGGGTCGAAGGCCATGGCGGGAGGAGTCCTTTCCGGTCTGTCGCGTTCGGACGAACCGGCCGGGGCGCGGCGGCTGACTGCCGTGCCCCGGCCGGAGCGCGGGAGACTCAGCGCTGCGCGAACCGCGTCGCGTTGGCGCTCTCGGTGCTCGACGTGCCCTCGTTGACGGTCGCCAGCGTGCGGCCGGCGGCGTCGAGCGACTGCGGCAGCGTCAGCGCCTGCTGGCGGCACCACTCGTAGGTCGACTGGAACTCGTCGGCCGCGCTGCCGAGCCAGTGCTCGCGCTGCGCGGTGATGGTGCGGTTCATCTGGTCGAGCAGCTCGGTGATCTGCTGCGACTGCTGCTGCGCACGCCCGACCGTGGCTTCCATCTGCGCGAAGCTGATGGTGAACTGACCCAGAGCCATGGGGTTTTCCTTTCCTGAAGAGGGAGTCCGGTCAGAAGCCGGGGAGGCCGCCGATGGTCGCGGCCTGCTGGCGCACGTTCGAGGTGTTGTCCTCGTCCTGGCGGTCGTAGTCGTTCGCGCCGGTCGTGACGTGCTGGGAAAGCGTGTTCAGCCGGTCGACGATCGTCTGCACGGTGCGGTCGAACGTGCCCATCGCCTCGTGGAAGACCACGGCCGCGTCCGAGCGCCAGGTGCCCAGCAGCTCCTGCATCGTGGAGTCCACCTGGCGGTTCACGCCCGTGATGCCCTGGCCGGTGTCGGTGATGGTGCTAGCGCCTTGGCGCATGATCCCGGTGTCTACCTTGGCGCCGTTCTGAGCCGCCATTTTCGCCTCCTCGAATCCGTTGTTCTGCCCTGCCTCAACGGGGTCGGGCCGCCTCCGTCCACAAAGGAGTTCCGCGGGCCCCGGCATCGCCCCGCCCGGCACTCTCGACGCCGGAAGACGTGAAAGCCTGACGGAGACAGCACGATGATCGTATGGATGATTTCCGAAGGGCGCGCGACGCGGTTCCCTTAAGGACACAGAGGCGCGAACGGTCGGGCAGAAACGGACATTCCTGGTCAACACCCAGCAGGAGGGCCCCGAAATCCGCCCGCAGCGCCGGGCGGCTGCCCCTCCGGCCACGAATGTCTGCCCGCGAACGCCCGGCGCGTGCGCGAGCAACCCTACGAAAGTCGCGGATTCATTCCACCGGCGAGGAATAATCGCGCCGGAGCCGTGCACGAATACGCGGGTTGTCCGGTGTGGACATTCTTATTTCTTCGGTGCCGAACCGGATTTGGTGCGGTACCGCATCACTCATCCGGGGGATGCCGCGAAGACGAAACCACCCCGGTCTCCGCGGAGACCGGGGTGGTGGACGAACGGGCACTCAGGCGCGGCTGAAGAGCTTCCGGACGCGGCGGCGCACCGGGAACCGGCCCGCGACGGCGTCCTCGAGCAGGGCGCCGATCGTCTCGCGGGCACACGCCCGGTTCGCGCCGATGCCGCCGGACGGGCCGCGCTTGATCCAGCCCGCGACGTACGTGCCCGGGTGGCGCTCGACGCGGCCTTCGACGTTCGGCACCGTTCCGGTCAGCTCGTCGAACGGCAGGCCGGGCACGCCGGTGCCGCGGAACCCGGCGGCCCGGACGACCCGGCCCGCGCCGATCTCGACGGCACCCCCGGCGCCGGTGACGCGCACGCCCCGGACCTCGGTGTCGCCGGTGAACGCGAGTGGCGCCGAGTGGAACCGCAGGACGATGCGGCGGCGGTCGTCCGGGGGCGGCGTGGACCAGTCGACGGCCTCCCGGGGCAGGCCGCGCAGCAGTGCCGCCTTGCCCTCCCCCCGGTCGATCGCCGCCGCGACGCGCGGGTCGTGCGAGTCGAGCACGAGGTCGACGCCGGCGCGCTCGGCGAGGGCCAGCAGCTCCGGCCGGGTGTAGGCGGCGGTCTCCGGGCCGCGGCGGGCGAGCAGGACGACCTCGCGCACCTTGCTCGACCGCAGCCGGGCCAGCGCGGCCGGGGCGATCTCCGTGCCCACGAGGGTCTCGGGGTCGGCGGTGAGGATGCGGGCGATGTCGAGGGCGACGTTGCCGGTGCCGACGACGGCCACCCGCTCGGCCGAGAGGTCGACGGCGCCGGGCGCGACGTCCGGATGGCCGTTGTACCAGCCGACGACGGTCGTCGCGGCGAGGCTGCCGGGCAGATCCTCCCCCGGGACGCCGAGGGGGCGGGCCGCCGTGGCGCCGACCGCGTAGACCACCGCGTCGTACCGCGCGGCCAGCTCCGCCGCGGTGACGTCGCGGCCGATCTCGGTCCCGAGGCGCAGCCGCAGCCGCGGGTGGTCGTGGAACCGCGCGAACGTCTCGCCGATCTTCTTCGTCGACGGGTGGTCGGGCGCGACGCCGAAGCGGATCAGGCCGCCGGCCACCGGCAGGCGGTCGATCAGGGTGACCCGGGCGTTGGTGTGCAGTAGCAGGTCCTCCACGGCGTACATACCCGCCGGGCCGCTGCCGACGACCGCGACGTCCAGCGGCGCGAAGTCGCTCGGGAGCACCCGGGTGAACGCCGGGGGCGTCCAGCGGTGGAAGTTGGGCGCGGCACTCGCCTCGGCCAGCACGTCCTGGCCCGCGTAGTACTCGGCGTTGATCTCCTCGTAGGCCCGCAGCGGCCCGGTGAGGTCGCCGGCCGGGAAGATCGCGTCGACCGGGCACGCGTCGGCGCAGGCACCGCAGTCGATGCAGGTGGCCGGGTCGACGTAGAGCATCTCGGTGCGGCCGAAGTCCGGCTCGTCCGGCGTCGGGTGGATGCAGTTGACCGGGCAGACCGACACGCAGGACGCGTCGGCGCAGCAGGTCTGCGTGATCGCGAAGGCCATCTCGTCGACTCCGGGGCCGTCAGATCAGGTTCGCGCGCTTGTAGAACCACAGCGCCGGCTTGGTCAGCAGCCCGGCGGAGTGGAGGAACTCCATCAGCCCGGAGCAGCTCGAGCGCAGCATCGACTTGTGGTGCTGGTTGGCCTTCGCCTCGCGCCGGGCGCGCTTACCGTCCAGCCCCGCGTTCTCGTAGACCTGGTGGTTCACCATGCTGGTGACGATGAAGAACGACGCGATCGCGACGACCAGCGCGTTGATCTGCCGCCGCACCCACCCGGCGCCGTCGAGCCGCTGACGGGTTTCCTCGCGCGCGAACTTCATGTGGCGCGACTCTTCGACGACGTGGATGTTGTTGATGGTCCGGACGAACGGGACGACGCGCTCGTCGCGCATCCAGTCGCGCTGCATGACGTCGAGGACCTCTTCGGCGACGAGGATCGCCGCGTAGGCGGCTTCGCCGGTCGCGGTGGCCTTGAAGATCCGGCCGGCCTCGACGACGAACCGGCGCGGGCGGTAGGCGGGCGCGCCCAGCTTGGCCGCGCCGCGGGCGAACATGATCGAGTGCCGGCACTCGTCGGCGATCTCGGTCAGCGCCCACTGGAACGCGGGATCGGTCGGGTCCTTCGCGTAGAAGTCCCGCAGGATCATCTGCTGCAGGATCATCTCGAACCAGATGCCGGTGCTCGCCACCGACGCCGCCTCGTGGCGGGTCAGTTCGCGCTGCTGTTCCGGGGTCATCCCGTCCCAGTAGGACGTCCCGTACAGCGTGCTCCACTCCGGGCTGGCGCCGTGGAAGTCCTTGTCGAGCGGCGTCTCCCAGTCGACCTCCTTGACGGGGTCGTACGAGAGCTGCTCCGACGAGTCCAGCAGCCGGCACGCGATGGTCTCGCGGTCCGACACCTCCGGCTCGCGTTCGCTGATGCTCGTCATGCTGACCTCCTCGTCAGGTGTTACCACGATTTACTGTTACCTACCGTAACATATAGATTTTCCGGTGCACACCCGTCCTCGGAGTCAGCGCTCGCGAAACTCGCTGGGTGGCGCGCCGAGCAGGCGGTGGAACATCGTGGTGAACGCGCCCGGGCCCGCGTAGCCGAGGCCGGCGGCCACCTCGGCCACCGGCGCACCCGCCGCGAGCAGCGGCAACGCGTGCAGCACGCAGGCGCGACGCCGCCACGGCGCGAGGCCGAGCCCGGTCTCGGCGCGGAACCGGCGGTGCAGCGTCCGCTCGGCGACGTGCAGCCGGGCCGCCCAGGCCGCCGGGCGGACGTCGACGCGTGGCTCCGCCAGGAAGTCCTGGCACAGCCGGCGCAGCTCCGGGTCGGCGGGCAACGGCAGGTCGAGCGGCAGCGGCGCGGCCCGGCGCAGTTCGTGCAGCGCCAGCTGCAGCAGGACCGCGTCACGTCCGCGGGCGACGTAGCGCGGTTCGACGTCGACCGCCTCCCGCAGCAGTTCGCGCAGCAGCGGCGTCACCTCGACGACCCGGCACCGGGCCGGGAACCACGGCACCGCACGGGGTTCGACGTACAGGCTGCGCGTGCTGACGCCGGTCATCCGGACCGCGTGCGGCGTGCCGGCCGGGATCAGCACGGCCCGGTGCGGCGGGACGGTCCACGCGCCGTCGGCCGTCTCGACGCGCATCGAGCCGGTGACGCCGTAGAGGACCTGGGCGCGGCGGTGCCGGTGTTCGGCGAGGACGTGGCGGGGCGGGTAGTCGGTGCCGATGGCGACGACGTCCCGGTCGAGGTCGTCGACGGTGTCGATGTGGGTGTTGCGCACGCCGCCGAGCCTAGGTGGCCGGAACTCGGAAGAACATGGCTGATCATCGAATGCCCGCCAGGCGCGTGCGCCCTAGCGTTCCGGTACGTGCTCCTCTTCGGACTGGGCGTCCTCAGCGGCGTCACCACAGCGCTTTTCGGGTTCGGCGGCGGGTTCGTGACGGTGCCGGTGGTCTACGCCGTGGCGGCGCCCGGCCCGGCCGCGATGCACGTCGCGGTCGGGACGTCCGCCGCGGTGATGCTGGTCAACTCGCTCGGCGCGACGCTCACGGTCGCCCAGGCGGGCCGGCTGCAGCGGGCGTACGTCCGGCCGCTGGCCGCGTTCATCGCCGTCGGCGCGGGCCTCGGCGCGCTGGCCGCGACGAGCGTCCCGGACGGCGTCCTGCACGCCCTGTTCGCCGCGTACCTGGCGCTGACCATCCTCGACAGTCTCCTGCGGCGCGGGTTCCTCGGCGGCGGCCGGCCACGCCCGCTGAGCCGGGCCACCGTCACCGCGGGCGGCGTCGGAATCGGGGCGGTGGCGGGGTTTCTGGGCGTCGGCGGCAGCGTCCTGACGGTGCCGTTGCTGCGGCGGCGCGGCCTGCCGATGAGCGACGCGACCGCGCTGGCCAACCCGCTCAGCCTGCCGGTGGCCGTGGCGGCGACCGCCGTGTACCTGGCCACGCCCGGACCGGCGGCGATCGACCCTTCCGCGGCGGCGCTCCTGCTGGCCGGCTCGCTGCCGACGATCGCGCTGCTGCGACGCCGGTCGCCGTCGATCCCGGACCGCGCGCACGCGGTGGCGTACCTGGGACTGCTGGGCGCGGCGCTGGCCACCATGCTGGGGTGAGCCCGGCGCGCGGGCACCAACCTGATCGGGCCTCGGCGTGCCGCCCGTCGATCACTCGCAATTCGGTGTACGGTCGTTCACTCAATCGTGTTTCGATCGGCAGGAACCGGTGCACCCACTCAGCGATTCACCCGCCCCGGCGGGGCCGTTCGGCTCCGGCCTGCTCGGGCCCCTCGACCAGGACGTCGCCACGCTGCGGCGGCGCGTCCAGCTGCTGCTCACCGGGACGCTGGTCGCCACCAACGTCATCGGCGCGCTCGTCGTGGTCGGCCTCGCGGCGCTGCTCATGCCCGCCCCCGGCCTGTCCGGCGACCTCGTGCGGGTCACGCCTACGTCGTGCCCGCCTACGTCGTGTCCGCGGTCGTCGTCGGCGCGCTCTGGGGCACTCGCGGCGCCCTGCGGACGCTCCGCTGGGCCGCCGAAGGACGCCGTCCGAGCGACGCCGAACGGGCCGCCAGCCTGCGCGTCCCGCTTCGGCTCACGATGATGCAGGCGATCCTGTGGGGCGTCGCGACCGTGGTGTTCGCCGGGCTGGCCGCGCTGCTGCAGCCGCACGTCGCGCTGACCGTGTTCCTCGTGGTCGCCTTCGCGAGCGTCGTGGTCTGCGCGATCGCCTACCTCTTCGGCGAGTTCGCCCTGCGGCCGTACGCGGCGCGGGCGCTCGCCGGCACGGCTCCGGCGCGGCCGGTCAGCGGCGGCGTCAACCTGCGGATGCTGCTGTTCTGGTGCCTGGGCACCGGAGTACCGGTCGCCGGGCTGGTGGTGACGGCCGTGCTGGCATGGGTGCGCGGCGACGTCTCCACCACGAAGCTGGCCGTCTCGGTGATCGCGCTCGGGCTGGTGGTGCTGTGTTTCGGCCTGCTGGTCACCGTCTTCACCGCCCGCGCGGTGGTCAACCCGATCCGGTCGGTCCAGGACGCGCTGGCCCGGGTGCGCGCCGGTGACTTCGGCGGCGAGATCCCGGTCTACGACGGCACCGAGCTCGGCCTGCTGCAGGCCGGGTTCAACGGGATGGCCGCCGGGCTGCGGGAACGCGAGCGGATGCGGGACCTGTTCGGCCGGCACGTCGGGCACGAGGTCGCGGTGGAGGCGATGCGCGCGCCCGCGGAGCTGGGCGGGACGGTACGCACGGTGTCGGTGCTGTTCGTCGACCTCGTGGGGTCGACGGCGCTGGCCGCGAGCCGCCCTCCCGAGGAGGTGGTCGGCCTGCTCAACCGGTTCTTCGCCGTCGTCGTCGACGAGGTCGACCGCAACCACGGCCTGGTCAACAAGTTCGTCGGCGACGCGGTCCTGGCGATCTTCGGCGCGCCCACGCCCCTGGCGGACCACGCGACCCGCGCGCTGGCCGCCGCCCGCGCGATCGCCGCCCGGCTGGCGACGGAGGTCCCGGACTGCCCGGCGGGCCTCGGCGTCGCGACGGGTGACGCGGTGGCGGGCAACGTCGGCGACCCGCGCCGGTTCGAGTACACGGTGATCGGTGACCCGGTCAACGAAGCGGCCCGTCTGACGGAGCTGGCGAAGAACGTCGAGGGGCGCCTGGTGGCGTCCTGGACGGCGGTCGAGTCGGCGACGCCGGACGAAGCGGGCCGGTGGTCGGCGACCGAGGAGGTCACCCTGCGCGGCCGCTCCCGCCCCACGACGCTGGCCACCCCGCGACGCTGACTCCTCCCGGCCCGGGTCGCCGAAGTCCGTGAATGGCACATCGAGGGACTCTGAGTCCCTCGATGTGCCATTCACGGACTTCCCTGCGGCGGCGGGGATCCGGGGGGCGGATGGGTGTCAGAGGGGGGTGCCCAGCCAGGTTGTGAGGGCGTCGCGGAGCCCGGGGAGCTCGCCGCCGGTCGCGGCCCAGGCCACGTGGCCGTCCGGGCGGATCAGGGCCGCCAGCCGCTGGTCCGGGAACGCCAGCGGGCTCGCCGTCACCAGCTCGACGCGGTTTTCCCACTCCGCCGCCACCTCCGCCGCGCCCGTCCCCGTGTCCAACAGCACCGCGCGGCCGGAGCGGAAGTGCGGTGCCAGCGTGGTTCCGTCGGACAGGGGCAGGTCGGGCACGCGGTGGCCGATCAGCGGGAAGTCGCCGGGCAGGTCGTAGTGCTGCCAGCCGCCGCCGATCTTCGAGACGACGTACGTGGCGCCGTCCGGGGTGTCGAGCAGGTCCGCCACGACCTCGCGCAACGCGTCCGCGCGCGGGCCGCGCTGGGTGCTCAGCGCCGTCTGCGCCATGCTCCAGCGCTGCACCCACGCGCCGATCGGGTGCCGCTCGGCGGTGTAGGTGTCCAGCAGCGTGTCCGGCGCCGCCCCGCGCGCGACGAGCGCGAGCTTCCAGCCGAGGTTGACCGCGTCGCCGAGGCCCAGGTTCATGCCCTGCCCACCGGCCGGCGAGTGCACGTGGGCCGCGTCGCCGCACAGCAGCACCCGGTCCCGCCGGTACGTCTCGGCCTGGCGGGTCGTGTCGGCATAGCGGGTGCCGACGTGCAACCGCGTGACCCGGACGTCGGTGCCGCTCACCCGCCGCAGGCTGGCCTGGATCTCTTCCGCCGTCACCGGCGCGTCCCGGTCGGGCCCGACCTCGTACTCGACGGTGTGCACCCGCGGCGGGCCCGAGCCGTCGTCCCAGCCACCGACCACATAGGACCCGTGCTCGCCCGCCTGCCAGCCGTCCGCGACGAGCTTGCCCGGGTCGTCCAGGTCCACAATGGCCTGGCGGCCGGTGAACACCGGGTCCACGCCGGGGAAGTCGATCCCGGCCAGGCGACGCACGGTACTGCGCCCGCCGTCGGCGCCGACCAGCCAGCCGGCCCGGATCGGACGTCCGATGTGGACGGTAACACCGTCCGCATCGGACTCGAACGCGGTCAGCGAGACCCCGCGCGCCACCTCGACGCCCAGTTCCGCGGCCCGGCGCTCGAAGATCGCCTCCAGATCACCCTGGGCGATCACTCCGGCGCCGAGGAACTCCTCGCCGGGGCCGGGCGGGCGCAGCCGGTCGATGCGGATGCCGATCCCGGCGAAGTGGCCGACGAAGATCTCCGGCCGCTCCCCCGTGTCCCCGGGTTCGAACTCGGGCAGCCCGGCGCCCCCGCCGAGCCACATCGCGGCCGCGCGCTCCACCTCGGGCAGCAGGCCGCGCAGGTGCAGCGCGTGCACCGACGGCGTGTTGACCGCGCGGGCCCCCATCGACCCGAACCGCGAGCGCGGCGTCTGCGTCTCGCGTTCGACGACCAGCACCCGGGCCCCGCCCAGGCGGAGCTCGCAGGCCAGCAACAGGCCGACCGGGCCCGCGCCCGCGATTACCACGTCGTAGTCCATCCGTACCCCCAGGAAACCCGGTAACACCGTTCTCGGTATCGCCACCGTAGCGAACTGGGTACAGTGTTCGCAATATCCGAGGAGGTCCCTTGCCGGCGAACGACCGCCCGCCGCTCTGGCTGCGTCCCGAACACGGGACCCGCGGGCCGAAACCGGCCCACACCCGCCGCGACGTCGCGGCCGCCGGCATCAGGATCGCCGACGCCGAGGGGCTCGACGCCGTCTCGATGCGGCGGATCGCCGCCGAACTGGGCACCGGCACCACTTCGCTCTACCGGTACGTGTCCAAAAAGGACGAGATCCTGCAGCTGATGGGCGACGAGGTCACCGGCGAGCTGCGCGGCACCGTGCTGCCCGCGCAGTGGCGGGACGCCCTGCGCGTCATCGCCCGGTCGATGCGCGCGACGGCCCTGCGGCACCCGTGGTTCCCCGCGCTGGCTTCGGGCCGGCCGAACCACGGCCCGAACAGCCTGTGGTGGTCGGAGCTGACGTTCTCGGCGTTCGACGGCCTCGATCTCGGCACCGACGACCTGCTCGCCAACCTCGGCACGCTCTCCTCGTTCGTCCTCGGCCACGTGCAGAGCGAGCTGGGCGATCAGGAAGCGGCGCGGCTCTCGGGGCTCAGCCACGAGCAGTGGATGGAGCGCGAGGGCGAGTACGGCCCGCTGATCATGGACAGCGGGCGCTACCCGCGGTTCACCCGGGTGATCGTCGAAGCCGAGACGCCGCACGCGGCCGACCGCCGGGACCGGTGGTTCGAGGCCGGCCTGGACCGGGTGCTGGCGGGCATCGCCGCCCACCTGCCCTGACGCTCAGACCTTGATCACGCTCAGCGGCACGGCCGGCGGCAGGGGCACACCGGCGTTCTCGGCCCGGAACGAGTTCACCAGGTAGGCGACCAGCCGCTGCGACGCCACCCGCGTGGCCGCCGGCGCGTCCGCGGTCACCCCGTCGTTGGCCATCAGCACCAGCATCAGGTCGGTGAGCGCGAAGTCGGCCCGGAGCTTGCCCGCCGCCTTGGCGCGGTCGACCAGCGCGGCGACGCGGCCCAGCGCCCGGCCCCGTTCCGCGGCGGTGTCGGCCACCTTCGGGAACGCCGAGGAGACGGCGGCGCTGAACCCGCGGTCGCACGCCTGCATCTCCCCCACCTTCTCGACGACGGTGACGAACCCCCGCCACGGGTCCGGGTCGTCCAGCGCGTCGTCCACGACGGCGACACACAGGTCGAACTGGTGCGAGAACACCTCGCCGACCAGCGCCTCCTTCGTCGGGAACCGGCGGTACAGCGTGGCCATCCCGACCCCGGCGTGCCGGGCGACGGCCGCCATCGGCACGTCGAGGCCGCGGCGCGCGAAGAGCTCGTGGGCCACCTCGACGATGCGCTCGCGGTTGAGCCGGGCATCCCGCCGCAACGGCGCCGGATGAGAAGGGTCGGCACTCATGTTTCTCACTTTACGCCAACCGGACAGGTCTCTCCTCTTGCGCGACTACTTTGGCGGACAAGGAAAAGGAGGTCCGATGAGGACGAACGGCCAGCTGGTCGACCGGGCGGTCGACGGGTTCAACCGCCGGGTGGTGGCCCTGCGCTCGTCACGCCGCTGGGGCGCGGCGGTGCGGCGGCACCTGACGATCGTGACCTACACCGGACGGCGCTCGGGCCGCACGTTCACCATCCCGGTGGGCTACCGGCACACGGGCGGCACGGTCGAGATCGGCGTCCGCATGCCCGGCAAGAAGAACTGGTGGCGCAACTTCACCGGCGAGGGCGGCCCGCTCTCCGTCGAGCTGGACGGCACCACCCGCACCGGCCACGCGATCGCCCGGCAAAGCGCGAAAGGTGGCGTGACGGTGACGGTACAGCTCAAGCCGTAAGGGAAACGACGACTCCCAGCAGGGTCAGCGGCCGACGGCCAGCCCGGAGGCGACGGCCTTGACGCCGCCGACGCCAGGCACCTGGACCGGAACCGTGGTGTAGAAGGGATAGCTCACGACGCTGAGGCCCAGCTCGGAGGACTCGTTGCTGCCCCAGCCCCAGACCGTGCCGTCCGCGCGGACGGCGTAGGCGCCGCCGTTGAACATCCCGATGGCCGTGGCGTCCGTCAGGTCGTGGACGGGGGCGGGCACCGGCGCCGAGCAGTTCGGGCCGGTGCCGCCCGGCGGGCAGTCGACGCCGTTGCCCAGCCCGCCACGTTCGTTGTTGCCCCAGGAGAAGACGGTGCCGTCGGCGCGCAAGGCCACCGCGCCCGACGAGTCGCCGGTCACGGACTTGACGCCGGTCAGCCCGGACACCGCAACCGGGGTGCGGGAGAGGCACCCGGCGCACGCGACGCCGTTGCCGAGCTGGCCGCTCGTGTTGTCGCCCCAGGCCCAGACGGTGCCGTCGGCCTTGACGGCGTAGCCGGTGTAGCCGTCACCCGCGCCGAGCGACGTCACGCCGGTGAGACCGGACACGCGCACCGGGGTGGCCGAACTCGCCACCGTGGAACCGTTGCCCAGCTCGCCGCGGGTGTTGCTGCCCCACGCCCACACCGTGCCGTCGGCCTTCAGGGCGTACGCGGTGTCGCCGGTGGCGGCGATGGCGGTGACGCCGGCCAGGCCGGCCACCGGCACCGGGGTGTTGACGTCGTGCCCCCAGCGCCACACGGTTCCGTTGGCCCGCAGGGCGTATCCCTTGAAGTTACCGGCTGCGACGGCCGTGACGGAAGTCAGGCCGAGCACCGGGACCGGGGAGTAGGAGGCACTGCCCCACCAGCCGTTGCCGAGCCCGCCCGTCGAGTTGGGGCCCCAGGCCCGGACGGTGCCGTCGGCGCGCAGCGCGTACCCGGCGGCGGCCCGGCCGGCGACGGCCACGACCCCGTCCAGGCCGCTGACCGGACTCGGGATCCTGAGGTCCTCGTGCTGCCGCCACGAGTAGTAGCCCCACGTCGAGACGCAGCCGGACGCGCACCCGGGCCGCGGCAACGTGAAGTAGCCGAACAGGTCGGCCGACACGTCGAGGGAACCGGCGCGGTTGTGCACGTAGGTCCAGCGGTCGGTCTGGGAGAAGGCGGGCGCCGCGCCGGGCGCGGAGACGACCGGCGCGGTCGCCACCGAGATCGTCTGCCCGGCGGGGATGGTCACGCTCGGCTGCGGCTGGCCGGTCGAGGTGGAGTCCCACGCGGTGATGGCCGTGGTCGCGGTCGGCGCGTACCCGGTCAGGTTCATGGCGACGGCGATCGCGTCCGGCGGGATCGGCGGCTGCAACCAGTTCACGAGATCGCTGTTCGGGCCGAGCTTGCGCGCGACGCCGTCGGCGAGGCCCAGACCGGTGCGGCTGTCCAGGATCCGGACCGGGGCGACCGGGGTGAACAGGGCGCCGAAGTCGGTGGCGTAGAAGCCGAGCACGACCGCGTCCACCGTCACGGTCCCGGCCAGGTTGTACAGGTCGATCGAGCGGTCGGCGCCGATCTTCACCGTGACCAGGTTCGACCCCGTGCCGCCCGGGTAGGCGGCCGCGCTGGCCATCGTCGGGCGCGGCGTGCTGTGCGGGAAGGCGCTGACGTAGGTGGCCGCGGTCGGTGCGCTCAGGTTCACGGCGAAGGTCACGGCGGTGGCGGTCGCGGGCACCCGGCCGGTCAGGTCGACCTTGGCCGTCGCCCCGGCGCCGAGGGGGTCCAGCGGCAGCCACGACGGGCTCAGCGGCGTGTACCGCGACTCCGCCGTGGTCGAGTAGTAGCCGAGGATGCTCGCGATCAGGTGGGTCGAGCCGGCCTCGTTGTAGAAGTCCAGCGTCCGGTCGGCGCCGACCTGGACCGTGAGCTGGTTGGCGCGCCGCTTGCCCGCCTGGACGAGCAGGTTCGGCAGCGCGGGCCGGGCCTGGCCGTGGGTGAACACGGTGATCGCGCTGTCGGCCGTCGGGCTCTCGGCCCACAGGTTCACCACGACCGCGGTGGCGCCGGCGGGCGCCAGGGTGCCCGCGCTCGCCGTCACCGTCGTGTGCGGGCCGACCGTGCCGATCGGCACGCCGACACCGCGCACGGTGTCCAGGAACCGGGTCGGCTGCACGGCGGTGAAGCTCGACGCCGGCGAGTCGAGGGCAGCGGGCGCCGCGGCGGCGGTGACCCCGGTGCCGGCGGAGGCCAGCGTGAAGATCCCGGCGGCCAACGCCACCACGCGGGATCTGAGTGTCCACAGTGGACGTGACGTGCTCGCGGCAGCCCGCATGAATCCCCCCGGAAAGCCCCATGACCGGCCGGAGGACTCTAACCCCGCCGGGCAGCCGTCGGGTAGCGGCCGTTCGGCGCAGCGCCCGTGACGGCCACCACATCCGCGTGCGGTGCAACCGTTCGGCGGGCGGGCGGCATCAGAGAGGTGTCCCATCCCTACGACGAAACGAGGTGGCGCCTTGCCCGCGGATGCCGGGTTCACCGAGTACGTGACGGCAGGGGCCCCCTGGCTGCGCAAGGTCGCCTTCCTGCTCTGCGGGGACTGGCACCGGGCCGACGACCTGGTCCAGAGCGCCGTCACGAAGCTCTACACGCACTGGCCCCGCGCCCTGCGGGCCGACAACCTGGACGGTTACGCGCGCCGGACGCTGGTCAACACCTTCCTGGCCGAGCAGCGGACGTCCTGGTGGCGGCTGGTCGACCTGCGGCCGGCCGACCACGACCCGCCGCCCGCGGCCGGCTTCGACGTCGAGACGGCGCTCGACCTGCGCGCCGCGATCGACCGGCTGCCGCCGCGGCAGCGGGCGACCCTGGTGCTCCGCTACTACTGCGACCTGCCGGTGAACGACGTCGCGAAGACGCTCGGCTGTTCCCCGGGCACCGTCAAGAGCCAGACCGCGCGGGCCGTGGACGCGCTGCGCGGCATGCTGCCCACCGAGTCCTTCACCCTCCCGGAGGCGACCGCGTGACCGACGACGAACTGGCCGTGCGCCTGAAGGAACTGACCGACGAGCCCGCCCCGCCGATGGTGCTCGACCTCGACCGGGCCCGCCGGGACGGGGGCCGCCGCCGGCGGCTGCGCACGGTGACGGTGGTCGCGGGGTGCGCCGCGGTCGTGATCGCCGGCGGCCTGACCGCCGTGACGCTCACCCGTGCCCCCGCCCCGGACGCGCCGGTCGCCGCGCCGCCGCCCCCGCCGGTGGTCTCGGTCGCGCCGCCGCCGACCGACGATCCCCTGGTGGCCAAGGCGAGCTTCGGCTGGCTGCCCGGCGCCTTCACCGGCGTCGAATACGGCGTCGGCGCCCACGGCGACTACTCGCTGGCGATCGGCCGGGGCGACCTGGCGCCGATGATCTGGCTGGCGGTCTACGACAAGGAACCGCCGCTCGACCGGCTGAACCAGATGGGCGGGCACGCGGTGAGCGTCCCGGCCCGGATCGGCGACCGGACCGGTTACTGGGTCACGACCAACGCCGAGGACCCGCTCAACGGCGGCGACGCCTACCTGCGCTGGCCGACCGGGGACGGCCGCTGGGCCGAGCTGCACGGGTACTACCTCGACTTCCCGGACGTGCAGCGGTCGCTGGTGCGCGTCGCGGACGAAGTCACCTTCGCGAACAAGCCGGTGCCGCTGCCCCTGCACGTCAGCAGCCTGCCGCCGGGCTTCCACCTCAGCGAAGGCCAGCTGTGGCGGCGGCCCGACCAGGACGGCCGGCCGTGGACGCTGCAGCTGTACTACTCGGTGAACGGTGCCGATGTCGTGATCGAGGTCGCGCCGCCCGGCGGGACGCCGTCGAAGACGAACGACGCGGTGTGCGTCACGAAGAACGGCCTGAAGGCGTGCGTCCGGGTCGACCGCCCGGCCGCCGCGGGGCTGGACGCGATCGGCGGGCCCCAGGGCCTGCTGGACCGCATCACCCTGCTCGGCCCGGACGAGCGGAACTGGACCACGCACGTGATCGGCTGAGGGTCACGGTTCGGGATCGGACCCCCGCAGGGATCCCGGGTGCGCTTTCGCATCCGGGTCCCGGCGGGTCTTGAGCAGGCTGGCCACCGTGACCACCGCGAGGATGCCGAGGATCACACCGAGGCTGAGCGGGGTGGGGATCTCCGGGAAGCCCTCGTCGATGTCGACGTGCGCCCAGTGCAGGATCAGCTTCACACCGATGAACGCGAGGATCACCGAGAGCCCGGTCGAGAGGTAGACGAGCCGGTCGAGCAGGCCCTTGACCAGGAAGTACAGCGCGCGCAGGCCCAGCAGCGCGAAGGCGTTCGCGGCGAACACGATGTACGGCTCGTCGGTGACGCCGAAGACCGCCGGGATCGAGTCCAGGGCGAACAGCAGGTCGACGCCGCCGATCGCGACCAGCACCACCACGAGCGGGGTCACCAGCCGGCGGCCCGCGACCCTGGTCGTCAGCCGGCCGCCGTCGTAGTCGTCCGACAGCGGCAGCACCCGGCGGGCCGTGCGGACCACGACGTTGTTCTCGACGTCGGGGTCCTCGTCGCGGTGGCGGAACAGCTGCACGCCGGTGTAGATCAGCAGCAGGCCGAACAGCAGGAACATGAAGGTGAACAGGGACAGCAGGGTCGCGCCGACGATGATGAAGATCCCGCGCATCACCAGGGCCAGCACGATGCCGAAGGTGAGCACCTTGTGCTGGTGCTCCTCCGGGACGGCGAACGTGGTCATGATGATGACGAACACGAACAGGTTGTCGACCGACAGGCTCTTCTCGACGATGTAGCCGGCGAAGTACTCGGTGCCGAACTCGCCGCCGTGCGCCAGCGTCAGCCACACCCCGAACGCCACCGCGACCAGGATGTAGCCCACCGACCACGCGACCGCCTCGCGGAACCCGACCTTGTGCGGCCGGACCGCGGCGAGCACCAGGTCCAGCGCCAGCAGCCCGAGGATCACGGCCAGGGTGACGAGCCACGTGCCGGCCCCGATGTCCATTTCATCCCTCTCGTCTGTTGACGCGATGATAGGGGCGTCGCGGCCGATCCGCACGTGGACTCCACTGTGGACGGACACCGGGCCGGCCGGATTTCCGGGTATCCTTCGCACCGGGGACGAGAGGGAAACGAGGTGCGCGGTGTCCGTGGGCGAGCGGATCCCGGAGGGCGTCGACATCAAGCTGCCCAGCGCGGCCCGGGTCTACGACTGGCTGCTCGGCGGCAGCCACAACTTCGACGCCGACCGCGTCGTCGGCGAGAAGGTGATGGCGGTCCTGCCGTCGGGCCGGCAGGTGGCCGCGTCCAACCGGGCGTTCCTGCGGCGGGCCGTGCGGTACATGATCGACCAGGGTGTCACGCAGTTCCTCGACCTGGGGTCCGGCATCCCCACGGTCGGCAACGTGCACGAGGTCGCGCAGAACCTCGACCCGGCGTGCCGGGTGGTCTACGTGGACCACGACGAGGTCGCCGTCGCCCACAGCCGGCTCATCCTCGAGGGCAACCGCGACGCCGTCGTCGTCGAGGCCGACCTGTGCCGCCCGCGGACCGTGCTGAGCGACCCCGGCGTGCGGGCCCTGCTGGACTTCGACCGGCCGATCGGGCTGCTCATGGTGGCTGTGTTCCACTTCGTCCCCGACGACCTGCGCCCGGCCGAGATCGTCGCCGACTACCGCGCGGCGCTGCCACCGGGCAGCCACCTCGCGCTGTCGCACCTGACCGCCGACCACGCACCGCACGAGATGGCGGCGGTCGCGGACGCGATGCGCCGCAGCCGGGACCCGATGTACTTCCGCCCCTACAGCGAGGTCGCGGCCCTGTTCGACGGGCTGGAGCTGGTCGAGCCGGGCGTGGTGAGCGCCCCGCTGTGGCACCCGGAGCGGGGCATCCGCGACGCCGGGCCCGACGACGTCTACGCCGGCGTGGGCCGCAAGCCCTAACGCGGCCGTTCGGCTTCGGCGACGTCCTCGACCTCGTCCGCGTCCATCGCCTTCGTGTCCCGCGGCGGCAGGAACGGCTCGTCTTCGCTCTCCTGACCGCCTTCGATACCGCGGCCGCGGGCGAGTTCGGCGTCCAGCTCGGCGCCGAGCAGCACCGCGAGGTTGGAGATCCACAGCCACACCAGGAACACGATGATCCCGGCGAGCGAGCCGTAGGTCTTGTTGTAGGAACCGAAGTTCGCGACGTACACAGCGAACCCGGCCGACGCCGCCGCCCACAGCACGACCGCCAGCAGCCCGCCCGGGGTGAGCCACTTGAAGCCCGGCTGCCGCACGTTCGGGCCCGCCCAGTACAGCAGCGCGAACGCCAAGCTGACCAGGACGGCGATCACCGGCCACTTCGCGATCTCCCACACCTGCACCCCGGTCGGGCCGAGCCCGACGAGGTCGCCGAGCCGGCGCGCGATCGTGCCCGTCGCCACGACCCCCAGCGCGCACGCGGCCAGCAGCGCCACGATGCCGATCGTCAACCCGAGCCGCAGCGGCAGGACCTTCCACAGTGGACGGCCTTCGGGCATGCCGTAGATCGCGTTGCCCGCCCGCATGAACGCGCCGACGTACCCGGACGCCGACCACAGCGCGGCGAGCAGGCCGAACACCGCCACCGGCCCGGCGAGGCCCCGGGAACCCGACAGCTCCTTGATCGCGCCGACCAGGATTTCCCGGCCTTGGCCGGGCACGATCTGGTTGACGTTGTCGATCACGGTCTGCGTCGGGCCGGGGCCGAGCAGGCCCAGCAACGCCGTCAGTACCACCAGGCCGGGGAAGATCGACAGCACGCCGTAGTAGGTGAGCGCGGCCGCCCAGTCGGTCAGGTTGTCCCGGCCGAACTGCCGGACGGTGCGTTTGAGCACTTCCCACCACGAACGCCGCGACAACTCCGTCGGGCCTTCGGGTTGCTTTCCTCGTCTGCGCACCGGCACCAGCTCCTGCCTCGTCGTCGCGGGGTTTACCCGGTCGGGGCGAGGAGAAACCCGGTCGAGTGACTCAACCGTCCTTGCGGGCGTCGTAGGCCTCGTTCGCCGCCACCACGTCCGGCATCTGGCCTTCGACGTCCCGGATCAGGTCCACCAGCAGCGTCGCGGTGCGCCGGCCGCGCGGGGTGAGGCTGTACTCGACCTTCGGCGGGATGGTCGGCTGGGCTTCGCGCAGCACGAAGCCGTCACGCTCCAGCGCCTGCAGGGTCTGGGCCAGCATCTTCTCGCTGACACCGGTGACGCGGCGGCGCAGCGCGTTGAACCGGAACGTGCCGTCGTACAGCGCGGCCATCGCGAGGATCCCCCAGCGCCCGGTGATGTGCTCGAGCGTGGACCGGGACGTGCACGCCTGCGCGAACACGTCGAACACCACCTGCCCGTGCTCGTCCACCCACTCCGGCGCTTCCGTCATGACCCCACGGTACCGGGCACACAGCACAATCCCCAGTGACGGTACTCACCATCAGTTTGCACTTTCTCAAAGTTAGTACACTCTCAAGGTAAGCAATCCGACCTGAGGAGTTACGCATGATCGTGGTCACCGGCGCCACCGGACAGCTCGGCCGCCTGGTCGTGGACGGCCTGATCGAGAAGACCTCACCCGACGAGGTCGTCGCCGCGGTGCGCGACCCGCGGAAGGCCGACGACCTCGCCGCCCGCGGTGTGCAGGTCCGCGAGGCCGACTACGACCGCCCCGAGACGCTCGCGACCGCCTTCGCGGGCGCGGAGAAGGTGCTGCTGATCTCCAGCAGCACACCCGGCCAGCGGCTGGCGCAGCACCAGGCCGTGATCGACGCCGCCCGGGAAGCGGGCGTGCGTCACCTCGCCTACACCAGCGTCCTGGACGCCGACACCACAAAACTGTTCGTCGCGCCCGACCACAAGGCGACCGAGCGGCTGATCCGCGACGCGGGCATCCCGTTCACGTTCCTGCGCAACGGCTGGTACACCGAGAACTACGCGGCGACCGTGCAGCAGGCGCTGGCCACCGGATCCTTCGCCGGCAGCGCGGGCGAAGGCCGCTTGGGTGCCGTCCCGCGGCTCGACTTCGCGGAAGCGGCGGTCGCCGTCCTGACCGGCGAAGGGCACGAGGGGAAGACCTACGAGCTGGCCGGCGACCACCCGTGGAGCTACGCCGACTTCGCCGCGGCGATCACCGAAGCCGCCGGGACTCCCGTTGTGTACCAGGACGTTCCCCCGCAGGAGCACCGGCAGCTGCTCGTCGCGGCGGGCCTGCCCGAGCCGGTGGCCGACATGCTGACCGACGCCGACCGCGGCATCCGCGAGGGCGAGCTGACCAGCACCAGCGGCGACCTGAGCCGGCTGATCGGCCGCCCCACCACGCCCCTGGCCGACGCGGTCGCCACCCTCGTCAAGAACTGACGTCCCGGCCGTGCCCGCGGCCCGCCGGGGTCGCGCGCACGGTCACCGGATGCGCAGCTTGCGCATCAGCTTCAAGCCCGAAAGCATGCTCTCGACGTACTTCTCGTGGTCCTGACCCGGTCGCGGCCCCATGACCTGCTTCTTGAGCACCGCCATGTTCTGCACGTCGGTGTACTTGAGCAGGCCCTGGTCGCCGTGGCGGGCGCCGACGCCGGAGTTCTTCACCCCGCCGGACGGCGTTCCCTTGGCGGCGAAAGCGGTGGCGAGGATGTCGTTGATGTTGACGTTGCCCGATTCGAGGCGCGCGGCGAGCGCGCGGGCGGCCGTGATGTCGCCACCCCAGACCGAGGCGTTGAGGCCGTAGTCGGTGTCGTTGGCCAGCGCCACCGCTTCGTCGACCGTGCCGTACTTGTGCAGCGCGACAACGGGTCCGAAGGTTTCGGTGACCCCGCAGAGCATGTCCTTCGTGACGCCTTCGAGGATCGTCGGCTCGAAGAACGCCGGACCGAGGTCGGGCCGCGCCTTGCCGCCGCAGAGCACCGTGGCGCCCTTCGCGACGGCGTCGTCGACGTGCTCCTTGACGCGCCGCATGTGGTCGACGGACACCAGCGAGCCCATGTCGGGGCCGAAGTCGTAGGCCGCGCGGACGTCCAGGGCCGCGGTCTTGGCCACGAACGCCTTCGTGAACTCGGCGTAGCGGGACTCCGGCAGGTAGATCCGCTCGATGTGCATGCAGATCTGGCCGGTGTTGCCGAACGCGCCGAAGATCGCGCCCTGCGCGGCTTCCCCGAGATCGGCGTCGTCGAGGACGATCATCGGGTTCTTGCCGCCGAGCTCCAGGCAGCAGCCGATGAGGTTGCGGCCGGCCCGCTCGCCGATCACCCGGCCGGTGGCGGTGGAGCCGGTGAACATCACGTAGTCGGCGTGGTCGATGAGCGTGGGGCCGACGTCCGGGCCCTCGCCGCACACCACCTGGAACAGGCCCTTCGGCAGGCCGGCTTCCTCCAGCAGCTGGATGCCGTAGAGCGGCGAGAGCGCCGTCTTGTTGTCGGGCTTCAGCACCACGGCGTTGCCGGCCATCAGCGCCGGGACGGCGTCGGAAATGCCGGTGGCGAACGGGAAGTTCCACGGCGCGATGATGCCGACGACGCCCTTGGGCTGCCGGATCTCGGTCGACGTCGTCAGCAGCGGCACCGGCCCGCCGCGTTTGGTCGGCGCCAGCAGCTTCGCGGCCCGCCGGAGGTAGTGGCTCATCACCATCGCCGGGTCGCAGGTCTCCTCGATCGCCATCCGGCGGTTCTTGCCGCTCTCGACCTGGATGAGGTCGGTGACGACCCGCGCCCGGCCGACGAAGAGCGCGTGCGCCCGCTTGAACACGGCGAGCCGCTGCTTGACCGGGGTCGCGGCCCACTTGCGCTGCGCCTCGCGCGCGAGCGCGAACGCCCGCTCGATGTCGGCCGGCGCCGACTGCGGCAGCTCGACGAGCGTGTCCCCGGTGTAGACCTCGGTGAGCTTCCAGGTCGCGCCGGAGGTGCCCGGCACCCGGGCCACGAGGCCCTTCAGGAACGCGTCCGTCGCCGACGCCGGCCGGGTGATCCCGAGCGGGGTGAGGGTCATGGTCGCACTTCCCGTCAGTTGCCGGAGAGGACGAAGTTCGCGCCCATCTCGCCGATCATGATGCTGGGGGCGTTGGTGTTGCCGCCGGTGATCGACGGCATGATCGAGGCGTCGCACACCCGCAGCGCCTCGACGCCGCGGACCTTGAGGTCGGGGCCGACGACCGCGAGTTCGTCGACGCCCATCCGGCAGGTGCCGACGCCGTGGTAGACCGACGTCGCGCGGTTGAGGATGGCGTCGCGCAGGGCCTGCCCCTTCAGTGCCGGGCCCGGGTGGATCTCTTCCTTGACCGCGCCGTTGAACGCCTTCGAGGCGAAGATCTCGCGCGCCAGCTCCGAACCCTCGCCGAGCACCTCGAGGTCGGCCGGGTCGGCGAGGTACTGGGGGTCGATGACCGGGGCCGCGGCGGGGTCCGCCGACGCGAGCCGCAGCGTGCCGCGGCTCTTCGGGTAGATCAGCGTCGTCAGCACGGTGAGCGCGGTGCGCTTGTCGACGTCGTGCCGGATCGGCGCGTCCTGGTTCGGCGAGACGTACGCCCACGGCAGCAGGTGCAGCTGGAGGTCGGGAATCCTGCCGGCCTGGGACGTCTTGAGGAACGCGACCGCCTCGAACACCGAGTTCGCCAGGAACGTCGTCCCGGGCCGGAGCAGCTCCTTGACCAGGCCGCGCGCGAAGTACGCCGGCGTGCCGGAGTTGCGGCTCGACGTCACGTGGAAGGTCAGCGCGTGGAACATGTGGTCGTGCAGGTTGTCGCCGACCGGCAGGTCCGCGAGCACGTCGATGCCGTGCTCGCGCAGGTGCTCGGCGTGGCCGATCCCGGACAGCATGAGCAGCTGCGCGGAGCCGACGAACCCGGCCGAGAGGATGACCTCCTTGCCGGCGCGCAGCGTGCGCAGGCCGCCGCCGGCGTCGACGACTTCGACGCCGACCGCGCGGCCGTGCTCGATGACGACCTTCTTCGCCAGCACCCCGGACTGCAGCTGCAGCGTCGGGGAGGCGAGGTTGTGGAGGTAGCCGCGCGAGGCGCTGTAGCGCAGGCCTTCGGCGGCGTTCTGCTGCATCCGGCTGACGCCTTCTTGCGACTCGGCGTTGTAGTCGTCGAGGATCTTGCAGCCGACGGTGTCGGCGGTGGCCTGGATGAACTGCAGGGTGCCCTCTTCGGGGCTCTTGCTGCGGGTGACCCGGATCGGCCCGCCGGCGCCCCGGAACGTGTTCTCGCCGTCCTCGAAGTCTTCCATCCGCTTGTACGCTGCGTTGACGCTGTCGGCGTCCCAGCCGGTGTTGCCCTCGGCGGCCCAGGAGTCGAAGTTGGCGCGGTTGCCGCGGACGTAGACCATGCCGTTGATGGAGCTGGAGCCGCCGACGACCTTGCCGCGCGGCACCGGCATCCGGCGGTCGAGCGCGTGCTTCTGCGGGACCGAGTAGTAGCCCCAGTCGAAGGGCTTCTTGAGCTGGGGCACGGCATGCATCGGGCCGACCAGGCCCGGCTTCTTGAGCAGGAGCTTCTCGTCGGTCTTGCCGGCCTCGACGACGATCACGCTCGCCCCCGACTGCGCCAGCCGGCCCGCGATCGCGGCCCCCGAACTCCCCGACCCGACGACCACGTAGTCGGCTTCGTCGCCGCGCGGCGCCTTGTTCGCCATGTCCGCTCCTCGGTCCGGCCCGCCACCCAGAAACTATAACCTGTTCTAGTTCTGGCGTCACCGTATAGCGTTCCCGCACGACGCGCAATGTCCCCCGGCCCACCCCGCCCCTCGGTCGTCCGGGTTCCGCGGGCCGATCAGGGCGTCGAGCGCGGCGTCGGGGTCGTGTCGTCGGAGCGGGGCAGCATCTCCCTGAACACCGAAGACGGCTTCGAGCGCTACAAGGCCGGACCAAGCTCCTCATCGACCCCGGCCACGACCGCACCGCATTCGGCGGCCCCGACGCGCCGCTCGCCCCGAGGAAAGCATCCCGGCGGTCGTCGACGCCCTCGAAGCCCACGCGGGCTCCCCCGGTCGCCGGTTCCCGGACCGCCACGGCGAGGTCGTCCCGTGGTGACCCGTCACCTCCCGGCCCGTGCGGTTCTCACGGGTCCGGGTGCGGAGTGCATCTTCCGCAATTCCGGAGAACAACTTCGATAATGCGGAAGAAAGGCTTTCTCCTGCATTGAGGATTCTGCCGCCGAATGGGAGACTCCGGCCCTTTCGCGCCCTACTCTGAGGCCGCACTCAGGGGAGTTCGGCAATCGGGTACGGCAGCGCCGTCCCGGCCGTCAACGGAAGGGCTGCACGTGTACCGGTCATTTTCGGAGAAGCTCGCGGATCCCGATCTCATCGATCTCGGCGAGGGGATCTACGTCCTGCGGTTCGAGGTCATGAAGGTGGCCTCGGTCCGCGCGGCCGTCCGGGACCTGCTGGATCGCGGGGTCATCCGGCCCGGGCAGACGCTCGTCGACAGTTCCAGCGGCATCTACGGGCACGCGCTGGCGCTGGTCTGCCGCGAGTTCGGGCTCAAGTGCCACATCTTCGCGTCGATCTCGGTCGACGCCGGGATCCGCACCCAGCTGACCTACCTCGGGGCCACGTTCCAGCAGGTGCCCTCGTCGGCCAGCCTCAAGCACGACCAGGAGATCCGCGTCCGGCTCGTGCACAAGTACCTGCGCGCGAACCCGGACGCCTACTGGATGCAGCAGTACCACGACGACGTCCACTACATCGGCTACCGCGGTGTGGCGCAGACGGTCGTGGAGGAACTGGGCACCGACGGGCTGACCCTGGTCGGCGGGGTCGGCACCGGGGCGTCCACCAGCGGGATGGGCCGCTACCTGCGGGAAGCCTCCCCGGACGTGCGGGTGGCCGGGATCCAGCCGTTCGGCAGCCGGTCGTTCGGGGCCGAGTCGGCGCCGATGGACTCGTTCATCATCGCCGGCATCGGCAGCGGGATCCGGTTCGCGAACATCGACTACCGGGTCTACGACGCCGTGCACTGGCTGGACTTCGACGTCGCGGCGGCCGGCTGCCGGAACCTGCTCGCCACCACCGGCGTCTTCGCCGGGCTGTCCGGCGGGGCCGGCTGGCAAGTGGCGCGGCACGTGCGCGAGACCGAGCCGGACGGCGGGCCGATCGTCTTCCTCGCCGCCGACCCCGGCCACCGCTACGTGGACCTCGTCTACCCGGTGGAGGCCGCGGACGAGCCCGACCCCGGCTACCGGCCGCGGGAGATCAGCTCACTCGACGACCTGACCGGGCCGTGGTCCACGATGGACTGGGCCCGCCGGCCGTTCCAGGTGCAGGACGACCTGCCCGAGTGGCGGCAGGTCCCCCGGGCCGCGTAGTCCGGCGACCGTGGCGGCCGCTCAGGCCGCCACGGTCAGCACGGCCGCGGCCTGCGCCCCCTGCTTCACGTTGATCGGCGCCGCACCCCGCGGCGGTCCTTCGCGCAGGAAGACGCCGGCCGACCGGCCACCGAAGATGAGCGGTCCCAGCACCACCTCGCTGCCGCCGGTGCCGGACCCGGCCAGCCGCACCACGGCCGGGTGGACCCGCTCCTGGCAGACGAACCGGCCGTGGATCCGCTCGGCCAGCAACCGCCGCCACTCGTCGTCGGTCACCGCGGCGCCGAACACGACGTCCTTGCCGCCGTAGGCCGAGGACGGCTTGCAGACGAACCCTTCCCGCCCGGCGACCGCGACGTCCACTGTGGACTCCGAGAGCCGGAAGGTGGCCGGCACGTGCGCCGCGGCCAGCGCGCGTTCCCCGGCGTCGAGGTACCCGGCGTACCCGGGCGAAGTGACCAGCTCGAGGTTGGCCTTGTCGTCGAACAGGGCCGTCGCGGGCGAGCCGACGAAGTCGACGGCGCGGGCGTCGTCCAGCTCGATCAGCCGCCGGGTCAGCTCCGGCGGCACGAACCGGCGGGTCTCGTCCCAGGTGTACATCGTGATCACGACGTCGACCCGCCGGCCGCCGAAGCGCACCTCGTCGCCGGAGACGTCCAGATCGGACACCAGGCCGCAGCTGATGTCGTAGCCGCCCGAACGCACCAGGTCGACGAAGAACCGGCGGCCGGTGTCGGGGTCGGCCGGGTCCGCCGTCGCCTCGAACACGTGCGGGGGCCGGCCGGACCGCGGTTCGACGAGCGCGCCGAACGCCGCCAGCCACACGGCCGCCGTCACCGGCTCGCGCAGGCTCAGCCCGCGCCCGGCCAGGAACCGGCCGAACGCCGAATCCCCGGTGGCGGCCGAGTAGGCGGGCAGCGTGCTCATGCCGCCCATCGGCGTCGAGACGTTCAGCTCGACCAGCCGCACGCCGTCGGCGGTGACCAGCAGGTCCGGCCGCATGAACGACGTCGACGCCCGCCGCAGGCGCGGGTTGCGCAGCGCCACCCGGAACAGGTCGGCGTCCGGCTCGGGGACGCCGAGGAAGCGCATCCACGCGTCGACGTCGTCGCCGAAGACCCGGCGCGGGACATCGGTGATCAGCGCGGCCAGCCGCTGTCCGACGTCCTCGACACCGGCCGCCGCGTCCGGGGTGAAGAACGGCGGCGGGTAGCGGTGCGGCCAGTTCCCGCGGTGGAGGCGGGTCTCGAACTCCGCGCGGTCGGGCCCGGCCGCCGGGGTGGCCGCGAACTCCTCCCAGGCCGCCAGCACCCGCGGGTCGAGCGACGTCCAGTGCGTCACGGCAGGCGGCCCTGGGCGCGCAGGGCGTTCAGCACGGTGTTGACCGCCTCCGACGACTGGTCGACGCCGGTGGCGCGGAACGAGTAGTTCAGCCCGCCCGGGTTGACCAGGTTGAACTCCATCACGTACGGGTAGGCCAGGTCGATGCCCGAGTAGAAGACGCCGTGCTCCATCAGCCGCTTGCCGAGCCGGCGCACGAACCCGTCCTCCTCCGCCGTCAGCGTCAGGCCCTCGAACTTGGTGCCGAGGGTGACGTTGGCGCGGTCGTCGTGCTCGAAGTGGAACCGGCGGAACCCGCACACCGGGACGTCGCCCGCGATGATCACGCGCTTCTCGTTCTCCCGGACGTTCGGGATGTACTCCTGCACGGCCGTGTACCGCTTGGCCAGGCCGATGATCTCGCGGCTGTACATCTCGTACCGCGGCACGGCGTTGCCGGTGGCCGACTGCAGCAGCGCGGCCCGGTTGCGCTCGGTCTTGGACAGGAAGTAGACGTCGGCGCCGCAGCCCTCGTTGGTCGGCTTGAGCACCCAGGTGCGTTCGGCGTCCGACTCCACCAGCCCGGTCAGGAAGTCGAAGTCGTTCGAGACGTAGGACGCCGGCAGGTTCTCCCGCGGCACGACCGACCCGAGCGTCGTCTTGGAGTTGAGGTAGAACAGCGCGGAAGCCTCGTTGACGAACGGCACCCGCTGGTTGAGCACCCACAGCAGCTGGAAACTGTCCGCCTGCACCTCGGGGTTCGTGCCCGCGAGCACCCACACCAGGTCGAAGTCCTCGGCCGAAGCGTAGCTCTCCGAAAGGGCCGGGAAGTCGTGCCCGGTCAGGTATTCGTCGGAGAGCCGCACCCGGTCGCAGACGACGACCGAGTCGTGGACCGACAGGGTGTCGATGTCGCCGATGTACACGTCGTGGCCTTCGCGGTGCAGCGCGCTCGGGATGATCGAGTGGTTGTCGAGCCGGAACTTCGCGACCTCGGAGACCAGGACGAGGATCTTGTAGGGCACGGGTCGGTCCTTTCGGGGAGCGGGTTCACGACCCGCGGGTGAACGCCGTGACAGCGCGGGCGAGGTGGGTTTCGAGCTCTTCGCGGGTGTCGCCGACGGCGACGACGAACCCGTGCCGGTCCCGCGACTGGCGCACCACCGGCGGGCGGTCGCCGGGGACGGCGGACAGGTGGGCTTCCACGACCCCGGGCAGCGCCGAGACCGCGGTCAGGTCGACGGCGGGCACGGGCGTGCCCGGGGGGAACGTGACGTAGCGGATCCCGGCGACGCGCCGGCGTGCCGGGCCGGCCGGCGTGGGCCGGCCGAAGACGACGGCCATGGACTGCTCGAAGACGTCCTCCCCGAGCGCGAGGCCGAGCATGTCGCTGATCCGGTCGCCGCCTGGCCGGCCGTGCGACTCGATCAGCCGCGGCCCGTCCGTGGTCAGCATCACCTCGGTGTGCGAGACGCCGTAGTGGTAGCCTGCGGCGTCGAGCGTCGCCGCGACGAGGTCCGCGATGGCCGTGGCCTGCCCCGGGTCCACCGGCAGGGTGTGCCCGGTCTCGACGAAGTGCGGAGCTCCGGTCGTCGCCTTTTCGGTGATCGCGAGGATCCGGTGGCCGCGCGGCGAACTCATCGCCTCGACGCTGTATTCGCTGCCGTGCAGGAACTCTTCGACGAGGTGGGGACGGTCGAGCTCGGTGAGGGCCTCGGCGTCGGCCGGGCCGTCCAGCCGGGTCACGCCCGCGCTGCCGGTGCCGTCGACCGGCTTCACGATGCACGGGTACCCGATGCGGGCGATGGCCCGGCCCAGTTCGGCGAGGGTGTCGCAGACCGCGTGCGCGACCGGGACGCCGGCCAGGTCGCCGACCGCGGCGCGCAGTTTCGCCTTGTCCCGGAACGTCTCCAGCGCGCCCGGCCGGGTGCCCGGCCAGCCCAGCCGCTCGTTGACCACGGCCGCCGCCGAGCAGCCGAGCTCGCCGAACCCGAAGCAGGCGACCGGACCGGGGAGGTCCAGTTCGCGCAGGCGGGTCACCAGGGCGCCGGGATCGGTCGTCCACGGGCTGCGGAAGACGAGCCCCGGCACGTCGCCGGGGTCGGGCCCGTCGGGCGCGGGGACGACGACCATGCTCAGCCCGAGCCGGCGGGCGGCGTCGATCACCAGGTCGCGGGGGTTGAGCAGGACGACGGTTTCAGGCATGGCTGACCCGCGCTTTCGGCAGGAGGAGGCTGGTGACGGCGGCGATCACGGACACGCCGATCAGCACGAGCCAGACGTCGTTGCCGCTGAGCAGCTGCACGAGGTAGCCACCGAGGCTGGCGCCGGCGAGGCTGCCCACGGCGCCGGCCGCGCTCATCGCGCCGAGCGCGATCCCGGTGCGGCGCACCGAGCTCGCGCGGATCGCCTGCTCGTCGAGGCTCGGCCCGATGAGCATTTCGGCGACGGTGACCGGCAGGGCGAAGACCAGCAGCGAGAACCAACCGGCGTGGGCCAGCAGGACCGCGTACGCGCACGCGAAAGCCAGGAAGCCCAGCGCGAGCAGGGTGCGGTTCGCGGCCCGCGCGAAGACGTGGCGCAGCAACGCGTACTGGCACAGCACGACCAGCACGCCGTTGACGGTAAAGACGACCGCGATCGCCGCCGTGCTGCCGGTCATGGCCAGGGCCGCGATCGGCACGACGACGTTGAGCTGGCTGTAGATCGCCCAGTAGGTCACGCCGAGCCCGAGCAGCGTGAGCCAGTGCGCCCGGCCCCACCGGCCGTCCGGGGGCTCGGGGGCCACGGTGGCCGGCCGCGGCCGGGCCGCCGCGGCGCCCGGGCGGGCGAGCAGCCGGACGCCGAGGATCAGGTGGGACAGCACGCAGGCAGCGAGGATGTACCGGAAGCCGAGAGGGTAGACGACGGCGCCGAGCGCCGGCCCGGCGACCACGCCGATGTTGACGAACGTCGACCGCAGGGCGAGCATCGCCCGCGGCCCGACGCCGTCCTCGGCGACCAGCCGGGTCTTGATCGCCAGGCCCAGCAGCGAGCCGCCGACCCCGACGGTCACCACCCCGCCGACCAGCGAGGCGGACAGTCCGCCTCCGCCGACGCCGAGCAGGACGTACCCGGCGATCCGCAGCGCGAAGCCGGCGGCCATGACGGCCCGGGGGCCGAAGCGGTCGACCAGGAACCCGGTCAGCAGCGAGAAGGCCTGGCCGGAGAAGGCGAGCAGGCCGACCAGGAACCCGGCCTCCCCCACCGCTACCCCGCGGCCGGTGAGCTCGATCGCCAGCAACGGCAGGAACATGAACGTCGTGAGCCCGGTCAGCAGCACCGTGACCAGCAGGGCCCGCCCGTCCGAGGACGTTTCGCGCCAGGCTGTCACGGCGTGTCCGCCCCGACGTTCGCCGTCAGCCACGTTTCGGTTTCCCACAGCCGGAGTTCGACCTCGGCGGTGTCCCGGCCCTCGACCATCGCCCAGCAGAGGTGGGAGGTGCTGTTCTGCGCGACCGCCCCGGCGGCGAGGGCGGTGTTGACCTCGTACTCGGTGACCCACGGGAACGGCGGCCGCCCGGGCGCGCGCACCGCGTGCCCCGGCGGGACGATCGCGACCGCGCCGTGCAGCCTCGCGGGCGGTCCGCTCGGCGCGTCGGCCACCGGCAGCCCGGTGGACAGCCGCAGCCACACGGTCAGCGGGTCCAGGCCGTAGGTCGCGCGGGTGAGCGCGGGGATCCGGGCCCCGCCGACCCGCGACGCGATCTCGCACAGCAGCAGCTCGCCGCTGGGGGTGCGGAAGACCTCGAGGTGGTAGGCGGACACGGCGGGCGCGTCGAACGCGGCGAGGCAGTCGTCGAGGAACGCGGTCAGCTCGATCGCGACCGGGTCGTCCGGGTGCAGCTGCAGGGAACCGTTGTTCTCCCCCGAGAGCACGCCAAGGCAGCTGCGCAGGTACCGCGAGCAGGCCACGAACCGGTAGCCGTCCGCGAACACCGCGTCGACGTGGTGGACCTCGCCCTCGACGAACTCCTCGGCCATCAGGTCGTCACGCCAGTGCCGGCGGCTGAACGCGGTCAGGTCGCGGTTGTCCCGCAGCACCGTGATGTCGCGGGAACCGCCCTGCTTCCGGGGCTTCACGACGACCGGGTAGCCGACGTCGCCGATGAAGTCGAGCAGGTCGGCGAAGGTGCCGAGACCGGCGAAGCGCGGCGTGCGGACGCGCTTGCCGGCCACCTCCTTCATGACGACCTTGTCGCGGAAGGACAGTGCGCTTTCCGGCGACTGGCCGGGCACGCCGAGGTGGGCGCGGATCCGGGCCACGCGTTCGAGGTCGTACTCGTTGTCCGTGATCACGTGGTCGAAGACGCGGTCCCGGGCGAGCTCGCGCAGGCGGAGTTCGGCGTACGGCACGAACTCGCAGTCCGGCACGTACTCGTAGTGCGCGAACCCCGCGGTCGCCTCGAGTTCGTTGTGGCTGAAGACGTGCAGCCCGGCCGTGTGTTCGGGCAGCATGGCCGCGTAGTCGTTGAGCCGTCCGTAGTTGACCACCGCGATATTGCCCACCACAACCGCCCCCTCGCCACTCGCACGCCGCTGTCACAGCGATGCTAGGGAGCGGGCCGGGCACCCCTCATCTCCGAAGCGGCGGCATCACCGCACGACAGGACAACTGCGGGCAGCGAAGATCCGCTAACGCACGAAGTGATCCATTCCGCCCCGCGGACCGGAGCCGGCGCGCTAACTTCCCTTCATGGTGCGCTCTCTGCTCTGCCTGGCCCTGCTCGCCGGGGCCACGTCGCTGGCCGGCTGCTCGCCGGGTGACGACTACCAGGTCTCCGTCGACGCGGTCCGGCAGGCCGCTTCCGGTGGCCGGGCGGCGAAGTGCCCGGTCGGCTTCGACGTGCCGGGTGCCCTGCGGTCCGCCGGGGTCGATCGCCCGGTCACGCCGGACGCCGTCGACGTCGAGGTGTCCAAGACCGATACGCCGGCGGCCGACCCGATCGCCGCGCAGCAGAACGGGATGTCCGCGCTCGACGCGGCCGCCGGCGCGTACCTCGAGTGCGGCTACCAGGTGGACGGGAAGGCGCTCACGGTCCGGCTGGTCGCCACCCGGGCCAAGGGCGCCATGGCGTTGCTCGCCCCGCAGCTCCAGCGGGACGCCCGCCTGGCGGTCGGCGAGCTGCGGGCCTTCCTGGACGCCGCACCCGGCCCCGGCGAGGTCAAGGTCGTCGGGGGCTCGGTGGCCGTCGGCGCGCTGGCGGCCACCGGCGGGGACGCGGCCCTGATGGTGTCCTCCGAGGCGCCCGAAGTGCGTGACGACGCCCTGCGCACCGTCGCCGGCGAACTCCTCGGCCAGGTCAGGTTCTGAGCGAGTCGTAGCGCCAGAACGGCCGCACGCTCAGCGCGGCGGCGAGGACGAGCGCGACGCAGACCAGCGCCGCGCCCGACCAGGCGATCGTCAACGTCGTCGCGGCGGCCATCGCGCCCGCCCGGACGTCGCCCAGGCGCGGGCCGCCGGAGACCACCACCGTGTAGACGCCCTGCAGCCGGCCGCGCATCCGGTCCGGCACGTACGTCTGCAGGATCGTCTGCCGGTAGACGACGCTGACCAGGTCGGCCGCGCCGGCGACGACCAGCAGCGCGACGGCGGCCCAGAGGCTGCGCACGAACCCGGCGGCGGCGACGGCAGCCGCCCAGCAGACGACGGCGCACGTCAGCGCGACACCTTGCCGGCGCACCCGGCCGATCCAGCCGCTCAGCGACCCGGCCAGGATCGAGCCGACGGCGATCGCCGAGTACAGCGGGCCGACGCCGCCGTGGAACCGGGTGGCGGCGGCCTGGGGGAACAGCGCCTCCGGCATCGCCAGCGCCATCGCGGCGATGTCGACGGCGAACGACATCAGCAGGACCGGGTTCCCGCCGAGGAACCGCAGGCCTTCGAGCACCGACCGGAGGCCGGGGCGGCCGGCCGGGGCCGCCGACGGGAACGACGGCAACCGGAAGGCCGCGTACAACGCCGCCGCGAACAGCACGGCGTCGGCGCCGTAAGCCCAGCCGAAACCGCCCGGCAGTCCGATGAGGACACCCGCGACGAGCGGCCCCGCCACCTGACCGACGCTGCCGGCCGTGTAGTTCAGGGCATTGGCGGCGGGGATGTACTCCGCCGGCACCAGCAGCGGGACCATCGCGCTGCGCACGGACGCGGAGACGGCGAACCCGCCCGACTGGGCGGCGACCAGCGCGAGGATCAGCGCCGGCGACCGCAGGCCCAGGACGCTCTGGGCCAGCAGCGCGAGCGTCACCGCCCACGTGACGAACGACGTGAGCAGGTACAGCTTCCGCCGGTCGACGGCGTCGGCGACCGCGCCGCCGTAGAGGCCGAACACGACGATCGGGACGAACCCGACCAGGCCAGCGAGCCCGACGACCAGCGACGACCGTGTCAGCGCGTACAGCTGCACGGGCACGGCGACCGCGGTGACCGTCATGCCGATGACGGCGGTGCTCTGCCCGAGGAACGTCCGCCGGAACGCGGGAACGGCCAGCGGGCGGGTGTCCGCGACGACGCGGCGCAGGCGATCCCGGAACCGGGTCGGCACGACAGGGGGCATGCCTCCACGATGGTCGGCGCCGGGCCGGCAGACTTCCGATAATCTGCCACCTTGTGTCGCAAACCCGCCATCGGCATCACCCGGGTGAGGTCATCACCCGGCACCGGCACGAGGACCACCAGCTGATCTACGTCAGCAGCGGCGTCCTCGCCGTCCACACCGACCACGGGACGTGGGCCGCCGGTGCGCACCGCGCCGCCTGGATCCCGGCGCACACCTGGCACGAGCACCGCGTCCACGGGCACGCCGAGGTCCACACCCTCGCGTTCGCGACGCAGGAAGCGCTGCTCCCCGGCGACTCGCCCACGGTCATCGCCGTTTCCGGGCTCCTGCGCGAACTGCTGATCGCGGCCACCGAGCCCGGCCTGCCGCCGGGTGAAGCGCGCCGCCTGCGGGCCGTGATCCACGACCGGGTCCGCCGCGCCCACGTGGCCCCGCTCACGCTCCCCCGCGCCCGCGACCCCCGGCTGGCGCACGCCTGCCGGCTGGTGACCGACGACCTCGCCCGCCCGCGGACCATCACCTGGCTCGCCCGCCGGGTCGGCGCCAGCGAACGCCACCTCGCGCGGCTCTTCCGCGGCGAGTTCGGCACGACGTATCCCCAGTGGCGCACCACCACCCGGGTCTTCCAGGCCATGCTCGAGCTCACCGCGGGAAGCAGCGTCACGCAGACCGCGCACCGCTGCGGCTGGGCCACCACGAGCGCGTTCGTCGACACCTTCACCCGGACCATGGGCCAGACCCCCGGCACCTACCGCGCCGCGGCGGCCGGGGGTTAGCGGCTACTTGGTGCCGTACGCGCCCGCGTCGAGGTCCTCGACGAGCGTCGGCCCGCTCGGCGTCCAGCCGAGCAGCTCGCGCGTCTGTGTGCTGGTCGCGGCGAGGTCCATGGCGAAGAACCCGCCGATCCAGCCGTAGTGGTCCTGGACGTCGCCGGCCGCGATGGAGGCGACGGGCAGGTCGTACGCGCGCCCGATGGCCTCCGCGATCTCGCGCGTCGGCACGCCTTCTTCGGCGACGGCGTGCAGGCGGCTGCCCGCAGGCGCCTTCTCCAGGCCGAGGACGGTCATCCGGGCGGCGTCGGTCACGTGCACGGCGGCCCAGCGGTTGGTCCCGTCGCCGGGATAGCCGGAAACGCCCTTCTCGCGGGCGATCGCGGTGAGGACCGCGATGAACCCGTGGTCGGCGGTGCCGTGGACGGTCGGCGAGAACCGCAGGCTCACCGGGTGCACGCCGCGGCCGGCGAACTCGAGCGCGAGGTTCTCACTGCCGCCGCGCGGGCTTTCCAGGCCGTGGAACGGGGACGCGTCGGCCTCGGTGGCGGGCCGGCCCTGGGTGAGCGCGGCGATCCCCGACGCCAGCAGGAACGGGCGGCCGGTGCCGGTGAGCGCGTCGCCGATGGTCTGGACGGCGCCCCGCTCGGCCGCGCTCGACACGGCCGGGTTCGCGAAGTCGTGCTTGTTCGCCAGGTGGATGACGGCTTCGGCGTCCTCGGCGCCGGCCCGGATGCCGTCGAGGTCGTCGAGGTCGCCGCGGCGGACCCGGACCCCCTTGGCCGCCAGCGCGGCGGCGGAGGCGTCGGACCGGGCCAGGCCGGTGACCTCGTGGCCGGTGGTGAGCAGTTCGTCGACGACGGCGGAGCCGATCCAGCCGGAGGCTCCGGTGACGAATACGCGCATGAGGTGAACTCCCTGTGGTCAAACCCTATGTCAGCGACTGACGTCGGTAACTGACATCAACGTACTCTCGAAGTCAGTCGCTGTCATCACCTAGACTCGACGGCATGGTGCGTTGGGAACCGGGGACCCCGGAGCGGCTGCAGCGGGCCGCGCTCGAGCTGTTCGCCACCCGCGGGTTCGAAGAGACGACGGCGGCGGAGATCGCCCAGTCCGTCGGCCTGACCGAGCGCACCTTCTTCCGGCACTTCAGCGACAAGCGCGAAGCCCTCTTCCACGGCCAGGAACGCTTCGCGCAGGCGTTCCTCGCCGGCATGGAGACCGCGCCGCCGGACGCGTCCGCGATCGAGGTCGTCGCCTGCGCGCTGGAGACCGCGTCGGCCTTCTTCCCGGACGAGCGCCGCCCGCACTCCCGCACCCGGCAGTCCGTGATCGACCGGAACCCCGCGCTGCAGGAACGCGAACTGCACAAGATGGCCACGCTCGCCACCACGCTCGCCGGCGCCTTCCGCGCGCGGGGCGTCGGCGACCCGGCGGCCTCCCTGGCCGCGCAGACGGTCACGGCGGTGTTCGGGATCGCGTTCACCCAGTGGATTCGCGACGGCGAGGACCGGCCGCTCGCCGATATCGCCGACGACGTGCTCGCCGAGCTGCGCACGTTGACCAGCGGCAGCCCGGCACCGGCGGGCTGAGCGGCTAACTCCGCGCCACGGCCCCCGAGATCAGCAGGGCGAGGCCGTGCTCCAGCGAGGCGGCCAGGTCCACTTGCAGCTCGGCGAGCGCCGGGTCCGTCGCGTACGCGGCGAGCGTGCTGGCCGAGGGCCGGCAATGCGTCGAGAGGCCGCCGGCCAGGATCATGGCCAGCAGGCACACCTGCTTCGCCGCGGCCCCGACTTCCGGCACGTGCCGGTCGAAGAGCTCGACCATGGCGTCGAGACCGGCGAGCGCGGATCGCTTGTAGCGCACGACGACGTCGACGGAGACGTTGTGCTCCAGGACGCCGGCCTGCGCGCTGATGAGGTCACACAGCACAGTGCGCTCGGCCAGTGATCTCGCCACGATCGCCGCCAGCCGGTCGCCGCGCTCCCGCACGGACAGGCCGGGATCGACGCCGCCGGCCAGCTCGGCCGCCACGTCGGGCAGCCAGTCCCCCAGCGCTTGGTCCAGCAGCTCGAACAGCACAGCCTCGCGGGATTCGAAGTACCTCAGCACGTTCGACTTGGCCAGCCCGACGCGGCGGCTGAGCTCGTTGAGGCTCACCTCGGCCACCGGCATCTCGTCGAGCATCACCAGCGCCGTGTCGAGGATCTTGCGGCGCCGTTCCTCCCGCTGCTCCGCGCTGCGCGCCCGCTGGAACGTCATGCGACACAGGGTAACCGCCTTGCACCCGGAGTTAAAGACCGGCAGTCTCTTGACAATAGACCGACGGTTCCTTAACGTCGACGGCATAACAGACCGCCGGTCCGCAAGGACCTGCCCCGAAGGAGCGACCGCCATGACCGAACACTGGACCGCCCGCGACGTCCCGGACCAGACGGGCCGCGTGGCCGTCGTGACCGGCGCCAACACCGGACTCGGCTTCGAGACCGCCCAGGTGCTCGCCGAGCGCGGCGCGTCGGTGGTGCTGGCCGTGCGCGACGTCGAGAAGGGCAAGCAGGCGGCGGCCCGCTTCGGTGCCGGCGCCGACGTCACCGTGCAGGAGCTGGACCTGGCGTCACTGGAGTCGGTGCGCACCGCCGCGGCCGAGCTGCACACGGCGTTGCCGAAGATCGACCTGCTGATCAACAACGCCGGCGTGATGTACCCGCCGCGGCAGACCACTCGCGAAGGCTTCGAGCTGCAGTTCGGCACGAACCACCTCGGGCACTTCGCGTTCACCGGCCTGCTGCTCGACCTCCTGCTGCCGGTGCCCGGTTCTCGGGTCGTGGCGGTCGCCAGCATCGCCCACCGCCTCCGCGCCGCGATCCACTTCGACGACCTGCAGTGGGAGAACTCCTACGACCGCGTCGCGGCCTACGGCCAGTCCAAGCTCGCCAACCTGATGTTCGGGTACGAGCTGCAGCGCCGGCTCGCGCCGCACGGCACCACGGTCGCCCTCGCCGCCCACCCCGGCGTGGCCCGCACCGAGCTGATGCGCAACTCCCCCGCCGCCCTCCGCGGGGTCTTCTCCGCGGTCGCGCCCCTGTTCACCCAGGACTCCGCGCGCGGCGCGCTGCCGATCCTGCGCGCCGCCACCGACCCCGGCGCGCTCGGCGGCCAGTACTACGGCCCCGACGGCCTGGGCGGTTACCGCGGGCACCCGGAGGTCGTCTCCTCCAGCCCGCAGTCCCACGACCTGGCGCTTCAGCGTCGTCTGTGGGAGGTTTCGGAGGAACTCACGGCCGTCGAGTACCCCGTCGGGTGACCCCTACCCGGTGAATTCATCTCGCACGAGGGTATTTCTACCCTCACGGCTGTAACGAGTCCCGCCGCCGCAGCGACTGTCCAGTATCGCGCGGGAAGGCTGGGGTGCCGATGACCGAACGTCGTGCTAGGCGGGTCGATGTAGCCGCCCAGCCTCGTCATGTCAGTCTCGACCAGGAGGCCGTCGAACCCGTCGATCCCGCCGGAGCGCCGGGTGCCGGGGAGCAGTTCGAGTACCCCGGGATCGTGCTCCGCCGCGAGAGCGACGGCGCGCCGCCCGAGGAGACCTGGCTGCCGATGGGCGACGAGCCCAGCGACGAGGACGACGAGCGGCTCATCGCGGCGTTGCACGACGCCTGGCTGTGGACGACCGAGTCGGAGCGGGACGCGGACACGGTCAGCGGCACCCTCTGACGGCGGCCCTCTCCCTGGCTGCGTAAGGGAATTCCCGCACGCCGGTGGTGCCGGGGGTCTCCGGCTTCGGGTGCTGGTCCGGCGACCGGTGCCGGTGTTCCGCGTTGCGGCGGTCTGCCCGCTCCCCTGGACGGTCCGCCTCGCAGACACAACCCGACCGGTGCGACACCGGGCGGTGGCGGACGGCCTGGGCCGGGTTCGACCGGACCACCGGCGATTGCTGCGGGCTCCCCGCGTCCGCGGACGAGCCGACCTCGGCGACCGGTCCGCTCTCGGCGTTGGCGCAGTGGGCGGCGGTCCGGGTGACGGAGCCGCGGGGAGCTGGAGGCCACGTACCGGGAGCTGCTCGCGTCCCACCGCCACCAGAACCGCCGTCCCGCACCGGGCACGCGGGAAATCGCGGTGCGGTTCTCCGCGTTCCCCGCCGTCGGACTCCGCGCGTCGCCGACCATCGGCTAGACTCTCGGATACTCAACTAATTGACTACCCGAGGTGCCGTATGAGCAGCTTCCGCAAGGCCGTCGAGGCACGCGATCCGGAGGCCATGGCGGCCGCGCTGGCGGAGAACGTGGTGTTCCGGAGCCCGGTGGCGTTCCGGCCGTACCCCGGCAAGGCGATCACCGCCGCGATCCTGCGCGGCGTGCTCCGGGTGTTCGAGGACTTCCGGTACGTGCGCGAACTCGACGGCGGCGAAGGAAAGGACCACGCGCTCGTCTTCGAAGCCCGGATCGGCGACACCCGGGTCGAGGGCTGCGACTTCCTGCACCTGGACGACAACGGCCTGATCGACGAGTTCACGGTGATGGTGCGCCCGCTGTCGGCCGCCCAGGCCCTGTCGGCTGCGATGGCCGCGCAGTTCGAGCAGATCCAGCGCGAGGCCACGGAAGCTTGACCTAATCACTTCGTTGACTATGACGGAAGAGGTTCCGGGGTGGCACTGCGCAACGCGCTGATGGCCGCGCTGCTCGAAGGGGAGGCGTCGGGCTACGACCTCGCGAAGGTGTTCGACGCGTCCGTGGCGAACTTCTGGATGGCCACCCCGCAGCAGCTCTACCGGGAACTGGACCGGATGGCGGCCGACGGCCTGGTGCGAGCCCGGATCGTCCACCAGGAACGGCGGCCGGACAAGCGGCTGTTCTCGCTCACCGAAGCCGGCCTCGAAGCGTTGCGCGCGTTCACGTCCGGCCCGCCGCGCCCCGGCGTGATCCGCGACGAGCTGATGGTGCAGGTCCAGGCAGTCGACGCAGGTGACGAACCCGCTGTCCGCACGGCGCTCGAGGAGCGGGCGACGGCCGCGGAGGCGAAGATCGCCCGCTACGAGAAGCTCCGCGCGCGCCTGCTGGACGGCCGCTTCGAAGACGACTACCTGGCGGAGGCCGAGCGGATCGGCCCGTACCTCACGCTGATGCGCGGCCTGTCGTTCGAGCGGGAGAACGCCCGCTGGTGCCGGCAAGCCCTCCGGACACTGGACCTCCGCGCGCCGGTTCGGCAACCGACGGAGTCCTGACCGCGTTCGCGCTGCCCGCGGCGCGGCCGCGGCGACCTCGGTGACACTGCACCAGGCGTGACGCCGCGGCCCAGCAGGCACGCACGACGCCACGCCGCCGCTCAGCTCGCGTGGAATTCGGCACCTGCCCGCCGGGGCGCCCCCCGTTTCCACGCTACCGGGCAGCACCGACAAGTCCGGCCACAGCGGCGCCGCTCCGGCCCTTCCGTCCGCCGTGCCGACCGCTCCGATCGCCGGGCTAACCCTTCCCCATCACCGAATTGTCCCCACTTCCGCCATGTTGGCCCTTCCAGCCAACGTGTTGGCCGCTCCGGCCAACGTGTTGACCACTCCGGTTGCCGAGTTGGCCCTTCTGCCCACCGTTTCAGTCGCTCAGGCCACCGTTTTGACCGCTCCGGTCCCCGTGTTGACCGCTCCGGTTACCGAGTTGGCCCTTCCCATCGCCGAGTTGGCTGTTCACCGCCGACCGTCTTGTCGCCGACAGCCGACACTTTCGCCGTTCCGGCCTCCACGCGGAGCGGCCGAACACGGCGTCCGGCGAATCCGGTCCGGAACGGCGATGTTGATTCTGTACCTACTAGTATGTACAGTCTCGGTCCATGGGGACGAGAGACCAGCTGATCGACAGCACCCGCGAACTGTTGTGGGAGCGGGGTTACGTGGGCACGAGCCCCAAGGCCATCCAGCAGCGGGCGGGTGCCGGGCAGGGCAGCATGTACCACCACTTCGCCGGCAAGCGGGAACTCGCGCTCGCCGCCGTGCGGCGCAGTGCCGGCGAGCTGCTCGCCGCCGCCGATGCGCAGCTGCGTGCGCCCGGGAGCGCCGTCGAGCGCGTCACCGCTTACCTGCGTCGTGAACGCGAAGTGCTGCGAGGCTGCCCCATCGGGCGGCTCACGCAGGATCCCGACATCGTCGCCGACCCGGAGCTGCGGGCTCCGGTCGACGAAACCCTGACGCTCCTGCAGGCAAAACTCGCCGCTGTCCTCGACGAAGGCCGGGCGGCGCACGAACTGCCCGCCGAGCTGGACACCGCCGCGCTCGCCGCCACCGTCGTCGCCGTGCTGCAGGGCGGGTACGTGCTGGCCCGCGCCGCCGCCGCGCCCGAACCGTTCGACCAAGCCGTTTCCGGTGTGCTCGCGCTGCTCGCCGCGCACACCCGCTGAACCCCGGGGAGTTCCCGTGCACGTCCGTCACGTTCCGTCCGCCACCACCCCCGCGCCCGCCGATGTGATCACCGGCAGCGCCTGGGTCACCACCCTCGCCGTCCCCGAAGGGCCGTCGCGCACTCGGGTCGACCGCGTGCAGTTCGCCCCCGGCGCGCGCACGCGCTGGCACCGGCACCCGCTCGGCCAGGTCCTCGTCGTCACCGAGGGCACCGGCTACGTCCAGCTCCGCGGCGGCCCGGCGCAGCTGATCCGGCCCGGGGACACGGTCCGCGTCGCCGCCGGCGAATGGCATTGGCACGGCGCCACCGACACCACTTCGATGACGCACCTGGCCATCGAGGAACTCCCCGAAGACGGGACCACCGCGGAGTTCGCCGAACCGGTGAGCGCCGCCGGGCCCGCGGCCGCGCCCGCCGAACCCGTCACGCGCACGCTGGTGCTGGAGCAGCGCCTCCCGGAACCCCGGGTGGTCGACTACGTCGAGCTGCGCCGCATCACCATCGCGCCGGACTTCGGCGCCGGGCTGCACGTCCACAATGGACCCGTCTTCGGCAGCATCGAAACCGGCTCCGCCGTCTACCAGATCGAAGGCGAGCCGGAGTCGGTGCTCACCCCGGGGGACGTCTTCTACGAGCCGGAGGCGACCCGCATCGCCCGCTTCGACGCGCGGGAGGACGGCGTCACGTTCCTGGCCTGCTTCCCCGTGGGGCCGGGCGAAACCCCCAGCCTGACCCCGCTCGACAGCTGACCCGACGAACGGCGGGCCCGCACCCGGCTGCCGGTATACAACCGGTCGAGACACCCGTTAACCTCCGCGCGTGAGGATCATGGATGTCCTGCTCACCACGCTGCTGACCGCCGGCGTCGTCGCTCCGATCCCCGTCCTGGCGCCGGCTCCCGCCCACGCGGATCCGGCGCCTTGGGCCGGGCCGCTCAGCACCCGCGGCCGCTACATCGTCGACGCGGCGGGCAACCGGTTCAAGCTGAAAGCCGCCAACTGGCACGGCGCGAGCGGCACGTGGACCGGGTCCGGCGCCATCGACGACCCGGCCGACCACCACGCCGGCGAGATCGCCTACCAGACGCCGCTCGGGCTGGACCGCGCGTCGATCGACACCGTGATCGACGGGCTGGCGGGCCTGGGCCTCAACAGCGTCCGGCTGCAGTTCTCCAACGCGATGATCCACGACACGACACCGGTCCCCGACCTGCCGGCCAACCCGGACCTGCGCGGCAAGACGCCGCTGCAGGTCTACGACCGCGTCGTCGAGCGGCTGACCGCGCGCGGGTTCGCGGTGATCCTCAACAACCACACCACGACCTCGCGCTGGTGCTGCGGTCTCGACGGCAACGAGCGCTGGAACACCGCGCAGTCCGAGCGGCAGTGGCAGGACGACTGGCTGTTCATGGCGCGGCGCTACGCGGCGAACAAGCGGGTGGTCGGCGCCGACCTGTACAACGAGGTCCGCCGCAACACCTTCGACGACCCCAACTGGGGCTGGGGCAACGACAAGGACTGGCAGCGCGCGAGCCAGCAGGTGGCCGACCGCATCCTGACCGAGGCGAACCCGGATCTGCTGATGATCGTCGAGGGCATCAACTGGACCGGCCTGCCGATCGACGGTTTCGCGCACGGCCGTCCCACGCTGGAGCCCGCCCGGACGCTGTCGCACACGCTCGTGGACTCCGGGAAACTGGTCTACTCGGCGCACTTCTACGGCTACACCGGGCCGAACCACTCCGGCGCGACCGGCATCGGCGAGACGCACGACCCGCGCTACCGCGACCTCTCGCCCCAGGAACTGCGCGACACCCTGTACCGGCAGGCGTTCTTCGTCGAGCAGGACACCGGCAAGCACTACACCGCGCCGCTGTGGATCAGCGAGTTCGGCGAGGGCCGCAACACGACCGACCCGGCGTCCCGCACGTTCTTCGAGAACTTCGTGGACTACCTCGCCGAGACCGACACGGACTTCGCCTACTGGCCCGCGGTCGGCTTCCAGACCGGCGGCACGGGTGACGGCTGGTCGCTGCTCGCCTGGGACGCCGCCGGGAACCGCATCGACGTCCTCGACGGCCGGGACTGGCGCGGCCCGGCGTGGCAGCGGCTGGTGAACGCGCCGTCGCGCACCGGGCAGATCCCGCAGGCCGACCACTGGTCGATGCTCGACCTCGACTACGGCGATTTCCAGGAGTCCCGTTCGGTCCGCGCGCTGCCGGACTGGAATTCCGGCGCGCGCAAGGGTGCCTGCCCCGACGGCCAGCGCCTCGCGGGTCTCGCCCACACCGGCAACCGCGGCCTGTGCACGGGCAGCCTGCCGGTTCCGGCCGGGTACGTCGTGGCCCGCGACGAGTCCTTTGTGGACACGGACTGGGCGTCCGGCTACACCAAGCTGCAGTGCCCGGCCGACCACGCGGTGGTCGGCTACAGCGTGACGGGCGCCGCGGTCTCGGCCGTGCTGTGCGGCAGGTCCGCGACGCCGCTGGGCCGCACCGGCCGCACGGTCTGGTTCGACCGCGGCGACAACCGCCCGTCCGGCGACCCGGGCGGCGACTTCGCGTCGGGGAGCTACAAGGGCCAGTGCGCACCGGGCGAGTACGTCGCCGGCGTCGCCTACACCGGCCGCATCGGCTCCAACCGGACCCCGGACGCACTGCTCTGCCGGTCCTGAGGCCACCACGGTGGCAAAACGTGCCCGCTCACCGGAGGGTGTCGTACAGCCGGCGCGCGGCCACCTCCGCGCCGTCCGTGCGGAGCCGGGCGGCCAGTGCCGTCGCGCGCGCCCGGGTCTCGGGCGCCAGCGCCGTCGTGAACGCGGCGCCCAAGGACCGGACGGTCGCGGCCGGGCCGTCGAGGGTCACGCCGAGGCCCAGGTCCGCCACCTGGCCGGCCCAGTACGGGTTGTCCGCCAGCCGCAGCGGTACCACCACTTGCGGCACGCCGGCCCGGGCGGCTGTCATCGTCGTGCCCGCGCCGCCGTGGTGGATCACGGCGGCCACTTCGCCGAAGAGGCGCTGGTGGTTGACTTCGCCGATGGCGAAGCCGTCGCCTCGGTCGTCGACCAGGTCCAGGTCCGCCCAGCCGCGGGAAACGAGCACGCGGTGACCTCGCGCGCGGATCGCCTCGACGGCGTTGGCGGCGATGTCCGGTGCCGGGACGATACTGCCGAAGCCGACGTAGACCGGCGGCGCGCCCGCTTCGAGGAAGCGCACCAGGTCCGCCGGGAGCGGACGTTCGTCCGGCAGGGTCCAGGCACCGGTCTGGACCACGTCGAGTCCCGGGATCTCCCGCCACGGCCCCAGAACCGGGTCCGCCGCCAGCCACGGCCGGTCGGAGTAGACGTGGCCGCGGACGTCGTCGACCGGCGGCAGGCCGAGCCGGGCCCGGTGGCCGTTGAGGGTCTCGCGGAACTGCGCGTTCACGTGCTCGGCGTCCAGCTCCCACCGCGTCCGGTTGTCGCCCGTCCCCGGTTCCGGCCAGCCCGGCCGCGGCGGCGGCGCGTGGTGGGGCGAGGGCAGGTTGACCGCCGAATAGCTCGCGTACACGTAGCGGATGCCCGCGGCCTCGGCCACCGACCGTGCGGCGACCTGCGCCAGGCCGGCCACCACCAGCGCGGCACACCCGTCGGCCGCGCCGGGCAGGACGTCGAACTGCGCGTCGACCAGCTCGGTCCGGTACCGGGCCAGGTCCGCGGCCGACGGCGGGGTGCTCCCGCGCATCAACGCCCGCACGGGCGGCCCGACCGGCATCAGCCGGATCCCGGCGCCGGCCAGCCGCGCCGCGAACTCCTCGTCCGGCGGGGCGCACATCCGCACGTCCACGCCGAGGTCCTGCAGGCGCACCGCGAGGGCCACCAGTGGTTCGACGTCGCCCCGCGTCCCGTACGTCGACAACAGCACCCGCATTCCGCGTCCTCTTTCGGTCGGTCACCCGGACCACCGCAACGTAGCGAAGTCCCCGGGGTACGGGCCATGCCGCCTCCGCCGATCAACGCTCCCCCGCGCCGGGAGCCCGTCCTGACTGACTACGGTGAAACGTCAGCGCGCCTGGTTCCCGAACGTCGGCCCAACCCGAGGACCACCCGATGCCCAGTTCGTCCGTCCCTGCCCCCGACGTTTCGATCATCCTGCCCTGCGCCGGATTCGGGACGCGTTTCGGTGCGCCGTACTCGAAAGAGCTGCACTGCCTTGCTCCCGGCGTAACGGTGCTGGACCGCAGCCTGGAGGCCGCGGTCGAACTGGCCGCGAGCGGTCTGAACGTGCGGCTGGTCGTCGTGTTCCGGACCCACAAACTCGACACGGTGAGCTACCTCGCGCGCTACGCCGAGACTTTCCAGATCGTCTTCCTCTACCAGGACGAGTCGTTGGAACCGGGGCTCGACGGCGCGATCCGGTCCGCCTTGCCGATGACGCAGGGGCCGGTGGTCCTCGTGCTTCCCGACATCGTTGTCACCGGCGCGGGCAGCGCGGGCGTCCTCCTCTCCGCGGTGCGCCGGACCGAGGAGACGGGGTGGAGCGTGGTCGCCGTCGAAGAACAGGATCCCGACACGCTGCGGCAGATGGGCGCGCTGACCGTGGCCGAGCGGGGCCACGACCGGACGGTCGAGGCGGCCGCCGAAAAGCCGGCGGATCCCGCGCCCTTCAACGCGTGCTGGGGCATGGTGGCGGTGACCGCGGCCGAGGCGCACCGGCTGCCCGCGGTGGTGCGCAAGGGCGCGGAGAGCCCCTTGCCCGGCGCGGTGGCGCTCATGGTGGAGCGCATCGTCAACTACAACACCGCCGCCGGCTGACGGCCGGGCGCCGGCCAGTGTGACGAAACCGCACGCGTTCGCGACGGTTCCGCCGCGGCTCCGGGCGAAGGCGACAGAGCGCCTTTACGATCGGCGGGCAGTTCGATCTCGGGGGAACCATGTCGCGCATCCTGCTCGTCGAAGACGACGCCGCCCTGGCCGAAGCGCTCGCGCTCGCGTTGAAGGCGCTCGGGCACGACGTCGTCGTCGCGCCGACCGGCGAACGGGCGCTGGAGGCCCTGTTCACCGACCAGCTCGAACTCGAGTTCGTGCTGCTCGACGTGATGCTGCCCGGCATGGACGGCTTCGAGGTCTGCCGCCGCATCCGCGCCCGCAGCCGCCTGCCGCTGGTCCTGCTGACCGCGCGCGGCGACCCGATCGACGTCGTCGCCGGCCTGGAATGCGGCGCCGACGACTACGTGGTCAAACCGGCCGAGCCGCGGGTGCTCGACGCGCGGATCAAGGCGATCGGGCGGCGCGCCGTCACCGCGCACGGGCCGTCGGCGGGCCTGCTGCGCATCGGGCGCCTGGAGATCGACGCGGGCGCGATGAGCGTGACCCGCGACGGCGTCGAACTGGCGCTCACCGCGACCGAGATCCGCCTCCTCGTCGAGTTCGCCGACCATCCCAACCAGGTGCTGAGCCGGCAGGTCCTGCTGAAACGGGTCTGGGACTACGGTTACGTCGGCGACTCGCGGATCGTGGACGCGGCGGTCGCGCGGCTGCGGGCCAAGATCGAGGACGACGCGGCGAACCCCGTGGTGCTGAAGACGGTCCGCGGGCTCGGTTACCGGCTGGTGGACCGGTGAGGCGGCCGTCCTTCGGACTGCGGGCGAAGGTGACGGCCGCGGTCGTGCTGGTCACGACGACGGCGACCGCGGTGATGGGCTTCACGGCGTCGAGACTGCAGGAGGACGACGCCGTCGACGGCTTCGGCTACACCGCGTCGACGTCGTTCGGCGCCTTGTTCGAGCAGTCGTGGCGAGGACTCGAAGCCGTGGCGGGAGGCCGCGCCGGGCTGGACGACTTCGCCAGGGCTGGGATACTTCGCCGGTGATGCGGGAGGGACGTCGATGAGCTCTCAAGCGGGATCGGGGATCGTCCTGCTGGCGATCTGCGCTCTTGTGGCGACGACCGTGTTCGTCGGGGTCCGGCGGCGGGAGAAGACCGGGGGTCTCGGCCAGGTCCCGCCGCCGGCCCCGGAGTACGCGCGCCGGATCACCGCGTTGCGGGACGAGGACTACGACCTCGTCCTGCGGGGCGGGGCCTGGGTCAACGGCATCAACGTGACGTGGCCGTTCGCCAGCTTGCTGGTCAGCCGGAACCAGATCGAGCTGCGTGTCCAGGTCCTGATGCCGATCCGGATCGCCCGTGCCGAGGTGACCGGCCTGCGCCGGGCGCGTGGGCCGTTCAGCCGCGGCTTCAAGTTCCGGACCGCGTCGGGCCGGTTGGACAAGGTGACCTTCTGGCCCGTGGGCAAGGCCGGGAACCAGCTGACCGAACTCGGCTGGCCCACCCGCTGACGGCCTCGGGCAGGGCGGGCGGCGGTCCGGAGGCCGTCCATCGGTAGGTCCAGCCCGGACGACACCGTGCTGATCGTGTCGGGGGCCAACGGCGCTCCCGGCGCCCTGGAAGAGATCGCCCACCTGGTCGCGGCGGGCCGGCTCCGGGTGCCGATCGCGGCGAGCTTCCCGATCGGGCAGATCCGCCGCGCGGCCGAGCTGCAGGCCGGCCGGCACGTGCACGGCAAGGTCGTCATCGACCTCTAGCCAGGCCGTGCGTCGGGTGTGCGGCGGAAGCGGCGTTCGGCACCACTGTCCCTCTTGTCCGGGTTCCGCGAACTCACCGGTCGGTGGACCAGGTGCCCAGGGCGGCGACGACGGCGTCGATGAGGGCGGAGTCGATCGGCGCGCGCTCGATGGTGCTGCGGTAGTACATCGGCCCGATGGCCATCGCGGCGGCGTTGCGGCTGGTGAGTGTGAGGGTCACTTCGCCGCGCGCCTGGGCTTCGTCGAGGGCGGCCGCGAGCCGGTCGGCGAGGATGCCGGCGAACTGCGCGCGGCGGGCGTCCATGTTCTCGTCCCACAGGGCGGTGTTGGCCAGGGTCGTGGACACGGCGCGGACGTCGTCGAGCTCGAGCTGGCGGGCGATCGCGGTCAGCTCCCGTCGCAGCCACTCCCGGGTGGGAACGGTGGCCTTGTCGAGGAACGGCATCGGGACGGTGGCCATGACCTCGAGGAGGAGCGGTTCGGCCTGGGGCCAGTGGCGGTAGACGGTCGCGCGGCCCACTCCCGCGCGGTCGGCGACCAGCACGTGCGTCACCGCGGTCGGGCCGCTTTCCAGCAGCAGCTCACGGGCGGCGTTCAAGATCGCTTCGCGGCTTCGCACGGATCGGGGATCTGTCTCGCTGGTCACGAACCGATCCTATGAGACAACTTGACTCGCAGCATGACGAGTGTGCATCATGTCGGTATGAGACATCCTGTATCACAGATGACCGTGGCGGTCCTCGGAGCGACCGGTGCCACCGGACGTCACGTGGTGTCCACGGCGCTTGAGCGCGGGCACCACGTGATCGCGCCGGTCCGCCGGGCGGGAACTTTCGCGCCGCGCGAGGGGCTGGACGAAGTGATCTGGCCCGAGGTCACCGACGTCCCGGCCCTCACGCGTGTCCTGCCGGGCACGAGCGTGGTGATCAGCGCGCTGGGCGGGGCCGGCAACGGGCCGACGACGGTGTGCACCGAGGGCATCCGCTCCGCGGTCACCGCGATGAAGGCGGCCGGGGTGGCCCGGCTGATCGCCGTCAGCGCGCACGGTGTGCTGGAGACGCACGACAAGTCGTTGTACTCGGTGGCGGTGTGGGCGAATGTCGCCGACCGCATGCGCGACAAGGAAACGATGGAGCCGCTCATCACCACTTCCGGCCTGGACTGGACGATCGTGCGGCCGCCGAAGCTTTCGGACCACGACGGGATCGGGAAGTACCGGGCCGGCACCGACCTGCGCATCCGGCTGTGGAGTGCGATCGGCCGCGCCGATCTCGCCGCGTTCCTGGTCGACGAGGCCGAAACCCCGCAGTACACCCACGCCTACCCGCGGATCACCCGGTGACCCCCGCCCTCCCCGACCTGACCGGGAAAGTCGCTGTCGTCACCGGCGCGACCGGCGGCATGGGCCGGATCATCGCCGCCGACCTCGTCCACGCCGGCGCGCACGTGATCACCGTCGCCCGCGATCCCGCTCGCGCGGACGCCTTTCGCGCACGCATCGGCTCACCGGCGGCAAACCGGCTCGAGGTCATCCCCGGGGACCTGTCCCGGCGCGCGGACGTCGTGACCGCGGCGAACACCGTCCTGGACCGGCACGACCGGATCCACCTCCTCGTCAACAACGCCGGCGCGCACTTCGCCGAACACCGCGTCTCGGCCGACGGCGTCGAGATGCACATCGCCCTCGACTACCTCGCCGCCTACGGCCTCACCACCCTGCTGGACGGACCGCTGCGACGCGGCCGGGCCCGGGTGGTGAACGTCGCCAGCGACACCCTCAACGACACCCGGCAGATCAAGCTCCCCGGCAAGCCACGGCCGGCGACCCTCGACCTGGCCGGCGTCGGCGACCTCGCGGAACTCAATCCCGCCACCGGGTTCGCGCCCTTCGAGGCCTACGCACGCGCCAAGCTCATGACCGTCACCGCCGGCTACGCGCTCGCCCGCGACCTCGCCGCCGACGGCGTGACCGTCAACGCCCTGCACCCGGGGATCGTCGCCACCGACATCATCGACGACCTCGTGCCCCCGCTGCTGCGTCCCTTGCGCACGCTGATCCGCCGCAGTCTGCTCACCCCCGCCGAAGGAGCGCAAAGCGCGACACGCATCGCGACCGACCCCGCCCTGGCCGGCGTCACCGGCCGCTACTTCAGCCGTGACACGGAATCGAGCACTCCCCCGGTCTCCCACGACCCCACCACCCAGCGGAGACTCCTCGCGCTGAGCCGGACCCACTTCGCCGGCTGACCTGTTCGGGCCGCCTGCTTGGATGTCGGTGTGACCGTGTACGACCTCGCCCGTCGCCTGCCCGCCGTCCCGGACCTGCGCGCGCTGTGCCGTGCCCTGGCCGCGCTGGACGTCGTGCTGAGCCCGGACAGCCAAGACCGGTACCACCTCTACGACACCGCTTGGGCGCCCGGTGCGGAGCTGGCGTCCAAGCGGGACGGCGCCGGCAACGAATACTCCGTCGTGTTCACGGCCGCGGGCGCGTACGTGCGTGGTTTCGACCACGAGTCGCCGATGAGCCCCTACGCCACCGACGACGACGAGCCGTGGCCCGGGGTGCTCGACGCCGTGCCCGGAGTGTTCCGGGAGTGGGTGGCGGAACCGGCGTTCTCCGACGAGTTCGGCACGCCGTATGTCACCGTGTGCTTGTGGCGCGAGCACGGCGACACCGCCTGGCGGCACGGCGACATCACCTTCCCCGACCGGGGTGACGACGGGGCCGGCTGGCTGTTCGCCCTGCTGACCGACGGCACCGCCGAGGCGTTCCGGGAGTGGGCGCGGGACTACTACGAAAGGCCGATCGACCTCGACGCGGTGCGCCACTTCTACGCCGGGCGGCCACTGACCGCGGACGTCGTGACCGCGCTCAACCCCGCCACCACCCTGGCGGCCGTCGCGGAGCACGTCGCCGCGACCGGCTACCCGCTCTCCGGTCAGCCGGGCAGCGGGACGTCCAGCCGCCCGTAGCGGGACTCGCGCACGGCCACGACGAGCTCGTCCACCGTGAGGCTGCCGTCGAGGTCGATGCGGTCGAAGGCGGCGTCGGACTCGGCGTCGCCGGCTCCGGTGACCAGTCCCGCCGGTACAGCCGCACGAATCCGGCTGACATTTCCCGGCTGCTTCGGGAAGAAGATCGCGTTGGCCTTCCCGGCGGTGTCGATCGCCTCCAGCAGGGTGACCACGGGCAGGTGAGCGCCGGGGTCACCGAGCCGACGGCCTCCGGTCACCGCAGCTTCGTCGGCGGGGTGGTGCCGGTCCGTTCGTCGCCGTAACTGAGCCAGGTTCCGATCGGGGCACGCTGCCCGACGCCCGGCCGGCCGTAGTCGCACACGCCGCCGGGGAACGCCGCTCGCAGGCGAGTCCGCTCCGCGGCGGTGAAGGCGACCGGGTAGTCGCGGAAGTCCAGCGGCCGGAGGCGGCACTTCAGCACGTCGAGGGACAGGCTCTCCCCCGCCACCAGCCGGGTGTTGGCCGCCACCGGGTACTGCGCGCCACACCGGCCGCTCGCCGGGTACGTCAGCTTCTCGGTGATCCGCGACGCGGCCGAGAGGTAACAGCCGTCGCCGAGGTCGCCCGGCCGGTTCGCCAGCACCTTCTGCTGGAGGCTCCGGTGGGAACCGTCGGCGTCGATCGCGGTCAGCCAGCGGTCCATCGCGTCGAGCTCGTAGACACTGGCGGCCGCGGCTTCGGCCGCGGTGGCGTGGTTTTCGATGATGACCTGGTTGCCCGCGGTGCCGTTGGCCCGCAGAAGCCGTTGCCGCATCACATAAGACCACTCGGTGGTGTGAATGTCGTTGCCGAACCCGGCGAGGTCGAGATCGGTCCGCTGGTCGATGATCGGCGTCACCCGCAAGCCCTGCGACGCCGAGTTCACGAGGTCGTCGGCGTACACCGTTTCGAGCGCCTTCGGGTCGGCCGCGATCCGTTGTGCCACGGGCTTTCCGGTGTAGTCGAGGCCGCCGATGGCGGCGTTGAGGTCGACGAACTGCGCCGCGGTGATCGTCCCGGCCTTCAGCGCGGACAGGCCGTACTGCACGCCGGTGGTGTCCAGCGGGCTGCGCACGAACCCGGTCTTCGGGTCCCGCCCGAGCTGGTTGGCCAGCTGCTCGTTCGAGTTGCACTTCACCCCGCGCGGGTTGGTCACCGGATCCCACCGCGCCGGGACCGGGATGGCCGCGTTGCAGCTGCCGGTCGCGGTGGCGCGGCTGGCGAAGGTCTGGTCCCAGGAGACGCAGGTGTCATAGCTGGCGAAGCCCGCGACGGCCTGCTTCTGCGCCGCGGTGAACGACGCGCCCGGCCCGGCGAAGTACCGGTCCAGCAGACGGCAGTCCGACACCGGGCCGCCGGTGCTCAGCGGGTCCGGGAACGAAACGCCCGGGATGATGCCGTCGACGATGCCGGGGTAGTTCTCGGCGATGTCGTACTGCTGGATCGCCCCGCCCGAGCCACCCCAGCCGATCGTGTGGGCGACCGGGCCGTAGGTCTCGACGAAGTGTTCCTTGACCATCATCGCCGCTTCGGCCGAGATGATCGGGCTGCAGTTGTTGTCGAGCACGTTCAGGCTCGACGACGTCACCGCGTAGCCCTGCGCCAGGAACAGGTCGTTGACGACCCCGCCGGTCGAGTTGCCCTGGTGGTAGCCCGCGTTGCAGCCGCCACCGAAGGTGTAGACCAGCTTCCCGTTCCAGCTCTGGTCCGGCGCGACGGGCGACGGCGCGCCGTCGTAGAGCGCCGCCATCTCGTAGACGGCGCGGTCGATCGTGCCTCGTTCGACGCGCACCACGTACGGCACCGGGTGCCCGTTGACCGTGGCCGTCGCGAGGTCCGCGGGCCGGGCCGCCGGGTCCGTCAGCGGCGTGAACGCCCCGGCGGTGTTCTTGTACTGGTAGCTCACCTGGGTCGGCGCGCTGCACAACGGCTGCGACGCGGCGGGCAGGCCGAACGCCTGGGTCTCGCAGTAGAACGGGTGCTGCTGCGAGCCGGAGAAGACCGGCCCGGTGATCGGGTGGTTGGTGACGCGCAGGGTCGCCCGCTGGTCCGCGCCGTGCCCGCCGGCCCGGGCGCTCAGGTCGTTGGCGCCGTTGCGCAGGCCGGTCACCAGGCCGAGCAGGCTGCCGTCCGGCTGGGCGCGGAAGCTGGACGTGACGTCGCGGCCGTTGTCGCTGACTCTGACCTGGCCGGCCGGCGTTCTCCCCGGTGGGACCACCCTGACCAGCACCTGTCCCCCGCTGACGAGCGCGGGCCGCGGGTTCGACACCGTCTCGATCGTCAGCTGCCGCCCAGCCGGCGTGCCGGGAGCGGCCACCGCGGTCGCGGTCCCCAGCAAGAGGACGGGCGCGGTCAGGGCCGCGACCACGATGGATGAGCGTAAAGGACGGTCGGCCACCAGACACTCCGCTCGCTTGTGGCATCGCGTCATCGCGACACCGGGCAGCTGCCGGTATAGCACCTGCGGCCTGGCCGGAACAACAGCCGGTTCCGGGCCGCATCCGTTGCGGAAGAACCGAAACGCCGGATCCTCGGGCACGGCCGAGGTGCGTCCGCGTCCGCCGGGCCGGGTCAGGCGTGCAGGCGGCGGCGCAGGTAGTCGCGCCAGGTCAGCTCGGACGAGCGGGCGAGCGCGGAGGTGGCCGCGAAGCGGTCCCAAGCGTGGAACGCGCGAGCGTAGAGGTGCAGGTCGACCGGCACGCCGGCGGCGGGCAGCCGGTTCGCGAAGCCGCTACATCGTCGTGCGGCACATCGAACCGGGCAACCGCGACAAAGGGTCGGCAGGCCGGTGGCCGTCCGGGCGCGGCGTAGGAGGTGCACGTCGCCGGTGCCGGACCGGTCACCCAGGACCGCGGCCCCAGCCAGGCCGATGTCCTCGCGGGTGCGGACGACTTCGGCGCTGCTCTCGAAGCACGACGGCGTCTCGAGCCGGTCGTCCGGCATCGGGTGGAGCAGGGACAGCGAGTCGGCTGCGGCGCCCGCCGGTCGCGCCCATGAGCGCGGCGGCCGGTGCCCCGCCACTGCTGGCCCCGGCCGGCCCGATCCGGAGCTCGGCAGCATGGCCGGCGAGGTGGGTGTAGGCGAGGTAACCGTCTTCGGCGGCGCCGGGAGCCCGGGTCTCGGGACCCAGCCGGTACTCCGCACGCATCTCGACCGGGCGTTCACGGATCTCCGGCCGGCCGCGAACTCCCCCAAGTGACGATCAAGCGCTGCCGATCGTGGTCGACCGGCGGCGGTCGTTGTGCCTTGCCCGGAAAGGTGATCACCGCCTCGCGTGAAGTTTCGCGAAGACTGTCCACTGTGGCCATGGCGTCCGGACGTCCGGCGCGAGCGCGGCAGACGTCCGGACGTCGATGCTCAGGCGTCAGGGCTTCTCGAAGTGCTGGTAGTCGATCGGGGTGTCCCAGGAACCACCCCACGTCCAACCACGAGAAGTGAACGCCCGCTCCGTGGCGTCACCCGCGTGGATCATCCCCGGCGCAGTGAGCGTGCGGTCCACATAGGGCGCGCCGTTGGGCGGATACACCGCACCACTACCGGAGATGTACGGGTTCTGCACCGTGTTCACATCGATCGCCCGACCGTACGAGTGATTCGACCACGCCGTACCACCGGTGATCGCCCGGCAGTTGAACGCCGAGGTGTTGTTCGCCGCCATCGACGCGTCATCGTCCGAGCCGTACTTCTCCACCGTCTCCATCCGCTCGATCGGGAACCGACCCCGATACAGATCAGCGAAGGTGTACGCCACCTCCACCGCCCGATCGGCGTTGACCACCAGCTCACCCCGGTGCACCGCCCCGTCGAAACCGACGAAGTTCACACTCACCAGCCGCAACTGATCGGGCCCGACCGGACAACCCTCGTGCCAGCTCGACCCCAGCCGCTGCGCCGACACCGGCCTGATCAACGCGACATAAGGCGGAAGACCACTCGCCGCCGGCGCGGCGGCTTCCACAGTCTGAATCGTGGCCGCCGGCGCCGGCGTCACACCGGCCAAGACCACCGACAGCGCGAGCGTAAGGACAGCGAATACCCTGGTTCTCAGTTTCATGACGCCGACACACTTCACCGCGTGGTTCGGCTTAGCCGGAGTCGGATTCGCCACATCCGGGCAACCTCGGGCGCATCCGCTTACCGTGACGCGCGGACCACCCGGTCAGCCGTGCTGGTGCGAAGGGCGGACGTCGCACCGGCGGGCGTCCACAGTAGACACGGCACCCGCCGGATCCGCGCGGACGTCAGGCGGAGACCCGGACGACGACCTTGCCGTGCACCGCGTTCTCGGCGGCCCGTGCGTGCAGCGCCGGCAGCTCGGACAGCGGGACCCGCTCGGCGACGTCGACGCGCAGCTCGCCGTCGTCGATCAGCGCCACGAGCTTCGCCAGCTGTCCGGCGTCGCTGCGGACGAACAGGTCGATGCCGCGCACCCCGCGTTCCTCGTCGGCGGGAGCGGGCATCCACACCGTCGTGTTCACCACGACCCCGCCCGGCCGGACCAGGGTGACCAGCGCGGCCAGCTCCGCCGGCTCGACCGGTGCGAGGTTGAGCACGACGTCGACCGGCTCGGTCACCGCCGCGGTCACCCCGGTCGTGGTGTGGTCGACGACTTCGTCGGCACCGGCCGATTTGACCGCGTCGCCGCTGCGCGGGCTCGCCGTGGCGATCACGTGGGCGCCGGCTCCCTTGGCCAGCTGCACCGCGTATCCCCCGACCGCGCCGCCGGCGCCGTTGATCAGCACCCGCTGCCCGGACCGCAGCTTGCCGTGGTCGAACAGCGCTTGCCACGCGGTCAGCGCGACCACCGGCAGCGCGGCCGCGTCGGCCAGCGGGACGCTCTTGGGCGCCGGCGTCAGGACGTCGGCCGGTGCGAGGACGTACTCGGCGGCCGCGCCGTCGCCGTCCATCGGCAGGAACCCGATGACGTCGGCGCCGACCTCGACACCCGCCACGCCGGCGCCGAGCGCGTCGACCGTGCCGGCGACGTCGAGGCCCGGAGTGTGCGGCAGCTCCACCGGGATGGGGCCGCGCATGAAGCCGCCGCGGATGTTGCCGTCGACGGAGTTGAACGACGTCGCGGCGACGCGGATCCGGACCTGCCCGGCTCCGGGAACCGGCTGGTCCACGTCCTCGTAGCGCAGGACGTCCGGGGCGCCGTACTCGTGGAAACGCACTGCCTTCATCGGAGTTCTCACCTTCGTCGAGCCCATTCGCTTCGAATTCGAAGCAACTGCCCAGCACAGTACTGTTGCTTCGAATGTGAAGCAAGTGATACCGGTCACCGCCGGCTTCCTTGATCCACCCGGACCTCAGGATCGTGGCAACGGGCGCGATCAGCCTGGGCCGGCTTGGCCCACCTTGACCACGGCCGGCCCGCCGGAGGCGCGGAC